>JASGUW010000154.1 GCA_030055235.1 Bacillota bacterium
ACGTTCTGGACGGATCTCGACGGCCACCGAAGGGCTGCGCTTGTCCAGAGCGTAAATTTTGCTCACTTTCTCTCCGTTTCTGTGCAATTTTTACGTTCTGGACGGATTTCAACTGCCACCGACGGGCCGCGCTTGTCCAGAGCGTAAATTTTGCTCACTTTCTCTCCGTTTCTGTGCAATTTTTACGTTCTGGACGGATTTCAGCTGCAATCAACGAGCTCCGCTTGTCCAGAGCGTAAATTTTGCTCACTTTTATCTCGTTTACTTAGCTGAATTCTAAACTTCCGCACTCATGCACCGCAGAAACCCGGACTTCAGCTCAGGCGAAGCCACTTCCTCTATCGGATATCTGATATCGGATATCAGATATCCGATCCGCCCGCGAACTTCAGTTCAGCATCGTCTGGCCGCCGGTCACGGGCAGGGCCTGGCCGGTCTCGTAGGCCTGCTCGACGCAGTAGAGGATGGCGCGGCTGACATCAAGCGGCGAGCAGCCCCGGCGCATCGGGACCTGCTTCACGTAGTGGCGATAGACATCCTCGACGTTGGTGGCGCCGGGCACCTTCCCGCTGTTGAGGTACTGCACGAAGAGGCCTTTCTCGGGATCGCTCCACAGCGGACCTTCGTAGTAGTTGCCGGGACAGACGGCGTTGACCTTGATGCGGTCGTCGACGAGTTCCTTCGCGAAACTCTGCACCAGCCCGATGCCGCCAAACTTCCCGCCCGCATAGGCGAAGTTGCGGTTTGAGCCCTCAAGCCCCGACTTGGAATTCACCTGTACGATGTCGGCGCTGTATTCCGGATCGACGGCGGCGGCGGCGCGCATCAGGCGGGCGCCGTAGCGCGTCACCAGGTAAAAGCCGGTGTAGTTGACGCGCGTCACGAACTCGAAAGACGCGAGCGTCATGTCCTCCAGACCGCCGGCGCGCAGGACGCCGGCATTCGAAACCAGCAGGTCGAGGCCGCCGAGCCGGAGCGCAACCGTCTCCATCAGCGCGGCCACAGAGGATTCGTCCGACACATCGACCGGCAGCGCGATCGCGGCATCCGGCCCGTACTCCGCCCGCAGCACCGCAGCGACGCACTCGGCCAGTTCCAGATTCAGGTCGGCGATCACGAGGACCGCGCCCTCTGCCGCGAGCTCACGGGCGATGCCCTCACCGAAACCCTGCGCCGCACCTGTCACCAGGACGATGCGGCCCGCCAGGCGCCGGCCCGGGGCGGTGACCGCCGCCTGACGGGGCAGAAAGCTCCCCAGGCCGGGAATACGCAGCTCGGCCGGGCCGCCCAAATCCGCAATGCGCGCCCGCAGTGCGTCAAAATCCACATTCTCTTCAAGCGTCAGGACAGGCAGCGTCTCACTGCCCACCGCCTCGCCCTCCGCCACAAAACGAAGCAGCGGCCGCCGGGCACCGGAACCCAGCAGCACGCGCAGGGCCGGGGCAAGCCGGGCAGCCCGCCCGCGCCTGTCGGCCGCTTCAGCCGCCGCAGCAGCATTCATCTCATTCATCTCTCACGCCTCCAGTTCGAGCGGCCGCGCGTTGGCGAGCAGATAACGCTCCGCCTCCGCACTCCAGAGACCGCGATTGGCACGGCAGAGGCGGTCGAGCTCGGCATAAAGCGGATCCGTCTCCCCCAAGCGGCCGAAATCCTCAATCGCCGTCAGCGGCATGTCGATATGCGTATAGATCAGCTTCTTCCCGCCCGGGATCTCCGGCAGGCGCAGTGTCGTGTCGACTACCGCGTTCAGGCCGCCGATATGTGTGACCATGGCGGAGGGGTCGATGACCCCGCGGCTCATCAGATCGAGCGACTCGATCAGATCGTCGGTGTTGCCGCCGCTGTTGCCGGCGACGTGCGTCGCACGGTAGTGCACATCGTAGAAATTGAAGCGCGCCGAAAAGCCCGGATCCGTCGGACCCGCGAAGAAGTTCAGGCAGCCGTCAAAGGCCAGCACCGCCGAGGCCTGCTCCAGCAGCGCCGCCACCGGCGCGTAGACGAAGACGTCGTCGAAGCCGCGGCCATCCTCCGTCTCGGCCAGCAGCGCGGCCGGGACATCCTCGATCCCGCGCGTGTTCAGGTAGACGAGGCGCACACCCTGCCCGGCCGCCGCTTCCGGAGAAAAGAGCTGCTCCGCCCGGGCCAGACGCTCGCTGTCGATGTCCGTAACCACCAACAGCCGCGGCTTCCGCGGATTATGGATGGCATAGTCGATGGCGCCGAGCCCCATCGGCCCGACCCCGGCCAGCAGCGCCATGTTGCCGCCCTCGACGATGCCCATCTTGTGCTCATAGCTGCCCGGCACGGTATGGTAGTTCACATTAAAACCACCCACGATGCAGGACATCGGCTCACCCAGCGAGCCATGATAGTAGGCGTCGCCGTCATAGGGCAGCAGACAGCCGAGCTCCATGACGATAGAGGGAATCACAATATGGGTCGCCGAACCGCCGATATAGCGGAAGCTGTAGCCCGGCGAAGCATAAACATTCTCCGGATTGTTGAGTGCCGGCTGAATCGTGAAGCGCTGCCCCGGCTGGAACTGCTCCTGCCATCGGGCACCGACCTCCAGAATTTCGCCACAGAACTCATGGCCGATGATGATGGGATTTAGGGCCACATCGTCCGGGATACGCTTGTGAGCGGTGCCCTGAATGGCGGCTTTATAGCTCGACATGCAGATGCTGTCAGAAATCACCGTCGCCAGAATCTCGTCATCCCCGATCGGCGGCAGCTCGAAACTCTCCAGACGCAGGTCATTCTTTCCATAGAGGCGTACAGCGGTGGTTTTCATCTCGTTCGTCTCCTTTATCCTCTTGTCAATGTCATCCGCGATTATAACGGAAGCTATGTGAGTTTTGAACACTTGATTGTGAATTTCGAACATATTATGATCACATTACATGATTTTTGCAAAGCTCGGGACGCGCCTCCCGCGTCCCCGGTCGAAAGGAGGCACAAAACGTGCTCAAGGAACGTCGCGAGCAGATCAACTCGATCATCCAGAGCCGTGGCGAGATCCGCCTGGCCGAGCTGGCTGAACTCTTCCCGCAGGTATCGACGATGACGCTGCGGCGCGATCTGGAGGCCCTGGAACAGGACGGCGAGCTGATCCGCACCCGCGGCGGCGCCGCCTCCCTGCACCGCCTGAGCCTGCTGAAGGAGGCCGCCTACCGCCAGCGCCAGCTCGAGAATACCGAAGCCAAGCTCGCCATCGCCCAGAAGGCCAGCGCTCTCATCCGCCCCGGCACCTCCCTCTATGTGGATTCCGGTACCACCTGCATGATCTTCGCACATGCTCTCGATGTGCCCAATCTCGTCGTCCTGACTCCTGCCCCCAACATCGCCATCGAGCTCGCGGCGAAGCCCGGCATCCGCGTCCACCTGACCGGCGGCCAGCTCAACCCCGACACGCTGACGCTCTCCGGCTCCCCCGCCGACGAATACGTCGACGCCCTGAATGTCGATACCGCAGTCATGGCGGCTTCCGCCTTCTCTCTGACGAGCGGCTTCTCCTGCGGCGACCATCAGGAGGCCCGCCTCAAGCGCCGTGTCATCCAGAAGGCCCGCCGCGTCATCGTCCTGATGGACAGTTCGAAGCTGGACAGCCAGCTGCCCTTTACCTTCGCCCGCTTTGAGGACATCGACGTCCTGGTCAGCGAGGGGCCGCTTCCGCGCGAGCTGCGGAAGCAGGCCGAGGCAGCCGGTGTTACACTGCCCTGAACACTCTGCCCTGAACACCAGCCCTGAAGGAGGCCACCCGCCCATGCATCCCCGTCTGCTGCTGCTGCGCGAAAGCGGCACCAACCCCTGGCATAATCTGGCTCTGGAGGATCAGCTGCTTGCGGCCCTTGCCGGCCCCGAGCCGCCCGCCGACGCCATCCTCTACCTCTGGCAGAACGACCACACCGTCGTCATCGGCCGCAACCAGAATGCCTGGGCCGAATGCCACACAGCCCTGCTCGAGGCGGAGGGCGGCCGCCTGGCCCGCCGCACCACCGGCGGCGGAGCGGTTTACCATGATCTTGGCAACCTCAACTTCTCAATCCTGCTGCCGCAGCGGGTTTTCAACCTCGACCGCAGTTTCGACCTGATCATCGGTGTGGTACATGAGCTGGGGATGGAGGCCCAGCGTTCCGGGCGCAACGACATTCTGCTTGATGGGATGAAGTTTTCCGGGAATGCCTTTCGCATTGATCGCGGGGTCGGCCTGCACCACGGCACCATCCTGCTGAATTCGGACTACGGGCGGCTCGGCCGCTACCTCAATGTGGCGCCCGAAAAGCTCGCCGCCCGCGGCATCCGTTCCGTGCGCTCCAGGGTCACGAACCTCTCCGCCTTCCGCCCCGAACTGACAGTTGGCGAGGTGCAGGACGCCATCGAGCGGGCCTTCATCGCCTGCTATGGCAGTGGCGACAGCCCCATCGAGCGCGTCTCCCCCGCCCGCTTCACGGAGCTGCCCGACTTCGCCGCCCGTGCGGCCCGCTTCGCCTCCTGGGACTGGAACTATGGTGAGAGCATCGCCTTTGGCCACGAGGTCGGCGAGCGTTTTGACTGGGGTCTGGTGCGGCTGGGCTTCAACGTCCGGGACGGCCGTGTTGAGACGGTGCGGATCCACACCGACGCCCTTGATGAGGCCTGGATCCGCCGGGTCGAGGCCGCCTGGCCGGGCCTGCCCTTCCGCTCAGAGGACCTGGCGGCCGTGCTCGAGGCGGAGGCGGCGGACAGTCACGACGCGATCGGCGTTTCCCGCAACCGGATGGCCTCAGACCTGGCCAGGCTGATCCGGGAGCAGGGCTGGTAGGCGGAAGGCCCGGACGATTGAAGCATCCAAGATCAGGCAGCACAGCTCTTTTTTGCTCGTATTGCTTAACAGAACTTTTCTATATCCGTCTGGGCATTGATATTCCACATGTCTAATAAATAGCTAAGATATTACGACTGCAGAGGATTCCGTTCTCCTGCTTTTATCTGGCTGTCGAAACCCCCCTCAAGAGATAAGCAATATTACTGCTTATCTTTATAATGTTCTGTACTATAAAAAGCTTTGGAGCTTACGCTTATGTTGCTTTATTTTGGAGTGAGCGGATTTTTGTCGTTCTTCGAATGGCAGGAAATGTATCTCATGCCGACTCCGGGCGCTCGCTTAAAGGGAACGAAATACGAGCATAATTTTCATCTGGATGTGAAGAACAGACCCATGAAGTCTGTTGTCTTGTTTGGTGATAACGCATCTGGGAAGTCCAATTGGATCTATGCACTCAGGCACTTAGTGATGCTTATCCTTAATGGGTTACACGTGCATAACACTGAGCTATTTCACTACAGGTCACATTCGGTCTGTTTCAAAATATCTATCTGTAATAAAGGAAGAGAGTTCGATTATGAGCTCGAGTATAATCGCTCAGGTGTGGTTCTCCGTGAATCTTTCAGACAAGATGAGCAGGAAATCTTTTCATTTGCTGATGAGAGCTTGAATTTGACAGCTGCTGTGAACAAACGTACATCTCTTCAGGAGCTTTTTTCTCGAAAATCTACTGACACTCTTCTCAAGAAGCTGAGAGATTGGCTGGCAGAGCCGATTTCCGAGTTCAGAAATATAGTCTCCCAAATTCTGGTCGAAGCGGAAGAACCGATTCATTGGGGCATGGAGTTCCTCCCTTTGATGAGTCTTGAGGCAGATGAGCTAAACATCGTGAAAGAATACTCGGATGACGCGAAAAAGATCCTTCAGTTTGTCGATCCAACGATATCCGATATTTTTTTCGAGGAGATGATCAATCCAGAAGGGCATACGAGATATCAGCCTTACCTGAATCGAAAGGATTCCGGGATCGCAAAAAAGTTTGCGATGTCCTTCGAATCCCAAGGAATCAAAAAAGCGATCTATCTTTTACCTCAGTTATTACAAATTTACAAGGGAAAGACGGTTGTGATTGACAATTTAGATTCTTCCATTGGAATAAAATCTCTCATCCGGATCTTTAACAGCGTAATTCACTCACCGACAAACACCAAAGGACAACTGATTGTCTCTAGTCACAACCTGCACTTACTCAACCTTGACATGTTTCATGAAACACAGCTTCAAGTTTTCAGTAAAGGGGATGATCTGGGTTCTGTAGTTCATGGAATTGATCGTTACGATTATCGTACTGTGAAAAGGAACCTGGATGAGATATGTCTAAGAGGCGGATTCGACTCAAGAAGCGTCCTCGAAAACCCATATTAAATCGGCGTTCACATACTCAGCATCAGCGAGAGCGAACAGAGCAGTGTTACATCACCCAACTGCTGAAACATAAAGATCTTATGACAGCAAATATCGGACTCATCTACAGGCGGTGGCAATAGCAATATCAGAAACTGTATTGAAAAGAACAAAGCTCTGTACAGCATCATCCTAGTTGTTTGTAATTTAGACCAGGCAGCCAATAAAAGAATCGAAAGAAGCAAGCTAAAATCAATCATCACCTACTTAAGAAGGAAGATTTGACGAAAAATGTTTTCTTGACTCATCCTGAGATTGACAGGGCTGGTAGAACAAACCCAGTAGCCGTTTGGGTCGCCGATTAAGCAGATTGCTTTGAAGCGCCAGCACTTGCGCTGGTGCCCCGAAAGCGGGGCAGGAACGAAAAAACTGGCCATACCTATTTACTCCACTACGAAGTCTGCACCGCCGCTTTCTCTTTTTTATTCGTTATCACAGGCGGCGGCAAATGAATTGATTGGAAGCAGTTGTGCGGGCGACACTTGCTGCGGTGTCCTGAAATGGGAGCGCGGAAAAGACCAGGGGAGGTCACAAAACTGCTGTTTGTACCTGCAGGCTGAGAACGAGAGGCTCCGCTTTTCGCTACGGCGGCTCAGTACAAAAGCAAAATGAACAGTGATTCTTCACCCAGTGAAGAATGCTTCGACGTTATGACATCGAGCCCCGCAGATCTTCGCACCGGCGGCTGGATAGACCGGGATTCATGATTCTAATGACAAGGCCCCTGACAGGACATAAAGCAGCCGCCGAAGATCGTTCTCCCGCGTTGGATACCGCGCCAGTGTCGGACCTGTTCGGGTACTGAGCATCACTGGCTTGTTTGAACCGATCAATCCGTTCCTTTTCTATTACTGCGTTAACTTCCTGCCGATGACACCGTATATCGCCGGGGAGACTTGCTGTTACCCATCGAATTATGAGCCACTTGCCCACATGAAAAACAGCCGAAACCCTGGTCTCTCACAGGGATTTCGGCTGTCACTTTCCGGCAGAGCTGACGATCTCGAGCTAACCGCGTTTCGTCGCCAGATCCCAGATGCTCTGAGCCTGCTGATGCAGCTCGATGATCTCCCGGATCGTTTCCTTCTGATCGATGAGCTTGGCAATGGAGAGGTTGTAGTTGATGGCGTCGACCAGGAGCGTGACGAAGGAGGAGACATCGACGTCCGTGTACCAGGGGGCGGCGAGCAGTTCCGGACGACGGTAGATCAGGTTTGTGCAGAAGACGCGGTCGATCTTACCACGCCGGACCGCATCAGCCACTTTGTCGACGCCTTCGACAAACAGCGGGAAGGTCGAGAGACAAAAGACACGCTTGGCGCCCATGGCCTTAAGTCGTATTGACGTTTCCACCACCGAAGCTCCGGTATTGATCATGTCGTCAACAATGAGGACATCCCGGCCCTCGGGCTCATCACCCAGAAACTTGTAATCGATGACCTCGTTCCCGTCGGCGCCGCGTGTCTGATCATGTTCGCGCTGGCGATAGAAGGTGCCGAAGGGCAGTTCCAGAATCGTCGCATAGAACATGGAGCGCTTCATGCCGCTCTCGTCCGGGCTGACCACCATCAGCGAGCGCTCGCCCTTGAGCCGGATATCGGGATAGGTGACCAGGAGGGACTGGATCAGGCGGTAGGAGACGGGGATGTTCTCCACTGACTGGCGCGGCAGGGCGTTTTCGATGCGCGGATCGTGGGCGTCGAAGGTGATGATGTTGTCAACGCCGAGCATTGCAAGCTCCCTGAGCATGTAGGCACAGTCCAGCGATTCGCGGGACTGCCTGACATCCTGCCGGCTCTCATAGAGGAAGGGCATGATGACGTTGATGCGCTTGGCCTTTCCGGTCGCAGCCAGGATCATGCGCACGAGGTCCTGAAAGTGCTCGTCAGGGCTCATCGGGACCTCTTCACCCCACATGGTGTAGGTGACCGAGTGGTTCATGACATCACAGAAAAGAAAGAGGTCATGGCCGCGAACGCTGACGTTGAACTGTCCCTTTCCCTCGCCGGTGGCGAAGCGGATGGCGTCGGCATCCAGAATATAGGTCTCACGCAGCTCGCCGCTGTCGAGGCGGACCAGGCTGTCACTGCGCTCAAACTGCGCCCGCCGCCGTTTGCAGAGATGGTAATCGACGAGCTCGACAAAGCTGCGGCTGCCGGGCAGCGCGACCAGGCCGAGCGGCGCTACGGGCTCGGCATTGGCCAGATTGTAATGGGTGTAGTCGGTGTAGGCGGAACCGCTTTCGCTGGCGGGCTTGATCGCATCAGGCATCAGTTCATACCTCCGTCTGTGGTCTGGGCTGCCAGCAGGTCCTCATCCTTCCTGCTGAGCAGGCGGCGGATCTTGGCCGTGGGATCGAGCAGGGCGGAGAGAGAGGCGTCATGATTGATTGCATCAATCAGGAGAGCGACATACTTCGCCATGTTGACATCGACATACCAGGGGCGTTTGAGCAGATCCGGATGATGGTAGATGAGATTGGTGCTGTAGACACGCTCGATAATGCCCTCTTCATAGGCCTGGTCGAAGCGTTCAAGACCGTGGGAGAAGAGCGCGAAGGTGGCGGCGCAGTGGACGTGTCCGGCGTTGCGCTCCTTCATCTCCCGGGCGATGTCCAGCATGGAGTCGCCGGAGGCGATCATGTCATCGAAGATGAGGACGTTCTTCCCGTCGGCCTCATTCCCCAGAAACTCATGGCTCAGGATGGGGTTGCGGCCGTCAATGATGCGGGTGAAGTCACGGCGCTTGAAGAAGGTGCCCAGGGGGGCGTTAAGCAGCGTCGAAAAATACATGGCCCGCTGGATGGCCCCCTCATCAGGGGAGATGATCATCAGATTTTCGTTGCACTCACTGAGGTCCGGCATGTGGCGCTTCATCGCCTTAATGATCTGATAGGTGGCCGGAATGTTTTCGAAGCCCGAAACCGGAATGGCGTTGGCCACACGGGGATCATGGGCGTCAAAGGTCAAAATGTTGGTTACGCCCAGCTCGTGCAGTTCCTCAAGCATCCAGGCGCTGTCGAGCGACTCACGGGCGTTGCGCTTATGCTGCCGGCTCTCATAGAGGAAGGGCATGATGACATTGATGCGTCTGGCCTTCCCGCTGATGGCCAGAATGACGCGCTTGAGGTCCTGATAGTGTTCATCTGGACTCATCCGCTTGGTTTTTCCGAACAGCTGATAGCTGCAGCTGTGGTTCAGTACGTCGCAGAGGATAAAGATGTCATGGCCGCGGGCAGTGGCCAGGAGGCGTGCCTTTCCCTCTCCGGTGCTCAAACGCTCACAGGCGAAAGCCAGGCGATAATCACGGCGCAGGAAACCCGGCTGCTGGTCAAAAGCCGCGGGGCCACGTTCGAAGTACTGCAGGCGGCGACGGTAGAGATAGTTGTTCACCTGAGAGGCGAAGTCTCTGGCACCTTCGAGATCAATCAGGCCTACGGGTCCGACCGGCACCATGCGGTTGTCACCGTACTGGTTATAGATGTAGTAGCTGCTTTCGGTTTCGGCAACATGCTGTGGCATCGTGAGACTCCTTCCCGATGTCTTGATGCAAGCGGACACTCAATTCTAGCATGATCCAGCCCCTGACTTTTCATTTCGGTAGAATAATCTTCCGAAATCTGCCAGACTTGTCGCGTACGAAAGGAACTGTCAATGCTTAAAGGACCCGTCCGCTTTGTCGGCCCCGCCCATAAACTTGCCGCCTGTCCCCAGGACGGTCTGCCGGAGGTCGTTCTGGCCGGTCGTTCCAATGCGGGAAAATCAAGTCTGGTCAATTCCCTGGCCGGCAGCCAGAAGCTGGCCCGCGTTTCGCGAACGCCGGGGAAGACCCGGCAGCTTTTGTACTTTCGCGTCCGCGACGACTGGTACCTCACCGATCTGCCGGGCTATGGCTATACCGCCCAGCTGGCTGTCCGCGAATCCTTCTCGGAACTCGTTGACAGCTACTTTCAGGCCGATCGCCCGATCCGACTCGTCCTTCTCCTGCTTGATATCCGTCACGAACCCTCCCAGGACGACCTTGGCCTCATGACTTTCCTCCACCATCACGGCCTGCCCTATGCGCTGGTGCTGACCAAGGCTGACAAGCTTGCCAGCCAGGCCCGCAGACGCCGCCGGGAAGACTTCGCCCGCTCCTACCCCGAAGCAGAAATCTTTGTCATCTCAAACACCAAGCGCGAAGGCATCAAGGAGCTTGCCGACTGGCTCGAAGCCGAGCTTAGGACCGACTGAGAGACCAGAAGCCTTCTGTCTGCCTGCCAGGCGCCTGCCCGCCAGACCGATTATAAGGCGCGCAGGGCGCATTTTGGCGGATTTGGCGCAGAAACTGGCCGCCTCTATGGCGCCATACTGTCGCCATGAAAACAGCAGACACAAAAACCCCACCGCCCATCCTGTCGCTCCACCTGCGCTGGATCCACCTGACAGCCCTCGGCGGCCTTGCCGCCCTGGTCCTGGAACGCCCGCGTCTCTTCCTGCCACTGTCCTGCCTGCTGCTGCTGGCGGGCCTGGGGATCCGCCTCCACTGGCTGCGGCGCGGAGCAAACCCGGGCCCTGCTGAACTTCTTGGCTTCTGGCTCCTGCCGCTGCTCGGCCTCCTCTCAATCGGCCTTCAGATCGTCGTCCCCCAGTACGTTGCAGCCAGAACAGCCTCCTCCGCCGCCGGGACACATCGCCTTCAGATCCTGAGCGTTTCAGCATCAGGGACTATGAATGCGAAGGCCAGACTGCTCGACCGTGGCCCCGTGCCACAGGTCGCGCTGCGCCTGCCGGCAGGGACAGCCGTCAGGCCCGGCGACATCGTAGAGCTTCACGGCCGCCTGGAACGGCCCGGTCCTCCCCAGAATCCCGGCGCCTTCCGGCAGCGCCGCCAGCTCTATCTCGACGGTTGTTTCCTTCAAATTCAGGCGAAGTCCGTCCTTGCGATCGACAGACCGCCGCCCACAGCCCTTCAGGAGCTTCAGAGTCTTTTGCCCCGGCTGCGCGAACGCCTCGGCAGGCGCTTCAGGCTGGCCCTGGGTTCCGGGCGCGGCAGTCTGGCTGCCGCCATGCTGACCGGCGATACGGAAGGCCTTGATCCTGCCATTAAGGAGGACTTTCGCCGGGCCAATCTCAGCCATCTCCTGGTGGTGTCCGGCTCCAATCTGGCGACGATCCTCTTTCTGGTCATGAGCCTGCTGCGTTCCGGCAGCCTCAGTTCCCGCGTCAGGCGCCTCATCGGTGCCCTGGTCCTCTTTCTCTTTGCGGCCCTCAGCGGCTTCGACGCCTCCGTCAGCCGGGCCCTCGTCTGTGCACTGCTGGCCCTTCTGGCCCGCCTGCTGGAGCGTCCGAGCCGGCCGCTGGACCGCCTGGTGCTGGCGGCTCTCCTGACCCTGCTGCTGCGGCCCCTGCTGGTGCTGAAAACGGGATACCTGATGTCGCTGGCCGCGAGCGCCGCGATCGTTGGCCTGGCACCGCTGTTGAAGCGGAAGGCGGAGGCGGTTTTCGCAGAGATCCGCGACCATCTAAAGCTCCGCCTGGCCCTGAGACGCCGGGCAATTGGCAGGCCGCCCATTCCGTCTGTGCGTGAAGAAAGGCGTCTGGTGAGATATGTGAAAAAGTCCTGCCACTCCGCTCTGGACGCTTTGTTCATCACTCTATCCGCCCAGTTTGCCCTGCTGCCCTTTCTCATCAGCTTCGGGCAGGCGATAGGCAGTGCCGGCCTGCTGGCAAACCTCCTCGCCATGCCGCTCGCAACACTGCTGACCGCCCTGCTGCTGCCGGTGGCGCTGCTGCCGCTGGAAGCCTTTCCCATTCTGGCCAGGCTGGCCGCCCCGCTCTACAGCGGCACAGCCTGGCTGCTGGACGCTCTGGTTTCTCTGGCGCGGCGGACCGCAGCCGCCGGACTGCCGGAAATCACGCTGCTGCCCCGGGACCTCCTCTTTATTGGAGCCGCCTGCCTGTTTCTCATCGCTTTATCACTGCGAAAGCCACGACCAGGACCGGCCCGCCTGGTTCTGGGCATGGCTGTCGTCTTTCTACTCATACCGGCTGTCAGGCATCTCACGGCGCCGGATCTCCGGGTCTATTTCTATGCCGTCGGCCAGGGTGATGCGACGCTGCTCGACTGTCGTGGCGGGCCCTGCATCCTGATTGATACCGGTACCCAAGGGGCCGGCATGAGCATACTGCCACGGGCGCTTGCCGCCGCCGGCCGCCGCCGTATCGATCTGCTCGTTCTGACACATTGGGACCAGGACCACAGCGGCGCCGCCCGCAGCCTGATCGAGTCGGGTCTGGTCCATGGCGTCGTCTGGCCGCCGGAAGACGGCCAGGCTCAGACGGCCGAGCGGCTCCAGGTCCGGGAGGCGGCGGCCCGGGCCGGGGTGAAGGACTGTATCTGGCCGCAGACGGGACTGGCGACGGGAGCGGTGCATGTCCACTCCCTGGTCCCGGTCCGCCAGGGGGAGAGCGGCAGCAACGCCCATTCGCGCGCCTGCCTTATCGAAGTGCATGGCTGGAAGCTGCTGCTGCTTGCCGATCTGGAGGCCGCTCAGGAGCGCCGTCTGGTGACCGAACACGGGATCGGGAGAGTCGATGTCGTCCACGTTGCCCACCATGGTTCCGCCACGTCAAGTGACCGCCTGCTGGTCGCCCGGACGCGGCCGCGCTGCGCCGTTATCTCGGTGGGTCCGAACTCATACGGGCATCCCGCCCCGGCTGTGCTAGAATCCTGGCTGGACGCAGGCAGCCGGGTTCTACGCACCGATCGTGACGGATGCATCATCATGGATGTCAGAGCCCGTGCTTTTCGTGTACGGACGCTGCGGGAGGTTGGCTATGGCGAGATCCCGGAAACAGACTGACAGCATCGCCCAGGCCCATGCTCTCATTGAGCGCATCAGGGTGGGCGGTATCGCGCCCTGCTACCTGATCGGCGGGGAGGAGCGCTATCTGGCCGCCCAGGTTCTGGGCGCCCTGCGGGAGACTGTCATTGCCCCGGGCATGGCTGCGCTCGACCATCAGCGCTATGAAGGTCGCCGCCTGGATCTGGACGAGCTGGCGAATGCCCTCAGAACTCCGCCCTTCATGTCCCCCTACCGCCTGGTCGAGATCCGCGACAGCGGCTGGTTCCGCCCCGGAGCCGAAGGGCGCCAGAATGTCGAACGTCTGCTCCAGAAGCTTTCCGGCGGCAGCTGCCTCGTTTTCTACGAAACAGCGGTGGACGGCCGCGCAGCCGGGCTGCGCCTGCTGCGCGAAGCGGGCGGGGTGGAGGCGGTCTTTGATCGCCCTTCGCATCAATCCGCACGCGCCTGGGCCACGGAGCGGCTGCGTGCCGGAGGGCTGCGGCTTGACCGCCAGACGCTCGACTCCTTTGTCGACCGCTGCGAAGGGGACCTGGCACTGCTGGGAGAGGAGATAAACAAGCTCCTGCTCTATGCCGCCGATCTGGGCCGGACGCAGCTTGACGAAAGCGAAGTCAACCGCATCGCCATCCGTGACCAGCGGGGGACGATCTTTGATCTGACCGACCTGCTGTCTGACGGGCAGACAATGGCGGCGCTGCGCCTTCTGCATGTGCTGCTGGACGGCGGCCAACCGGCGCTTGTCATTCTCCTGATGCTGGCGCGTCATTTCCGGCAGCTGCTGTGTGCACTGGAGTTTGATGAACGTGAAATACAACAGTACCTGGGCCTGTCTCCCTATGTCGCCGAACGCCTCAGGCGGCAGGCCCGCAATTTCGACCGCCGCCGCCTGGCGGCCCTGATTGCGGCTTGTGCCGCTACGGACCAGGCGGTAAAATCCGGGAAGCTCGCCGACAGGGTGGCACTGGAAATATTGCTGGCGCAGACCGGCCGCGCCGCGGCCTGGTCGCGGCATCTTCGGCGCAGCCGCTGA
This sequence comes from Bacillota bacterium, assembly GCA_030055235.1. GTDB lineage: Bacteria > Bacillota > Clostridia > Saccharofermentanales > Fastidiosipilaceae > JAEZYR01. Next base: position 14,149 of record JASGUW010000154.1, read on the forward strand.
TGTCCGGCGCCAGTCAGGATATGTACGCCAAAGAAGAAAGGAACACCATGGCCAAAATTGAAATGAAGACCGCTCTCGTCGACATGAACGGCGATGAGATGACGCGCGTGCTCTGGAGTCAGATCCGCAGACAGCTTATTGAGCCCTTTGTGGCACTCCAGACAGAGGACTTCGATCTGGGGATGGAAGCCCGTGATGCCAGTGATGACGAGATCACCCGTCAGGCCGCTTTGCGCACGCTGGAGCTCGGAGTCGCCGTCAAGTGCGCGACTATCACCCCAAACGCTGAACGCGTCAGGGAGTTTGGCCTCAAGAAAATGTGGCCCAGTCCGAACGCGACCATCCGAGCCATGCTCGACGGCACGGTCTTCCGTGCCCCCATCCTGATGCGGGGCATTGAGCCTTTAATTCCGCGCTGGACGCGGCCGATCACGATTGCGCGTCATGCTTACGGCGATGTCTATAAGGCGGTAGAGGCGAAGGCGGCCGCCGCCGCCCGTGCCGATCTGGTTCTGGTGGCCCCGGACGGCTCGGAGACGCGCCAGGTGATTCACCAGTTCTCCGACGGCGCCGGCATTGTCCAGGCCATGCACAACACCGACAGCTCCATCGACGCCTTCGCCCACAGCTGTTTCAGCTACGCCCTGGAGACGGGCCAGGATCTCTGGTTTGCGACCAAGGACACCATCTCCAAGACCTATGACCACCACTTCAAGGACCGCTTCGCCGCCATCTATGAGGCCGACTATGCCCGCCGCTTTGAAGAGGCCGGGATCGAGTATTTCTACACCCTGATTGATGATGCGGTCGCCCGTATCGTGCGCTCCTCCGGCGGCATGATCTGGGCCTGCAAGAACTATGACGGCGACGTCATGAGCGACATGGTGGCAACCGTTTACGGCTCACTCTCCATGATGAGTTCCGTGCTGGTTTCGCCGCGCGGGGCCTGGGAGTACGAGGCCGCACACGGCACCGTAACCCGCCACTTCCGTCGCTGGCAGGCCGGCGAAGATGTCTCTACCAACCCCATCGCCAGCATCTTTGCCTGGAGCGGTGCTCTGCGCAAGCGCGGCGAGCTCGACGGAACCAGTGATCTGGTGGCCTTCGCCGACGCGCTGGAGGCGGCGACGAGGGAAACGGTGGAAAACGGTGAGATGACCGGTGATCTGGCCGCCGCCACAAGCCTGCCCAATGCGCGCACCCTGAGCAGTACGGCCTTCATCGCCGCCATCAGGGACCGCCTGGCCCGGCGTTTTGCCTGATCCGGGGCGCGCGGATCAGGCGGATCAGGAGGAAAAGGGATGGAATATTTCTCTGCCTGGAATCAGAAAATCAACGATAATTCAGATCAGGCGGCCTACAGCCGCTTCGTCGACCGCTACTACGAGCTGGAGACAGAAGCCTACCGCCGAATTCTGGAAAGCTATCCGGAAGGAAGCGAATGGAGCGGTGAGGCCCAAAGCCTGCAGGAGCGGCTTGGCTTTGACGGTGACATGGTCATCTTCACAGGCTTCCTCGACGGCATCAGGGAGAGCCTGAAGCAGCCGATCCCTCTGGAGGAGATGGACGACGGGACCTGGATCCGGCTCGACATCGACTTTGAGCAGCTGCTCTACAACATGCACCGGGCCGGCGCCCGCTGGCTCTTCGGCCTGGAGGCCTGGAACCGGGTCTTTGACGAAGAAAAGCGGGAGGAGATCGGGAAGCGTTACCGTCGGGAACGCATTGCCCGCCGCGACGAGATGCGCGTCGGCCGCAACGAACCCTGCCCCTGCGGCAGCGGGAAGAAGTACAAGAACTGTCACGGCCGCCCCGGAGCGGATCCGGAAGGAGAGGAGGGAAGCTGATGCTCCCACTGCAGATTCGTACGATACTGGCGGATATCGCCGCCCACGACGGCCGGGAGGTCGAAGTCGCCGGCTGGTCGAGGACCATCCGCGATCTGAAGAATCTGGCCTTTATTGACCTTTCGGACGGCTCTGCCTTCTCCGGTCTGCAGATTGTCCTGACCCCGGAACGGGTCGCAAACTTCGCAGAAATCGTCTCTGAAGGCTCCGGCGCCGCCTTCCGCATCCGCGGCATTCTCAGGGCCACGCCCGGGGGCAGGCAGCCCTGTGAGCTGGAAGCGACTTGTGTCCTGATCGAAGGCCGGACCAGGCCCGACTATCCTCTGCAGCCGAAGCGCCACAGTCCCGAATTTCTGCGCTCCATTCCGCATCTCAGGCCGCGGGCCAGACTCTTTAACGCCGTCTTCCGGGTGCGCTCGGAAACGGCGCACGCCATCCATGAGTTCTTCCATGAGCGCGGCTTCCTGCTTGTCCACACCCCCCTGATCACGAGCATTGACGCCGAGGGGGCGGGAGATATGTTCCGGGTCACGACCCTGGATGAGAAGAATCCGCCTCTGACCGCGGCGGGTGAGGTGGACTGGAGTCAGGACTTCTTTGAGAAGAAAACCGCTCTCACCGTCACCGGCCAGCTTGGCGCCGAAGCCTTTGCCCAGGCCTTCAGCCGGGTCTATACCTTCGGCCCCACCTTCCGCGCCGAGCACTCCAACACGCCGCGCCATGCCGCCGAGTTCTGGATGGTCGAGCCGGAGGTGGCCTTCGCCGATCTTGACGACATCATGCAGATTGCGGAGGACATGCTGCGCCATCTGATCCGTGCTGTGCTCGAGCGCTGTCCGGAGGAGATCGCCTTCTGCAACCGCTTTGTCGCCCCGGGCCTGCAGGAGCGCCTGGAGAAGGTCGCCGGGGCCCGCTTCGCCCGCATGACGTATACCGATGCCATCGCCCGTCTGGAGGCCGTCAAGGAGCGCTTCCAGTACCCGGTCTTCTGGGGTTCGGATCTGCAGACCGAGCATGAGCGCTTTCTGACAGAGGAAGTGGTGGGCGGTCCGGTCTTCGTCACTGACTGGCCGCGTGATCTGAAGGCCTTTTACATGCGCCAGAACGAGGATGGCCGCACGGTGGCCGCCATGGACTGCCTGGTGCCCGGCGTCGGTGAGATCGTCGGCGGCAGCCAGCGCGAGGAGCGTCTGGAGCGGCTCGAGACCCGCCTGGCAGAGCTCGGGATGGACCCGGAAGCGCTCGACTGGTATCTGGATCTGCGGCGTTTCGGCACCACCCGGCATGCAGGTTACGGCCTGGGCTTCGAGCGCATGGTCATGTACCTGACCGGCGTTCAGAACATCCGTGACGTCGCTGCCTTCCCGCGCACGACGGGAACGGCTCTCTTTTAGTCATGACGGCGAAGGGCGGGCGGCGCGAGCGGCCGCGCATGCAGGAACTGCCACCCGGTGAACGGCCCTATGAGCGGGCCGAGCGCTTCGGAGTCAGAGCGCTGACGGATGCCGAACTGCTGGCGCTGATTCTGCGCTCGGGCGACCGCCACCTGAACGCCCTGGACCTGGCCTACGCTCTGCTGACGCTGCCGGGTCACGAAGAGGGGCTGGAGCGCTTCAACCACATCTCCGTGGAGGAGCTGCGTGCCCTGCCCGGGATTGGCCGCATCAAGTCGCTGCAGCTGCTGGCCGCCGTCGAGCTGGGCCGCCGGACCTCGCAGTCGCAGCCGGACCGCAGCGCGCAGCTGTCGTCGCCGGAGCAGGTCGCCGCCGTGGTCGGGCCCGACATGCGCGGCCTGGCCAACGAACAGCTCCGCGTGCTGCTTCTGGACGCGAAGAACCGCCTGATCCGCAGCGCCCGGGTCAGCGAGGGCGGCCTGGCCTCCCTGATGATCGACCCGCGCGACGTGTTCCGGGAGGCCATCCGTGCCAACGCCGCCGGCCTGATTCTGGTGCACAACCATCCGAGCGGCGACCCGTCGCCCTCCGCCCAGGACATAAAGGCGACCGAGGCCCTGCTGGCCGCCTCCCGCCTGCTCGGTGTCCGCCTGCAGGACCACATGATCATCGGACATGAGGGCTATGTATCGCTGCGCGAGCAGACCACACTCTGGCGTCAGCCGGATCGCATTACGGGCGGGCAATAGGCGCCCCGTTTCCTGACTCTTTCTCTTTCTTTTTTTTCTCTTTGGCGTTTTTTGAGCTGGCGCCTGTGTTGTGTGGCAACTGGAATTTTTTGTTGCCTTTTGGGGTCGCGATTGTCATCAGTCGGTGAATATCAGCTTTCGATGAATGTCGAATTTCGGTGAACGTTGACCTTCGGTGTTTGAGTGGGTGAACGGCAGATGTGTCGGGACACGGGTGAACATGTCAAACGGAAGGCGGACAAAGGGACGAAAAGCAGCTTGTGGGTTTCTGATGGTCAAGACAGCGTGGAATGGCATATTTGATTGACATTTCAGCCCATCTTGACCTCAGAAGGCGGAGTCGAGATAGGGATAGGAGTGCTTGGATCAGCTGGATTTGCTTTTCCTTGGCAACGAAAATCAAAGATCCAGTCTTTGCCTCTTCGAAACGTTCCAGCTGTATGCAGATAAGCTCGCCAATCGCCGCCGTTTTTCATTTCTATCATTTCAATCTACGCCAAAGATTCAGGGTCCAGCGTCAATAACTATGATTGCTGCGGAAAAGAACATTTACAAGCGTACCGTGTTTTTACCAGCCCTCCCTCTCGCGGAGCTGTTTGAGTTGTGTCTGTTTTGCTATTGTTTCGGACCTTTGTTACGGGCCATATTGCGGATAATAGGATTTATGCAGTGTTCACATTCTTTGAGGCCTTCTCTTCCTGGGGAGGCATGACTGACAGAGAGCGTTTTCTGAGACGGACAGAACTTGGGAGTTCATGCCCCGTTTTCCGGAGACAAACGACACTTTTTGGCTCCTCCCTTGATCATTTTCACATTCCCATTTCAGGGCAGCACAGCAGATGTCGCCCGCACGACTGTTTTCCATCGATTTGTTGGCCGCCGCTTCGTGATAAGGAATAAAAAATAAAGCGGCGGTGCTGCACCGCCAGCGGGAGTTGATGGGTATGGACAGCCCCAATACCGAAGCACCAGCGCAAATAATGATCTCCCGTGATCATTTTCATGTGCCTTATTCAGGGCGGCATATCAGATGTCGCCCGTACGACTGCTTTCCATCGATTTGTTTGCCGCCGCTTCGTGAAAAAGAAGAAAAAAGAGACAGCGGCGGTGCAGACGGCCAGCGGGAGTTAATGGGTGTGGCCATTTTTTCGTTCCTGGCCCTCGC
>JASGUW010000155.1 GCA_030055235.1 Bacillota bacterium
GCACCGAAATCCGTCCAGAGCGTAAAAATTGCACACTCAGAGCTGTTTTCTGAGCAAAATTTACGCTCTGGACAAGCCGAACCCGCTCAGGAGCACCGAAATCTGTCCAGAGCGTAAAAATTGCACACTCGGAGCCGTTTTCTGAGCAAAATTTCCGCTCTGGACAAGCCGAACCCGCTCAGGAGCACCGAAATCTGTCCAGCGCGTAAAAAATGCACACCCGGAGCCGTTTTTTGAGCAAAATTTACGCTCTGGACAAGCCGAACCCGTTCCGGAGCACCGAAATCCGTCCAGAGCGTAAAAATTGCACACTCAGAGCTGTTTTCTGAGCAAAATTTACGCGCTGGACAAGCCGAGCCCGTTCCGGAGCACCGAAATCCGTCCAGAGCGTAAAAATTGCACACCCGGAGCCGTTTTTTGAGCAAAATTTCCGCCTTTGTACAGCGTAGCTGTACAAAGGACACGCCGAACCCGTTCAGGCACGTCAAATGGTGTCCAGAGCTAAGAGTTTGGTGCGCCAGTTCGGTGCGGGGGAGACCCAGTGAGGTGTAATCCTCATCCGGTAAAGGAGTATGCCGGTGCATTGGAGTCTTAGCTCGTGGGAGCGGGATTAAGCGTAGCACATCCACAGCTTTTAGGCTTCCAGAAAGCGTGAAACAGCTGATATCAGGTGGTTTCTCGAAAAATAGGGATTCTATAAAACTGGGGATAAGCAGTGGATGTGCTCGACTGACAACGGGCCTGTGAGCTTTAGTCCACTGAGCTCTCAGTCGCCGTCCCCGCAGCCGCGGTCCCCGCGGTCGTCGCCGCCCCCGTCCCCGCTGCCGCTGCCGCCACCTCGGCCGCCGCCTCCGCCCGCAGGCGCCGCCCAACCCCGAGCCACATGGTCAGGAAGCAGGTGCTCGCCCCCAGGTACTGCGAGGCTGTTTCGGCCAGGTAGACGCCGTGCACCCCAAAGCCGCAGATCCCGGGCAGGAGGAGGGTGAGGGGAATGACCAGAATGGCCTTCCTCAGGAGGGAGAAGAAGATCGCGTGGCGGGCCATGCCGAGCGCGAGGAAGGTGGACTGGCCGGCAAACTGCAGTGCCATGAAAGCGAAGCCGGCGAAGTAGATCCGCGTGTCCATAACACCAAGCCGGATGAGCTCGGGGTCGGAGCTGAAGAGCCGCAGGAAGGCGGCCGGGAAGGCCAGGATCAAAAGCTGGAAGACGAAGTTGTAGAGACCGCCGGAGAGGAGATTGAAGCGGATGCCGGCAAGCACGCGGCCGGGCTTTTTGGCACCGTAGTTGTAGCTCATCACCGGCTGCGTGGCGGTGTTGACGGCGCCGGAGGGCATCGAAATCACCTGGCGGATCGAGGAGAGTATGGTCAGGAGAGCGACATGTACATCGCCGCCGTAGCGCAGCAGCATGGTGTTGCTGACCACGGCGACCGCGCTGTTCGTGATCTGAAAGGTGAAGTTCGCCAGCCCCAGCGTCACGATCTGGCGCAGCAGAGCCAGATCCGGCGCGAGCTGCCCGACCGAAAGGCCAAGCGGGAGGCCCGACCCTGTCAGGCAGCGGAGTACAAAAGCGGCCGCGACGAGCTGGGCCAGGACTGAGGCAAGCGCCGCGCCTCGCACTCCCATGCCGAAGACAAAGATAAGCAAAGGATCCAGGGCGGTGTTCAGCAGGGCCCCGATGGCGACGGAGAGCATGGCGGCGCGGGCGGCACCCTGCGCATTGATAAAGGGCACCATGCCCAGGGCAATCATGGAGGCGGGGGTGCCGAGCAGATAGATCTGCAGATAGTCGCGGGCGTAGGGCAGGCTCAGGTCGCTTGCTCCAAAGGCCCTCAGCAGCGGCTCCATGGCCACATAGGAGACCAGCATCAGGATAAAGGCAAAACCCAGGATAAGGGCGAAGGCATTGCCCATGATCCGGCCGGCCGTGGCATCGTCGCCGCGGCCGCGGGCAATCGCAAAGTGGACGGCGCCGCCCTGGCCCGCCAGATTCGCGAAGGCCGCGATGATGGCGAGCAGCGGGAAGACGACGCCGAGTCCGGTGAGTGCCAGGGAAGAGCCGCTCTCAATGTGGCCGATAAAGATGCGGTCGACAATGTTGTAAAGGATGTTGCAGAGCTGGGCCAGCGTCATCGGCACAGCCAGGCGCAGAATATGGCGGTGGACGCTTCCCTGACTGAAATCACCCGCCGCCGTCATGGCGCAGCGCTGTCCGGGAACTGGTGGCAGAAAAGCCCGCGCCTGTAGCCGCGCGTGTTGGAGGTCTCCAGGAGCTGAAAGCCCAGGCTGCCGTAAAAGGCCGTGGTTTCGCTGTTGGCAAGCGCCGTGTGCAGGCAGATACGCCCGGCCCCCGCGCCCCGGGCCCAGTCGACCGCCGCCCCATAGAGGCGGCGCCCGACCCCGCGCGCCTGCTGTTCGGGGTCGACGGCGAAGCGCGTCAGCCAGACCATCCCGGCATCGTGGCGGTCGACGGTCAGGCGCAGGGTGGCCAGGGGACGGTGCGGCTCCTGCGGCGAACAGGCGATGAGGACGCCGCCGTGGTTCACGGCAGCGGCGACATCCTCCTCTGTCTCCGCCAGCGACTCCAGCGGCGCAGTTTCGGGGTCGAGCCCCGATCGCAGGGCGTACTGACGCATGGCCGCCTTTTGCAGAACATAAAGGGCAGGGACATCCTCCGGACGGGCATCACGGACGGCCACGGCCAGCCGGGCGCTGGCCCTGCTGGTTCCGCTCTGAGGGAGCTCGTCGCCGCAGAAAAGAGGCTCAGGCACGGCCCATCAACAGGACCATGACGGCCTTCTGTGCGTGCAGGCGGTTTTCGGCCTCGTCGAAGATGCGCGACATCGGCCCCTCCATGATCTCATTGGTGACCTCCATGTCGCGGTAGGCCGGCAGGCAGTGGAGGAAGATGGCGTCGGGCCCGGTGAGCGTCCAGAGTTCGCGGTTCACCTGATAGGGCAGGAAGACCTTCATCCGCTCGGCGCGCTCGGCCTCCTGGCCCATGCTGACCCAGGTATCGGTGTAGACGACATCGACACCCTCCACGGCGGCGCGGGCATCAGGGGTCCAGACAAGCTCGGAACCGCCCTCCGCCGCGATGCGCCGGGCCTGCTCGAAGACCAGCGGGTCGGGGCGGTAGTCCGGGGGCGTGGCGACACGGATGTCAACGCCGGTCTTCGCACAGCCATATAGCAGCGAGTTGGCCACGTTGTTGCCGTCGCCGACATAGGCGAGCTTCAGCCCCCGCAGACGGCCGAATTCCTCACGGATCGTCTGCAGGTCGGCGAGCACCTGACACGGGTGCAAAAGGTCGGTCAGGCCGTTGATCACGGGTACCGGTGACCAGCGCGCCAGCTCCACCACGTCCTGATGGGCGTAGGTGCGGATCATGATGCCGTTGAGAAAGCGGCCGAGCGTGCGGGCGGTGTCGGGAATGGTCTCGCCGCGGCCCAGCTGAATGTCGGCGGTGCTGAGATAGAGGCCCTGGCCGCCGAGCTGGGCGATGCCGACCTCAAAGGAAACGCGGGTGCGGGTTGAGGACTTCGAAAAAATCATGCCGAGGCTCTGACCCTCGAGCAGGCGATGCGCTGTACCGGCGCGCAGCTCGGCCTTCAGCCGGTCGGCCAGGTCGAGAGCGCGGGTGATGGTCTCCGGGCTCCAGTCATTGAGAGAGAGAAAGTCCTTGGGCAGCTGTTCCATTTGATATGCTCCTTTTATTTTTGCAAAGCTCCCACGATCGCCCGGGCAGCCAGATCAATTTCGGCATCCGAGATCGTGAGCGGCGGCAGCAGGCGCAGCGTCGTCTGTCCGATGCTGTTGATCAGGATTCCGTCTTCGGCGAGCAGGCGGTCGCGCACGGCGGCGGCTCCGCCGGCGGTGGTCGGAGAGGCGAGCTCGAGTCCGAGCATCAGGCCGGCGCCGCGGATCTCGACGAGCGGTCCCGCGGTGGAGACGGTCGGCTGGAGAGCTTCGCAAAAACGCTTCCCCGCCTCTTGAGCCCGAGCCACCAGCCCGAGCCGTTCATACTCGCTCAGGACGGTGAGGGCGGCGCGGCAGGCCAGGGGATTGCCGCCGAAGGTCGAGCCGTGGTCGCCGGGTACGAAGCCCGTGGCCGCCTGTTCGGTCGCCAGCAGGGCGCCGATGGGGACGCCGCCGCCAAGACCCTTGGCCAGCGTCATGATGTCGGGCTTGACGTTATAGAGCTGGCAGGCGGTGAAGTGGCCGGTGCGGCCCATGCCGGTCTGGATTTCGTCAATGATCAGGAGGGCACCCGTCTGGTCGCAGAGACGGCGGGCCAGGGCGACGTAGTCACGGCTGAGCGGATGGATGCCGCTTTCACCCTGAATGAGTTCAAGGATCAGGCAGGCGACGTCGTCGTCCATGGCCTGGGTGAGGGCTGCCTCATCGCCGAAGGGGAGATAGGAGAAGCCCGGCGGCAGGGGGGCGAACTTCTGGTTGTATTTGGGCTGCCCGGTCGCAGTCACGGTGGCCAGGGTGCGGCCGTGGAAGGAGTCCGTTGCCGAGAGCACCCGGGCGCGGGGGCGGCCCTGTTCGACGTGGTAGCCGCGGGCGAGCTTGATCGCGCCTTCGTTCGCCTCCGCTCCGGAGTTGCCGAAAAAGACCCGGTCCATGCCGGTCGCCTGGCAGAGGCGGCGGGCAAGCTCTGACTGCCAGGGGTTGTAGACCAGATTGGAGCAGTGGATCAGATGGCTGACCTGGTCCGTCAGCGCCGCCGCCAGGGCGATGTTGCCGTGGCCCAGGACGTTGACGGCGATGCCGCCGATGAGGTCGAGATAGCGCCGGCCGTTTTCATCGATCAGATAGCAGCCGTCTCCGGCGACCGCCAGAATGGGCAGGCGCTTGCCGAAGGTGTTGAGGTGGCAGCGGGCATCCAGATCGCGTACTGCGTCCAGGCTGGGTTTGCTATTCATTTTCTCCCTCCTGATTCAGTTGTGATCCCAGACGCGTTCGCCGGGATAGAAGGGGCGGCGGTGGCGGGTGAACATGGAGCCGATGCCGCGGTGGGTGAAGATCTCAAGCAGGAGGCAGTGGGGGATGCGCCCGTCAATGATGTGGGCGCGGTTGACGCCGCGCTGAATGGCGTCGATGCAGGCCTCTACCTTCGGGATCATGCCGCCGACAATGGTGCCGTCGGCGATGAGCTGGCGGGCTTCGCTGTCAACGAGCCAGTGCAGGATTTCGCTCTGACCGTTTTCACCGCGGCGCATGACGCCTTCGACGTCCGTCAGCAGGATCAGCTTCTCCGCCTCCAGTGCTGCGGCGATCTCGGCGGCCACGGTGTCAGCGTTGATGTTGTAGGACTGGCCGTGCTCGTCCGCGCCGATGGGCGCGATGACGGGGATCCAGCGCTCGGTGAGCTGGCGGATGACGCTGGTGTCGACATGGGTGATTTCGCCGACAAAGCCCAGGTCGATCGGGCGTCCGGCGGATTCACGGCGCAGGGGGCGGCAGCGCAGCAGCTGGCCGTCGATGCCGCTGATGCCGATGGCGGCGGCGCCCTGACGCTGCAGGCGGCTGACGATTTCCTTGTTTGTGCGGCCGATCAGGACCATCTGGGCAACTTCCATCGTCGCCTGATCGGTCACGCGCAGTCCGTTGATGAACTCGGACTGGATGTCAAGCCGGCCGAGCATCTGGTTGATGTCGGGGCCGCCGCCATGCACGACGACCGGGCGCAGACCGACATAGCGCAGCAGAGTGATGTCCTCCATCACATGCTGCTTGAGGTTGGGGCTGGTCATGGCGTTGCCGCCGTACTTGATCACCACGGTTTTTCCTGCCAGATTCTGAATGTAGGGCAGGGCCTCTATAAGAATCTGTGCCTTCAGCGTCTCTGGGACGTCGGCACTGGTCAGGAGTTTTTCCGGATTCTGATCTGCCATCTAAATGGATCTCGCTTTCTATACGGGTATGCCGATCTGGTCAATGCCGGCCGTTTCCGGATAACCGGTCATCAGGTTCAGGGACTGGATGGCCTGGGAGCAGGCGCCCTTTCCCAGGTTGTCAAGGGCGGAGAAGATTTTTACCATCCGCAGGCGGCTGTCGACCGCGACGCCGATGTCAATAAAGTTAGAGGCCGTGACGCGGGCACTGTCGGGCAGCCGGCCCGGCGGCAGTACGCGTACGAAGGTCTCATATTTATAGTAGGAATTAAAGCGCTCGTAGAGTTCCTCAGCCGTGACTGTGTCTTTGCTGTCGGCGAAGGGGGCATAGAGGGTGGTCAGCATGCCGCGCTTCATCGGCACGAGATGCGGGGTGAAGACGACTTCCAGCGATCGGCCGGCCAGGGCCGAGATCTCCTGCTCAATCTCCGGTGTGTGGCGGTGGCCGACAACGCCGTAGGGGCGGCTGCTTTCGGCAGCTTCGCAGAAGCTGTAGGCAACGGCCGACTGGCGCCCGGCGCCGCTGACACCTGAGAGCGAATCGACCACCAGGCGGTCGGGATCGATCAGGTCGCCCGTGAGCAGCGGTGCGATCGCCAGAATGGCGGAGGTGGGATAGCAGCCGGGATTGGCGACCAGGCGGGCCTTTCGGATGGCGTCGCGATGCAGCTCGGGCAGGCCGTAGACCGCTTCGGCAAGCAGGTCCGGGCGCGGGTGGCTGAGGCGATAGGCGTCCTCATAGACCGCGACATCACGGAAGCGGAAGTCACCGCTGTGGTCGAGCACGCGCAGGCCGCGCTCCAGCAGCCGGGGCACGATCTCCGACGATACGCCGTGGGGCAGGGCGGTGATGACGATGTCACAGGCAGCGGCGAGGAAATCCGGGTCCGCCTGGCGCAGCGTCTGATCCATGATGCCGGCGAAGGCGGGATAGATTTCCGAAAAGGGGCGTCCTTCAAAACTGACCGAAGTCAAAGCCGTGATGTGGAAGCCAGGGTGGCGTCCCAGAAGGCGCACCAGCTCCATGCCTACATAGCCCGTCGCGCCGACGATACCGATCCGATACTTGTCCCCCTGATTCATGCCTGCCGTCCTCCCTGCGTGGTCGATGTAAGTGGCCGATGTAAAACGCAATAATAACAAGCAGTCCTGCATAAAACAATGACAATATGCAATATGCATGCATATTCAATGGGTAAATGCAAGCAACTCGTTACACACGTGCCAGCCTGGTCCGGACCGGCCGACCGGCACTTCAGCCATAATAGAACTGGTACCGTGGGCTGGCAAGTCAGGCGGAGCTGTCTTCGTTTACCAATGCTTATATAATAAGAAATTAAAAGACTTTCGCGAGAAGTTCACAAAACGGGGGCAAAAGTTTTGTACACAATTGCGGATGGTCACCCCGCGAAACGGGTGCTATAGTAACTGTGTCATGCAAATACCGTTGCGAAAAATGAGGCAGCGGACATGTCATTCTCGGAGGTGAAGCAATGGCGAGTGTTATTCTAAAGAACGTTTATAAGCGTTATGAGGGCGGTGTCGTGGCCGTCAGCGACTTCAATCTTGATATCGCTGACCGCGAGTTCATCATTCTGGTCGGCCCGTCAGGCTGCGGGAAGTCCACAACTCTGCGCATGGTTGCCGGTCTCGAAGAGATCAGTGACGGGGAAATCTACATTGATGACCGTCTCGTCAACGATGTCCAGCCGAAAGACCGTGACATTGCCATGGTTTTCCAGAACTACGCGCTTTACCCCCATATGACCGTGTATGACAACATGGCCTTTGGTCTCAAGCTGCGTAAGACCCCGAAGGATGAAATCAAGCGCCGTGTTAATGAAGCGGCCCGCATCCTCGAAATCGAGCACCTGCTCGATCGTAAGCCGAAGGCCCTCTCCGGTGGTCAGCGCCAGCGTGTTGCGCTCGGCCGTGCGATCGTCCGCGACCCGAAGGTCTTCCTGATGGACGAGCCTCTCTCCAACCTTGACGCCAAGCTGCGCGTGCAGATGCGTGTTGAGATCACGAAGCTCCACCAGCGCCTGAATACGACGATCATCTACGTTACCCATGACCAGACAGAGGCCATGACGATGGGTTCCCGTATCTGCGTCATGAAGGATGGCTTCATCCAGCAGGTCGACAGCCCGGGTCAGCTCTATCTGCATCCGAACAACACCTTTGTCGCCGGCTTCATTGGCATGCCGCCCATGAACTTCATCAACGCCAGGCTGAAGGAAGGCAAGGACGGCAGCATCACCGCCACCTTCGCCAACCTCACCATCACCCTGCCGGATGAGAAGTACAACGTCGACGAAGTCCGTCAGTATCTCGGCAAAGAGGTCATCATGGGCGTCCGTCCCGAGGCCATCAATGACGAAAAGGGATTCGTTGCCAACAACGCGAAGACCAGAATCCCCGCGCACGTTGACGTCGTTGAGATGCTCGGTGCTGAGACCTACATCTACCTGACGGTGGGTGACGTCATGCTGACCGCCCGCGTCGATCCCATTACCTCAACCTCGCGCGTCGGCCAGGATATCGAAGTTGCCTTCGACCCGATCCGCATCTCTCTCTTCGACAAGGAGACGGAGAACCGCATCATCACCTGATCGCGGCAGATCCACAGAAACAGACCGCCCCGGCAGTGCCGGGGCGGTTTTTGCATGTGCGGATAAGCTTGCATCAGTTAGGCCTCCTCTGAATGAAAAGGACAAAGTTCAACTTTCCGCACTTTTTGAGGCGATGTAGTACGTGGATATCCGTATGTATGGATAGCTTCAGCAGGTGAACTGCCCACCCCTTAAAGGGAGTGGGTTTCCGCACCTGAACAACAATTATGAAAAGGTTCTCGAATTCATGAGTAGAAGGCTGCAGCGCGTGCAATTTTGTCCGTTCTTCAGGCTTTACCTCACATCAACGATCACTTTCTACCATCTGCTTCCTGTACATCATCGATTGTTTCCTACTATATACATATTAAGAATAAGGGGCGGTGGCAGCATAGCCTTCAAATGACCTCAAAACCCTGAGGCAGCGGTATTGCGGCGATTTTTTCGTGGTGTCCCAGGTGTTTTTCACGCCTTGACGGTACTCATGGTGTTTCTTTGCTTCAGCTGGTGTGAGTTCACCGTATCACCTGAAAATGGGGGTACCGATGGCATTTTTGCTTTTGGAGCAGCCTTCTGAACGCTGTCGGAGTCGGAAAACGGTGTTGGGGTAGGGGGTAGAGTATGAAATGAGCAGCAGGCCTTGTATGTAAGAGTACCAACAGGACAAAGCAGCTGTGACTCGAGCTCCATGTAAGCAAAAATGGCTTAAAATCAGATCTGAGGCGCAGGGGCTTCTAAAAAATGCAAAACAGGGGATGTCCGTCGGTTCCTCTGAAATAGACGGGTCTTTTGATGTGGTCAAGATATAAGCGGTTCATAATCGAATGGGTGACACCTGCGCCATGATTATTGATGCAGTTCGTAACCATATCTAATAAGTGTTCAAAACACCTCGCATGTTGATGCATCCTTACTAACTCTCAGCACAGCTGCGGCTGATTTTCCGCGTTCTTCTCCTGGCCTCGGGCAGTATCGAAAATTTGCTAAGAAGGTGGACAAAAATTGCGTTGGTGCCCCGAAACCGGGGCAGGAGCGAAAAACTTGTCCACGACTGGCCCAGAAAGGGCGTTTGTGCCCCGGAATCGGGGCAGGAGCGAAAAACTTGTCTACGGCTGGCCCCAAAAGGGCGTTTGTGCCCCGAAACCGGGGCAGGAGCAGAAAAACTTGACCACGGCTGGCCCCAAAAGGGCGTTTGTGCCCCGGAATCGGGGCAGGA
>JASGUW010000156.1 GCA_030055235.1 Bacillota bacterium
ATTTTGACAAAAAGTCGAGTTGTGTCAGGAAAAGGTGACACAACTCGAAAAGTTGACAAATCGGACGGAGATTTTGACAAAAAAGCGAGTTGTGTCAGGAGAAGGTGACACAACTCCAAAAGTTGACCATTAAGCAAGTCAGAGGTGCTGGAATTTCACAGCTGCCCCCTCTGAGCAGCATCCTGCGCAGCAGGCTGAAGCCATCAATACAAGCGGGTCCGGCTTTTGCTGCCGGACCCGCTGTTGGTGAACATCAGGGTTTTTCAGATTAGCCGCCAGGCCGCCAGGCCGCTCGGCCGCCCAGCCATCCGGCCGCCCAGCCGCTCGGCCGCCGCCAGCTTCAGAAGACCGGCACCACGGCACCCGGGAAGGTCTCGTTGATGAAGTCGCGGATGGCGTCGGAGGTCAGGACCTCGATCAGGGCGGCGATCTCCGGGCGGCTGTCGTCGCCCTTACGGATGGCGAGCACGTTGCCGTAGGTCTCGGCGGCCTCGGACTTGGCGTCCTCCGACACCAGGCCCAGATCCGCCGACAGGCCGGCCGTCAGGGCGTAGTTGCCGTTGATGACGGCGATGTCCAGATCCGGCAGCATCTGCGTGATCTGCTCCGCCGCCAGTTCGATGACCTCCAGCCCCAGCGGGTTTTCGGTGATGTCGAGCTTGGTTGCCTCAAGCCCCGAGCCCTCGCGCAGCTTCAGCAGATCGTTCGCCTGCAGCAGCTGCAGCGCCCGGGCCTCGTTTGTCGTATCATTCGGCACGCCGACCTTCGCCCCGGAGCTGAGCTTGTCGAGCGCCTTCGTGTTGCCGGCATAGACTGTCAGCGGCTCGAAGTGAATCTTCACAATGCCGACCAGGTCGGAGCCGTTCTTCTGGTTGTAGTCGTCAAGATAGGGCTGATGCTGGAAGAAGTTGGCGTCAAGGTCCTTGGAGACCAGCGCCGCATTCGGCTGAATGTAGTCGGTGAACTCGATGATCTCGAGCTCGTAGCCCTTGTCGGCAAGCAGCGGCTTGGCGGCTTCCAGAATCCGGGCGTGTGGGACGGGTGTCGCGCCGACGCGGATGACGGTCCGGTCACCGCCACCGTCCGTTTTGGGCGCGGCCGTGGTCTGGGCCGGAGCCGCCTGTGTGGTCGGCGGGGCGGTGGTGGTCGCCGCGGTCCCCTGGCAGCCTGCGAGCAGGAGAGCCAGAGAGCAGCTGAGGGCGAGCAGGCTGCGGTAGAATTTCGCGTTCATAAAAATCCTCCAAATTTCAGAGCCGGCGCTTGTCGACGCGCCTGGCCAGTTGTGAACCAAGAGTTTGAATGACCTGTACCAGAATCACCAGAATGGCGATGGTCCAGAGCATCACATCCGCCTGATAGCGGTGGTAGCCGTAGCGGATGGCGATATCGCCCAGGCCTCCGCCGCCGACCGCCCCGGCCATGGCCGAGTAGCCGATCAGGGTGATGAGAGTCAGGGCGACGCCCATGATCAGCGAGGGGACGGACTCCGGCAGGATGACGCGTGTCACCAGCTGCCAGCGGGTCGATCCCATCGCTGTGGCGGCCTCCATGATACCTGCGGGAATTTCGCGGATGGACTGTTCGACGAGCCGGGCGACAAAGGGAATCGCGCCGACCGTCAGGGGAACGATCGTCGCCCGTACTCCCAGCCGGGTGCCCACGACAAACTGCGTGAACGGGAGCAGGGCAATCAAAAGAATTATGAAGGGGATCGAGCGCCCCACGTTGACGATGAATCCCAATAATGTATGCAAAGCCCGCGCCGTCGCCCGCCCTGCTCCGGGTGTCGTTGTGTCCGCATGCAGGTACTGCTCGGTCAGGACAAGGCCGACCCCGATGGGCAGGCCGAGGACATAGGCGAAGGCGGTGCTGATAAAGACCATGCGAAGTGTGTCCAGTGTCCCGTCAAAGAGCAGGCCGCCGTAGGCCGTGAAGAAGCTTGTCAGATAGTCGATCATGGGGCTGCCTCCCGGGGTTCGTGAGCGAAGAGCAGCTGGCGGGTAATGGCGGCCTGGGGGTTTTTGAAAACCTCGGCAACGGGACCCTGCTCCAGGACGCGGCTGCCGTCGAGGACGGTGACGTGGTTGCAGATGCGGCGGATCACGGCGATCTCGTGGGTGATGAGGACGATGGTGACCCGGGTCAGGCGGTTGATTTCGCTCAGCAGGTCAAGGATCTGGCCCGTCGTCACGATGTCCAGGGCGGAGGTCGGTTCGTCGCAGAGCAGGATGCCGGGGCGGGCCGCCATGGCGCGGGCGATGGCGACGCGCTGCTGCTGACCGCCCGAAAGCTGGGCGGGATAGGCGTCGTGCTTGTCCTCCAGGCCGACCAGGCGCAGCAGCTCGTTCACGCGGCTGTCAATTGCGTCGCGGGGCGTGCCGGCGATGGCGAGGGGGTAGGCGACATTGGCATGAACCGTGCGCTGGGAAAGGAGGTTGAAGCTCTGGAAGATCATGCCGATGGAGCGGCGGAGGCGGATGAGCTCGGCACCGCGGAGGTCGATGATGCTGCGGCCATTGATGCGGATGTCGCCGGCGGTTGGCCGCTCGAGCAGGTTGATCGAGCGGATGAGGGTGGACTTCCCCGCGCCGCTGAGGCCGATGACGCCGTGGATGGAGCCTGCCGCAACGGTCAGGCTGACGTCGTCGAGAGCCGTAAAAGGCCCGCGGCGCGTGGCAAACTGCTTGGTTAAATGCTGGATTTCAATCACGATAAGGACTCCCGAAGACTGCTTTAGTAGTGGTGCAGTCCGGCCTGCTGCCGTCCGTCTTTAGTCAGACGAGTTCTGCGCGGGTTATGCGAAAGCTGCCCGGCTTCACATTCGCCCGTCGTAGAGGGAGGGCGCGGGGCAGCGGCGGCGATATGACAGGCACAGGGACGGCGCATGCTGCGGCTGCCGCTGGAATATTCCACGGAACCTGGGGTCGCTTTCTGTTCTGTGCGTCACAGCCGGCCTCCTTTCGCGCAATTAGCTGACAGAATAGGCGAAGTTTACCGGATCTGCAAGTACACCCGGATTACGTGCTGCCTGGGTTTTGGGTACAATGTCGTGCGCTTTGTCTGTCGGAGCTGCTGTCATATCTGCCACTTCACCGGCGGTCTGCTTGCGCTACACTATGGTCGATCTAACGCGAAAGGGGGATACTGGGAGATATGGGACGACTGGATGGCGGCCGCCTGTGCTGTTACTGTGCGAGTCCGATGAATGAGAATGACAGCTTTTGTCCTGAATGCGGGCGCCTGCAGACCATCATGCCGCTTTCACGCGCTGCGGTGCAGGAAGTGGAAGATGCAAAACCGATCCGCCCCGCCCCGCCGGTACAGACGCCGCTTGAACCGGATCCCGAATGGTTTGTAGATCTTTCGAACGCCCCTCTGGCGCCGCTGAACTATAAATTTCCGGAGCCACCGGACGAAGACCCGGCGCTCCCTGATCCGCTGGCTGAGACAAGACGCTTTGAAGCGCCGCGGCCGGAGCCGGCGGCGGCCGTCGCCGGGGCGGCGGATGCGCTGCCGCATCTGGTCTATCCCGGCCGCCTCTATGCCCATCCCCAGCCCGATGCGGAGCGGCTGGGCCAGGCGCAGCCGGCCGACCCGCAGGTCGAATCTGAGCTTGAGGCGCAGCACCGATTCCGGGTGAAGCTGGTCATCGGTCTGACGCTCGCCCTGATCAGCCTGCTGCTGCTCGGTCTGGCGGGCATCATGATCCACCGTGCCATGACGAAGTTTCCGCAGCTTGCCCGGCCGGGATCCGGAGTGGAGCTGCTGTGGACGGCAGATCTTCTGCCGCCGCGCTGGGTGCTGTCATGAGGGGGCAGACTGAAGCAGCGCCGCTCTACCGTGAGGTGCGGCGCCGCCCACAGGAGGAGTCGAACGTCGCTCTCACGGTGCTCGGCGTCCTGCTCACCATCGTTCTCACCAGCCTGCTGCTTGTGGTCGGGCAGATTGCCGCGATCCGCAGCGGCCTGGACGGGGAGCGCGTCGTGGCGAAGGTGCGGGAAACGGATTTGAGCCGTCTGACCTTCATCGATCGCGAGGGCACGAGCGGTACGGTCTACCAGCTGGCCTTCGCATATCTCCCTCCCGGCGTTCATATGGAGACGGGCCTGACGGAAGCCCAGATGCCGGCGGTGTTTGAAGAGGCGGGTACCCTGCGCAGCATTGCGCTGCTGGCGGGCCGTTCGGCGGATTATCTGCTCGACGGCGAGGGTGAGCGTTATGTTTATGAGAGTGAGATGCAAAGTATTTTTGGCAATCTCACGCTTGCGATCGAGAGAGTGACGGGTACCCAGCTTTCGGCGGAGACCAGAGAGGCGATGGATGCCTGGTACCGGGCGCAGGGGATGGGCGGCGTGGATCTGGATGAGGTGCTGCGTGCCGTCCCGCTGCTTCAGACGCTCAGGCCCTGGCTGTCGCCGGAGTTTTTGTTCGCCGCGGTGCTGCTGGTGCTGGTTGTCCTGATCTGGCTGGTGCTGCTGGCCGGTGGGCGCCTCACGAGATGGCCGCTGTATGCGGGGGTGGGGGCGGTTTTTGCGGCCGTGATTTCGCTGAGCCTGGCCTTCTTTGTCCCGGCGCTTATCGGGCGGCTGCTGCGCTTCGAGCGCGACGTGGCCGCGCTGCGCAGTGTGGCCGAGGCGATTCTGGGCGGGCTGCGGCAGGCGCAGCTGCGCTACGCCCTGGTGATCGGCGGGCTTGGTGTGCTGCTGATTCTGGTGCAGGCTGTGGTCGCCGGTCTGCGGCGGCCGCGCTAGGCGCGGCGGTTGCGTCCGGTGGCTTGTCAGCCGGCGGTCAGCCGGCGGTCAGCCGGCGGTCAGCCCGCGCAGGAGGGCAAGTGCTGCGGAACCGCGTTCGGCAAGCGGTCGTTTGTCAGAGGCCTCTATGCTGATACTGCCTGTGTAGCCGGTGCTGACAAGGGCCGCAATGAAGGCGGCGTAGTCGTCGGGATCTTCGGCTTTGGGGAAGCTGCGCTCGCTGGAAGCGATGTGGGCGTGGATGATGGGTACTTTAAGCTCAGTCAGTATTTCGTAGGATTCCGACATCTGCCCCATATGGAAAGCATCGATGGTGAGGCCAAAGGCGGGGTTGTCAATGGTCTTTACGAAGGCGGCGGCTTCAGCCTGGGTGGTGAGGATGTTGGATTCGGCGCTGCGCAGGGCTTCGAGACCAATGCTAAGACCATGGCGGGCGGCGAGGG
>JASGUW010000157.1 GCA_030055235.1 Bacillota bacterium
AGAGCTTTTCTGCGAAGGCTTCAGGACAGCGGGAGACGAAGGAGAAGCCCTGATCCGTAAGGCTACGGATATGTTTCTCCGTGACCAGCTTACAATCTGCGACAAAGATCGCTGTCTTTGCCAGCTCTCCGAGCTTTTCCTTCGTTATGTCATGTTTGACATAACGAGGTGCTCTATAGAATCACCGTTCCACTCTACATCGCTGGTATTGCCATCCATCACACTGCTGAAGATTGGGATCCCGTGCTCGGTGACAATCTGCCCGACAACGGCCTGATTGCATCCGGGCATATGATCCTTGTTGTTACCCGGTACAAGTCGCAGGCATCCCTCTGCCGGTTCCGTATCGGAATCATGTGCACCATAGAAAGACAAAGTCGTGGTATCCGCATGCAAATGCTTTGGAAATACCTTGTATAGCGCCATCGCAGACATGGCTACCAGGCTGTACAGCCTTTCAGGATCCGTTTTTCCTATGCGCTCCAAGGCCTCGCCGACATTGTACTCATTCACTTGTTGCGGCCTGGACCAAACTGCCCAGAATATGCTCCACATCAATCTCTTTCAGACGTTTGGAAATGGCGTTTAATGGAGTATGCACATCCATAGTTGTCAAGAGAACCAACATGTGAGCCAGGCATCCGGGACTTATATGCCACTGGCTTGGATCCCAGGTCACGTGTTCATCATCATTCGAGAAAAGCCAATCTCATCTAAATAGCGATTCACGACCAACATCGGGATGGGAAGTTGCTTCGGATCGGACTCGGCGGAGTGAGATGTAGGGGACACAGTACACCTCGAAACGCGTTTCTTTCATTGTCCTTGGTGCGTTCCAAGCTGTGGTTACAAAGATGTGTTTTATTTCTTGCATTTGGGATTCAAGATTGCCGGACATGTGATATATATTCATGCCTCCGCATAGTTACACGGTTATATGCACGACACCTCTCATTTATGCAGTCACGCTTGTGGAACGTGCAAGTTTTGTCCTTTCCGCAGCCGCTGCCGTGCGTCATCAATCGTTCCCGTTAAGAGAAAGAGATATGAAATGAATAGCGGGCGGGCGGCGGGCGACGGCTGATTATTCAAAGCCGCGAATACCTGAGGCAGCGGTGTTGCTGACAATTCTCACATGGTACTCAGGGCGTGTTATTACGCCCTAACGGCACTCGAAGTGTTCGTTCTGCTTCAGAAGGTATTCATTTACCATGTCACTTGAAAAGGAGGTACCAATGACGTTTCTCTGACTCAGAGAAGGTCTTTGGGGGCCGCCGGAATCGGGTAAAAGGTGTTTTTGGAATCGGTAGACTATGCAATGAGCACTCTATGCAACAGCCGCTTTCGCTGTTGCCAGACTCCATACCGTTCTGGCGGTGCCGCAGCGTGATATAAGCCCGCCCGACTGCTTCCTATCAATTCGTTTGCCGCCGCTTTATGCTCAAAAAAGAAAGCGGCGGTGCTGCACCGCCAGTTAGATCTAAAGGGAGTGGCCAGAAATCGGGGTTTGTGCCCGAGTTCGGGGGCACAAACGCCCTTTTTAGGCCAGCCCTGGACATTTTTTTCGTTCCTGCCCCGATTTCGGGGCACCAGCGCATTTTTTGTCCACCCTTGGCCAGAAATCGGGGTTTGTGCCCGGGTTCGCGGGCACAAACGCCCTTTTTTGGCCAGAGGTGCAGATACAAACACCCCTTTGACTACGCTTCATCCAGCACCTGCAGAACCGCCGATTCTGGTATCGTTAATTGATGCGCCATGCGCGTTGGAAAGGAAGACAGATCCCATGTCCGACACACCATCCACCCCACCTGAATCACTCTGGCAGCGCGCGCGGCTACCGCTGCTGCTCATTGCGAGCGCGGCCGTCCTGCTCGGAGCAGCGCTGAACCACCGCGCCTTCTTCACCTTCCTCCATGGCATCCTCGACCTGCTGATGCCGCTGCTGCTCGGGGCGATCCTGGCGTTCATCCTCAACGTACCCATGCGCGGCTTCGAGCGGCTCGTCGCACGCGCCCTCCGCCGCCTGCCGCGCCGCAAAAAAACCGGGCTAAAGCCCAAACCGGAAGCCGCCCGGGAACACGCCGCCGAGTCCGCCGCGCCCGCTCCCACCGCCGCCGTCACCATCATCAGCCTGGTCCTGACGCTCCTCGCGGTGCTGCTCGTGCTCGCGCTCGCGCTGGGGCTCGTCGTCCCAGAAGTCGTGCGCTCGGTGCGAACCGCGATCCCGATCGTCCAGGAACGCTGGCCCCTCCTGCTCGCCAAGCTCGAGTCCTACCAGATCGACACGACCCAGATCGCCGAGTGGGCGGCCAAGCTCGACCTCTCGCGCCTGACCAGCAGCGCCGGCATTCTCTTCGGCTCCGTAAGGAACCTCGCCAGCTCGACGCTGTCGCTCGTCAGCAACATCATCCTGGGGCTGGTCTTCGCGATCTACATGCTCCTCGGCAAGCGCCAGCTCGCCCGGCAGTTCCGCCGCCTCGCCTCCGCCCACCTCAAGCCCGACCAGTACCACAGACTCCTCGACATCGCCGCCCTCGTGCAGCAGACCTACGCCCGCTTCATCACGAGCCAGGGCCTGGAGGCGCTGATCCTCGGCCTGATGATCTTCACAGGCTTCCTGGCCTTCCGACTGCCCTATGCCCTGCTGGTGGCGGTGCTGACCGCGATCTTCGCCTTCGTCCCCTTCGTTGGAGCCCTCATCGCCGCGGCGACGGGCGCCATCCTGACACTCTTCGTCGCCCCCGAGCGCGTCTGGCTCGTCATCGTCGTCTATGTCGTCATCCAGTTCATAGAAAATCAGTTCGTCTACCCCCGCGTGGTGGGCGGCTCGGTCGGCCTGTCGCCACTCTGGACACTGGTGGCCGCGCTGCTCGGCGGCAAGCTCTTCGGCCTGGCCGGCATCATTCTCAGCATTCCGCTCGCCTCTGTGCTCTACACCCTGCTGCGTCAGAACACCAACCAGAAACTGCGCCATAAGGAGGAACATCCATGACCTGGTGGGAATCTATGCGAAGCTCGATCCTCTCCCCCGGCCCCCCGCTCGTCTTTGACGGCGCCATGGGCACCGAGCTCTATGCCCGCGGGCTGGAGCGGGGCGGCATCCCCTCGCGCTACAGCCGCGAGCATCCCGAGATCGTGGCTGACGTGCACCGGGCCTACCTGGAGGCCGGCGCCGCCATCCTGACCACGAACAGTTTCAACACGCCGGCACTCGCCATCAGCGATCCGGCAGAAGCCAGAGAACTGGTGACGGCGGCGGTGGAGCTCGCCCGGCGCCTGGCCGACAGCAGCGGCCGCAACGTCGGCGTCGCCTGCGACCTGGGTCCGACGGCCCGGCTGCTCGAACCGCTCGGTGAGCTGCCCTTTGAGACGGCGGTCACGATCTACCGTGACCTGGCGGCGGCGGGCCAGGCGGCCGGCGCCGATCTGATCCTGATCGAGACGATGACCGACACCTACGAGCTGAAGGCCGCCATCGTCGGCGCACGGGAGGGCGCGACGCTGCCCATCTTCGCAACCTGGTCGCCCGACAGCTCCGGGCGCCTGCTGACCGGCGCCGACCTGGAGACGACGGCGGCTATCGTCGAGGGCCTGGGCGTCGCGGCACTCGGCATCAACTGCGCTACCGGCCCGGCCGAGATCGCCCCTCAGATCGCCCGGCTGGCCCGCGCCACCGCCCTCCCCCTGATCGCGCGCCCGAATGCCGGCGTCCCGCACGGCGGCGACAGCGACGACGCCTATCTGGACCCCGGGAGCTTCCGGGCCGAGATGGCGGGCCTGCTGGGGGCGGGTGTGCGCTTCGTCGGGGGCTGCTGCGGGACGAATCCGGCGCACATCCGGGAGCTGGCCGGGCTGGCCGCCGCCAGCCACACCGGGCTCTCTGATGTCGGGGAGCGCGCCATCGCCACCAGCCAGCGGCGGGTCTTCTACCCCGGCGACGTGACGTACCAGATCGGAGCCCGCCTGGTAAGCGACGACCCTGTCGGAGAGGCACTCGACCAGCTCGACGAGGGCTGTGACTTCATCGCCGTCCCCGCCGATCCGGAGCTCGTCGCCGAGCTCGAGCCGCTGGTGAATGCGCCGCTGGTCATCGTGGGCGACGATCCGGTGCTGCTGGAGGCGACGCTGCGCCTTGTCCGCGGGCGGCCGCTGGTCCAGGTTTCGGGGCCGGAGGCATACCCGGCGGCGGCGACCGTCGCCGGGCGCTATGGCGCGGCAGTGCGGGTTCCGGGGGAGGCTTCGCATAAAATACATATTCCTAAAGGAGTGCAACGATGACGGACAGCATGTATGCCCTGGTCAAGCGGGAGGCGGCGCCCGGGCTGGCGCTCGAGCGCGTGCCGCTGCCGGAGACGGGGATGAACAACGTCCGAATCCGCGTCCGCCAGACCGCGATCTGCGGGACGGATGTGCACATTTATCTCTGGGACGAATGGGCCCGTGCGCACGTGCGGCCGCCGATGGTCATCGGCCATGAGTATGTCGGAGAGGTGGTCGAGGTCGGCCCGATGGTAGACAATTTCGCCGTCGGCGACATCGTCTCCGGCGAGGGCCATATCGTCTGCGGGAAATGCCGCAATTGTCGGGCGGGACATCGCGTGCTTTGCATGAATACGCTGAGTGTGGGTGTTGAGCGCCAGGGGGCGTTTGCGGAATATGTCGTGATCCCGAAGGAGAATGTCGTTCAGGTTCTGCCGGGTATTCCTGAGGAGATCGTGGCGATTTTTGACCCGCTCGGCAACGCCGTCCACACCGCCCTGAAGTACGATCTGGTCGGCGAGGACGTGCTGATCACGGGCGCGGGGCCGATCGGGATCATGGCGGCGGCGGTGGCGCGGCACTGCGGCGCCCGGCACGTCGTGATCACGGACATGAACCCCTATCGGCTGGGACTGGCGCAGCGGGTGGTGCCGCGCTGCCGGGCGGTCGACCTGCGGACCGAGCGGCTCGAGGACGTGATGCACGGGCTCGGGATGCGGGAGGGCTTCGACGTCGGGCTCGAGATGTCGGGGGCGGGCGCGGCGCTCAACAGCATGATCGCCAACATGATCCACGGCGGGAAGATCGCGCTGCTGGGTTTCCAGAAGCCCGGCACCGTGGTTGACTGGAACAGCATCATCCTGAACAGTCTGACGCTCACCGGCATCTATGGGCGCGAAATGTTTGAAACCTGGTACAAAATGATGGCAATGGTGCAGTCGGGCCTGGACCTGGAACCGCTCATCACCCACCGCCTGGATTTCCGCGACTATGAGGAGGGCTTCCGGGCCATGGTGAGCGGGCAGTCGGGGAAGGTCATACTGGACTGGACGACGGCCGCCGACGGACGCTGAGGCGGCGGGCGGCAGCCTGGGAGCCCGGCCAGCCTGGGAGCCCGGCAGCCCGCAAGCCCCGGGAGCCCGGCAGCCCGCAAGCCCCGGGAGCCAGAAAGCACAGAGAGCCCGGACGTTGATGGACGCCGCGGTGCCCCAATTCCCAACGAGGAGAGAAACGAAATGTCTAAAACCGGTATCCAGATCATCACCCGGCAGCTCGACGAGCTGCGGGCAGCCGGCGTCTACACCGAAGAGCGCGTCATCACGGGTCCGCAGGGCACCCGCATCGACACCACCCAGGCGCCCGGCGTCATCAACCTCTGCGCCAACAACTACCTGGGCTTGGCAAACCACCCCGTCCTGCTCGAGGCGGCGAAGGCCAGCTACGACCGCTGGGGCTACGGCCTCTCGTCGGTGCGCTTCATCTGCGGCACCCAGCAGCTGCACAAGGATCTGGAACATAAGGTCGCCGCCTTCTTCGGCTTCGACGACGCCATCCTCTATTCCTCCTGCTTCGACGCCAACGGCGGCCTCTTCGAAACCCTGCTCGGCCCCGAAGACGCCATCTTCTCCGACCAGCTCAATCACGCCAGCATCATCGACGGCATCCGCCTGTCGAAGGCCGCCCGCTACCGCTACCCCAACCGCGACATGGAGGCCCTCGCTGCCCAGCTCGAGGAGGCCACGGCCGCCGGCACCCGCATCAGGCTCATCGTCACCGACGGCGTCTTCTCGATGGACGGCTACATCGCCGATCTGGCGGCAATCTGCGACCTCGCCGAGCGCTACGACGCCCTGGTGATGGTCGATGACAGCCATGCCTCCGGCTTTGTCGGTGAAACCGGCCGCGGCACGCCGGAACACTGCGGCGTCATGGGGCGCGTCGACATTCTGACCTCCACTCTAGGCAAAGCTCTCGGCGGCGCATCCGGCGGCTTTACGGCCGCGCGCCAGCCCATCGTCGACTGGCTGCGCCAGAAGTCCCGCCCCTACCTCTTCTCCAACACCCTCGCACCCTCGATTGCGGCGACTTCCCTCTGCGTCCTCGAGCTCCTCGAGTCGGACAGCTCCCTGGTCCGGAAGCTCGCCGACAACACCCGCTACTTCCGCGCCGGCGTCGAGAAGCTCGGCCTCGACGTCCTCCCCGGAGAGCACCCGATCGTCCCGATCATGATCTATGACGCGGTGAAGGCCATCGAGGTCGCCGACTACCTGCTGACCCTCGGCGTCTACGTGATCGCCTTCAAGTTTCCCGTCGTTCCCGAGGGCCTCGCCCGCATCCGCACCCAGATCTCCGCCGCCCACAGCCGCGAAGAGCTCGACTATGTGCTCGACTGCCTGGCGAAGGCCAAGGAAGCATTCGACCTTTAGCAGGACTTTCCGAGTTCTTTCTGTGCAGCTGCGCCATTCTGCGCTGCCGTCTCGAAGAGAAATGTCATTTCCGTTTGCCCCGATCGAATCCTCAGCTTCTTCCTGATAAGATTCCGCTTTCTTCTGCGGCAACGGAGGCCCGGTTTCGTATACTGTTCGAGGAATACGGATACGGATTCGTCGGCTGCCCCGGCACCGAACGAGGCGAAAGAGGAGAGAAGCATGCAGGTAGTTCATTTACGGGTCAATCAGTTGTCCGAGCCACTGGGCTATGAGCTCGGAGAACAGCCGAGCTTTGCGTGGCTGGTCACCGGGAGCAAAGGGCAAAAACAGACCGCAGCGCGCCTGCGCGTCGCCCGGGATCCCGGTCTGACAGAGCTGCTCTACGACAGTGGCTGGTCGACGGAGCCGGACAGCCTCGGAACCCGGGTACCACTCACGCTCGAACCGCGCAGCCGCTACTGGTGGCAGGTAGGCGTGCGCACGGATGCCGGCGAGGAAGCTCTGAGCGAGATCGCCTGGTTTGAAACCGGCAAGATGCTTGAGGGCTGGGAGGGATCCTGGATCGCCCCATCGTGGCATGAGGGGCGCCATCCGGTGTTCACCCGGACCGTGGAGGTCGAGAAGCCGCTGCAGCAGGCGCGTCTCTATATCTCGGCGGTCGGTCTCTACGAGGCAGAACTCGATGGCCGGCGCATCGGCGACGAGTTCATGACACCCTATTCGACAAACTATCACGCCTGGCTGCAGACCATCACCCACGATCTGACACCGCAGCTGGCGGGCGGAACCGGCCGCCACGAGCTCACCGTGGTCGTCGGCGATGGCTGGTACAAGGGACGCTTCGGCTTCACCAGCCCGGATGCGCGCCACAACTACGGTGACCGCTGGGGCCTCGTCGCCGAACTGCGGCTCCTGTACACGGATGGCAGCGAGGCGGTCATCGCCAGCGACGGCGACTGGCAGGTCCACGCCGGCGTGATCACGGACTCGTCGATCTACAACGGCGAGATGCGCGACGACACGCTCGCGCCCGGACCGCGCGGGGCGGCCGAGGTCGTTGAGCGGCCCGTGTCCGTCCATGCCGGCACCCCGGCCCCCGCAGAACCCAACGTCTACCCGCCCCTCAGCGACCGCCTGAGCCCGCCGGTGCGTCTGCGCGAGCGCTTCTCCCCCATCCTGATTCACACGCCGGCGGGCGAGACCGTCCTCGATCTCGGACAGAACATTGCCGGCACCTTCGAACTCGCCGTCGATCTGCCGGCCGGCAGCGAGGTTCACCTGCAGTTCGGCGAAATCCTGCAGCACGGCAACTTCTACCGCGACAACCTGCGCACGGCGAAGGCGGCCTATCACTATACAGCCAGCGGCGAGCCCACGCTGCTGCGGCCGCGCTTTACCTTCTACGGCTATCGCTTCGTCAAGGTCGAGGGCATCCCGGACCTCGACCCGGCAGACTTCACGGGCATCGCACTCTACAGCGAGATTCCCGATGCCGGCTGGATTGAGACGGGCCATCCGCTGATCAACCAGCTGGTGTCGAACACGCGCTGGGGCATGCGCGGCAACTTCCTCGATGTGCCGACCGACTGCCCGCAGCGCGATGAGCGCATGGGCTGGACGGGAGACGCACAGGTCTTTGCCCCGACCGCCATCATGCTGGCCGACACCTATGCCTTCTACCGCAAATATCTGCGTGACATGTGGACTGAGCAGCAGTCGCACGACGGCATGGTGCCGAACGTCATCCCGAGCTTCGGCATGGGCTTCTGCTCGACGGCATGGGGCGACGCGGCCTGCATCATGCCCTGGGAGATGTACCGCCACTCGGGCGACGCCGCGATCCTCGAGGAGCAGTATGACTCGATGGTCGCCTGGGCTGAGTACGTCACGAGGGTAGACGGCGACGACTGCGGCTGGCAGAAGCAGTTCCACTTCGGCGACTGGCTGTCTCTGGACCGGCCTGCGCTCTTCGGGATGGAACCGCTGGGAGAGACGGATGTCTCCTATATCTCCTATGTCCACTACTACCGCTGCCTCGACATTCTGGCCCGGACGGCCGCAGTCGTCGGACGCACGGACGAGGTTGCGGGCTGGCGCGGGCGCGCCGACCGGGTTCTCGCCCGAATCCGCGAGCAGTTCTTCACGGCCACCGGACGCCTCGCGGTCAACACCCAGACGGCGCTGCTGCTCGCCCTCGCCCACGACATCACCCCGGATCCGGAGGCGACACGGGAGCAGCTCGCCGAGCGCTTCCGCCGCGACCGCGGCATGCTGCTGACGGGCTTCGTCGGTACCCCGATCGCGAACGCGGTGCTGGCGGACAACGGGCTGGAGAGACTCGCCTGGCGCATCCTGCTGAACGAGGACTACCCCGGCTGGCTGAACGAGATCAAGCTCGGTGCGACTACCATCTGGGAACGCTGGAACAGCGTCGGCCCCGACGGCCTGATCACGGACACGGGCATGAACAGCCTGAACCACTATGCCTACGGCTCGATCGTGCACTGGATCGTGACTCATGCCGGCGGCCTCAGGCCCTGCGATCAGGCACCCGGCTTCCGGTGCTTCACAGTGACGCCCCTGCTGCACGCAAAGCTCGGCTCCTACCAGCTGACCTACCGCTCGCCGCTGGGCGTAATCCGCGTGGGCTGGCAGCTCGATCTCGAACGCAACATGGTCGAGCTCGATGTCACCGTGCCCTTCGGTGCGACGGCAGATCTCGCGCTGCCGCTGGCCCCGGCCGCCGCTGCGGTCGAGGTAACGGGCGATGCCATGCTCGACGACGCCGGACGGGCGACCGTCGCGACGGGCTCCTACCGTTTTGTCTATCAGGCAACCGAGCCTCTCGAAGTTGTTGAAGAAGAACCAAAAAGAAGGTTTCCATGAAGTATCTGATCATTCTCACCGACGGAGCTTCCGACCTGCCCATCCCCGAACTTGACGGCCTGACGCCGCTCGAAGCAGCCGACACACCGACCTTTGACAGACTCGCCCGGCGCGGCGTCCTGGGACTGGTGCAGACGGTCCCGCCGGGCATGAAGCCCGGCAGCGACACTGCCAACATGGCCGTCATGGGCTACAATCCACGGCTCGGCTACAGCGGCCGCTCCCCGCTCGAGGCCCTGAGTCTGGGCATTGATCTCGGCCCCCTCGATCTCGCCTGCCGCGTCAATCTCGTCAGCCTCAACGGACTCGGTGCAGGAATGCCCACGGAGGAAGACTATGACAGGCTCGTCCTCGCGGACTACTCCGCCGGTGAAATCGCAACGGACGAGGCCGCCCGCCTCATCGCCCTGCTGAACCGTGAACTCGCCGACTGGCTCGCCGCCCACCGCCTCGAACTTTACCCCGGAGTCAGCTACCGCCACTGCCTAGTCTGGCGCGACGGCCTCGCGCGGGTGGCCGAAGCCCTGGAACTCCCGCTCGACCGGCTGCCCGCAACGGCGCCGGAACGCGTCGCCCTCGTCGAACAGGTGGTTCATCTGACCCCGGCCCACGACCTGACCGGGCGCCAGGTCACCGGCCACCTGCCGGCAGGCCCGGCAGCGGGGCTGCTGCTTGAACTCCAGCGGCGCTCGGCCGCCATCCTCGGTCCCGAGGCATCAAAGGCCGACGGTCTCTGGGCCTGGGGCATCGGAACCCGGCCGGCCCTGGCCCCGCTCGCCGAGCGCTACGGCCTTCGCGGCAGTGCGATCTCGGCGGTGGATCTGGTGCGTGGCCTGGGTGTTGCCATCGGCATGGCGGCGCCGGCGGTCCCGGGAGCAACGGGCACCTGGGAGACAGATTACGAGGCAAAACTCAACGCCGCGATCGCGGCCTTCGACAGCGGGGCGGACTACGTCTATATCCATCTCGAGGGGCCGGATGAATGCGGCCATCAGGGACTGCTGCAGGAGAAGATTGAGGCAATCCGGCGCATTGACCGGCGCATCGCACGGCCGCTGCTCGACTGGCTCGAAGCCCGGCGTGCCCGGACAGGCGAGGGCTGGCGCGTTCTCGTCCTCCCCGACCACCCGACACCGCTCGCGCTCCGCACCCATACCAGCGATCCGGTCCCCTTCGTGGCGGCCGCCGATCCCGGGATGGATGAGGCGGACTTTGCCAGCCGCTTCCTCTCCGCCGCGCAAGTGGCGGGCACTGCCGCACAAGCGGCGGACGCTGCCGTCACCCGCCCCCACTTTTCCGAACGTGACGCGAAAGCCGCCGGGGTTTTCGTTCCCGACGGCTTCAGACTGCTGGCTGCGCTTCTCGCTACGGCGGATCAGTAGGCGACCGGTATCGCACCGCGGCGGCTGCTCTCCAGAATGCGGTCGATGATGCGAACGGTGACAAGGGCCTCGCGCACCGTCACGATTGGCGCCCCGCTGTCGCCACCGAGCCAGTCGTAGAAGGCCTGAATCATATCCTGGTGCGCTGCACCATAGTAGAACTTCGCACCGCTGCGGCGGACATCCTCGGCGATCCGGGTCTCGACGCCGTCGGTCTGCTGCAGCAGACAGCCGCCACGGATGGTGAAGCGCGTCTTCTCGAAGTGAACGACGAGCTCGACATCCTCATTCAGTGCGTTGGCGTTGGTGGACATGAAGAAGCCGGTGGCACCATTGGCAAAGTCAATCTTCGCGACCGCCGTATCCTCGACATCGACATCGGGCCCGTAGTCCTGCAGCTGCGAAACCATGCCCGTGATCGTGACCGGCTCGCTGCCGGCCGCGAGCTGCAGCAGATCGAGGGTGTGAATCGCCTGGTTGATGAGTGTGCCGCTGCCGGCACGCTCCATGCGGCCGCGCCAGGGAGACTGTGCGTAATACTCGGGGGTACGCCGCCAGGCCACCTGGCCGCGCAGACCGATCAGGCGGCCATGAGCGCCGGAGCGGACGGCCGCGAGCAGAGCCTGGGAACAGGGATTCAGGCGGTTCTGGAAGCAGACGGCGATACGGGCACCGGGGGCTTCCGAGAGAGTGACCAGCTCCTTCGCCTCTGCGAGGGTAGCGGTGACCGGCTTTTCAGTCAGTACGGCGATGCCGCGCTCGAGGGCCAGACGCGCGACGGGCAGATGAGCATCGTGCGGCAGGCAGATGTGGATCGCATCCAGGGCGAGCCGGCTGTCATCGAGCAGTTCGCGGACATCGCTGTAGAACGGCAGGTCAGGGGCGAGTGCGTGGCACTCCGGCCGGATGTCGCAGACAGCGACAATCTCGATCCCCTCCAGCTCACGGATGGCGTCAAGATGAATTGAGGCTATGGTGCCCAGTCCTATGATGGCGGTTCGAAACATGTTTCCGCTCTCCCTCCTCCCGCCGGCCGGTGGCCGACGTCCTTCAGATCTTTGACCTGCTTATTATAGACAGATTCCGGCGCAGCGGGTGCCGGGCAGGGGCATGGTAGTTCGCCGGGTGTTTGGGGAGATAAAAAGACCGCCGGAGGGGCGGTCGAAGGCTTGGGCACGTTGCACACATTAGAGTCAGTATACAACAAGTTCAGCCTGTCAATCCGTCAGATCGGAAACTGACAGATCCCATCATAAAGCGTTACACTCTCTTTACCTCAGGATCATAGTCATCGGGGAACCCGTTACATGAACAGACAGAGATCATGAATCCGGGAATCGATATTGTGGCATGAGTCCTGCAGGAATGAGGGATCGGACAGATTCCGCAGGCGGAGAGGAGATGATGCCGATGGATCACTTAGCACATGGCATCGGACGGACCGCTGAATCCGGCGCACTTGACGGATTCCTCTCGTACAAGGGTGATCAGGACTGAGGCTTCGCGGATCACAGGAAACCAGTAACGCGACATAAAAATACTGATCGGAAGCGATCAGCGCGTGGTATCAGGCCAATCAGGCGAAGATGAAGCGAAGTTGCCATCCGAAGACCGTACGGAGCACCAGATTCGGCAGTTCACACGGGCTGGTTCGACGGTGATGAACCTGGCTTGTTCTCAGAAGCTTTTGTAACAGGTAGTTCGTCAAACCCCATGCACACCTGAAGTGCACATCACACTGGATGTCGCAGCCGACGTGAAGCATCCGACAACTGAATATTGACAGCTTCGATGGGAGTGCGGGCAAGGCAGCTCGTGCTCCCATCTCTTTCGTGCAGGAAGTACCCGAAGCCTGGGAAGATCCTGTGTGTTGGCTTTTATCGTACTGCATTTTAATGTCTTGGTTTATGCAGGAGCAAAATACAGACCGTCAAACCACGTCATTTATGTGGGGTTATTCACATGGAAATGATAGAGTAGGTGTAGTTATCAAGGACGGAAGGGAAAATGCCTGGCTGTATCCTATGACAAGCTCTTGCATTTATTGATTGATCGGCAGACGAGCAATTCTGAGCTCATTAAGGAGGCCGGTTTCTCCGGCAATGTGATGGCGCGTATCAAACGCAGAAAATACATCTCGCTCGACAGCATTGAACGCAGCTGCCGAGTGCTTGACTAAGGTGTGGACGATATTTGGGTATTCATTGATGAGGATGATGTCTGATGGCGATTATTGATGATCTGATTAAACAAATAAAGGATGACAGCTTGCGCGAGCGCATCCAGGCAGAAGCCGATAAATTAACCCAACAGAAAAAATTCGGCCTCGTTTTTGAAAATCACCTGCCCGAGTGCACTCCTCTTTACGAAGTTCCCGTTAAGGTTGGTGGCAGTGTTTCCCTCAAGAATGGAAGCGTCGACGAGCTTTATATTGTTAAAGATGTCCAAGGGGAGCAGGTTCTGTGTATAAGTAAGGGCGACGGACAGGAAAAGGTATTTGCTCTGAAGGATTTAGTCACTACGGCAGAGTTTGGCGAGCCGATTTATCCCTATCTGCAATTTGTTGATTCCATTTCTAATGCGCCGGACAGCGACCTTTGGCATACCTTAATCGAAGCAGACAATTACCATGCCTTACAGCTTTTAGAATATCTTTATGCTGGAAAAGTTGATTGTATTTACATAGAAATGATAATACCGAAATTGATACAATTTAACGATTGCAAAAGAGCGGCCGCTTAGGGGTGTTCAAAAGTTTTTAGGGGGGTGCAAATATGCCGACAATACCATTAATCGTCATGTTACTTGTTATGTTAAGTGGCTTTGTAATTATTTTCATTGGCGTTCGAATTTGGTTTCAAAGAAAAATCAGCTATCTGCACATTTATCACAGGGATAA
>JASGUW010000158.1 GCA_030055235.1 Bacillota bacterium
GTAAAAATACATACGGTTCACAAAACGCTACCTTTTCATTCTAGCATAGCTTTTGAGCTTCCGAGTTAGCAATTGAAGAAATTTTGGTACGGACCATATATGTCAGGAAGATAAACCTTTGATCCAAATAGTCATCCAGCATCAGAGTTTTATGTAAACGTAATAGCTAATGCTGAAACATTGCAGTTTTCACATGGCATGCACTCAGGTCTATCGATTGACTTCTTATTCTTAGCATCGCAGCTTTTGACCCTGAGATGCTGGCTGGAAGGAAAAGATGGATGGCTGCGGCGAGCAGCGAGGGGGATTGGCATGCTTCGGGGGGTTCGAAGTGGATTTGGATTTTTCAGCCTTTGTTTGCAAAACAAGCAAATTTCCAAGCAGAATGTCGTGATCCAGACAACTGCCCCGGCCGCGGCACTCCTTGCTGCTTAGCATGAGGAGATATCTAAGTTCTGTTTTGATTATCTCGATTGTGAACCACTATAAATTTGACGCCTCTGACTGGTGACTGGTTTCACGCGGTACAAACGCATTTTTGACCAGCCGTGGACACAATTAGAGTCCCTGCACTGATTCATGGGCAGCACAGCATATGTCGCCCGTACGACAGTTGCCTATCAATTCGTTTGCCGCCGCTTTGTGATCAAAAGAGAGAAAGCGGCGGTGCTTCACCGCCAGTTAAGTTTATGGGTGTGGTCAAGTTTTTCTGCTCCTGCCCCGATTCCGGGGCACCAGCGCAGTTTTTGACCAGCTATGGCCAGAAATAGGGGTTTGTGCTCAGATTTTCGGGCACAAACGGCCTTTTTTGGCCAGCTGTGGTCAATTTTTCCGTTCCTGCCCCGATTTCGGGGCACCAGCGCATTTTTTGTCCACCTGTGGCCAGAAATCAGGGTTTGTGCCCGGTTTCGGGGCAACAGCGCATTTTTTGTCCACCTGTGGCCAATTTTTTCGCTCCTGCCCCGGTTTCGGGGCACCAGCGCATTTTTTGTCCACCCTTGGACAATTTTTCCGATATTGCCCCTAAGTCAGGACTGTAACTTCGAAAAAAATGCAAAGGACCGTGATCTGTGGGACAGGCTAGCATGCAGAACAAGACATCAACTTTTCACAAGACTGATTGCATGTATATGCGGAATTTCTACATATCTAATTGATTATATCTATTTAGTATGAATAATTATGCGCAATATCAGCTCAGAAAGCGCGGAAAGCCTCAAACAACTGGTAATTTATGTTTAAGGAAAGTCCACATCGAACTGCTCTCTGCCAGGGTTCTGACACATACCTTTACATAAAACCTGTCGCCCATGTGCATGTGCATGTGCATGTGCATGTATATGTGTATGCAGATGTGGATGTGATGGGATTATCAGCGATATCCCCCTATAAACAGCAGCATCAGGAAAACAGCCAAAGGAGCTGATACCCATATCCCTATAGTCGACTGCTTCTGTCTTCCTGACCAGGCAGGTCCCGACAGCGTTCCCAGACACCGGAAAGCAAAGAAAGTTCGGCGAGCAGATCGGGTTCCAGTGCAGCAGCGCGGCTGCGCGGGTCCACTCCACGTTCCTGCAGAAGGCGGCAGCAGGCCTCGATTTTGTCAGCCGCCACCCCGAGCTGCCGCAGCTGTGCCGGGAGCTGGCGCCGCCGCTGCGCAAACAGAGCCTCCAGTGCCCCAAGCCATGCCACGCCGTCGCGGCGCAGCAGCCGGGCGGCCGGCCCGCCGTTTCGCTGCGGCAGCAGCTGGACGACCGTCGAGCGCACGGCCGGCGCCGGATAGAAAAGGTGCGGCGGCAGAGAAAACACAGAACGCCCCTCCCCGTAGCTGCGGACCATGACCGCGAGCGGACCGTAGCGGGCATCGCCGGGTTTGGCCAGGAGGCGCGGCACCACCTCGCTCTGGAGCATCAGTGTCAGTGATGACCAGAGCCCGGGCCAGCGCGACAGAGCCTGCAGGATGAGTTCAGACGTCAGATAGTAGGGCAGATTGGAGACATAGGCAGCCTCTCCCCCACGTCCCTGCGCCCAGAGCTCGGCCGCCGGATCCGCCGCCAGAGCGTCCTGGATTCTGGGATGAAAGGCCGCTTCTTCGCGGGCAATGTCCGAAAGCACAGGCTCCAGGCGGCGGTCGAGTTCATAGCCCAGCAGAAAACCGTCAGGCCCCAAACGCTCCAGAAGAGCCCGGCTCAGCGTGCCGGCACCCAGCCCAACCTCCACCACCGTGGCGCCGGGCTCAGGAACGGCGAGCGCCGCGATGCGCTGCAGGGCCTCCCGGTCATGGAGAAAGTTCTGGCCAAAGCGCCGGTCCGGTCGGATACCGGCACGCTCCAGGGCGGCGACGAGGCTGGCGCGGTCGTTCACCTGGGGCCGGGCACGAGTTCGAGATTGTCGAGCAGCAGCGTACCCTGACGCTGGCGATCCTCGAGCTCCAGGATGAGTCCGCGCTGGAAGCTGGCGCCGGCGATCGGCAGTTCGATGATCTGCCAGCTCAGGCTCTGCTCGCAGTCGATCCAGTCGCGTTGGCCGGCCAGACGCAGGCGCTTGGGCTGACGGTCATGATTGAAGACCGCCAGGCGCAGACAGCGGTAGTCCTGCCACGGGATCAGAGGCCGCTGCGACAGATGGCGTTCTTCATAACGGAGGATGGGAAAGACGGTGCGGTCGGCACGATACTGGATGCGCAGGGAGGCCTCTCCCTCATGGCGCTGCCCGGTGTCGAGCTCGTAGCGGACCTTGGCCTCTGTCAGATTCGTGAACAGCGGCACCAGCCCCGCGCGGTCCGGCAGCGGCCGCGGCCGTTCGGGGCGCTCAAAGGCCCACTGTTCCAGATTGTCCATCGTCATCCAGCGCAGATCGGGCTGTGCGTCAATGCGGGGATACTGGGTCGAAAAGGGGACGACGGCCAGGCCGTCGGCGGTGACCAGGGTGGCATCAAAGTTAAGCTCACGGCAGCCGTACTGGCAGCTGACAGGCTGCGGGATGTCCGGATGCCAGAGCATGATTTCGACGCCGAAGAGCAGGCGTGACTTGGCCGGACGGAAACGGCCGTCGGCACCCGCGATCTCAAAGCCCCGCGGCTGCTGGCCGCCGCCCTGTACCGACAGCGCTTCTCCCTGCGTCCGAAAACCCAGCAGCAGCTTGTCGCCCACGGCACGGACGGAAGCAAGTTCCGGCGAACTGCGCGCCACCGGCCAGTCATAGGCCAGACCTAGGGCGATGCGGGCACAGCGGTGACCGATGGCGGCCTTCGCCTGAGGATGCAAAGGATGGCTCCATGCCGGCGGCAGCTTGTCATAGTCCAGCGGCTGATCGTGGAGGGCGACGAGTCCGGCCTCCAGCGGGAGTTCGGCACGAATACGTGCCAGCATGGCGTTGAAGCGCGGCAGGGTCTCCGGCGGCAGTGTGGGATAGCAGTACGGCGCCAGCTGGCAGTAGACGAAGGCCAGCGTCTGACCGGCTACCGGCTGCAGCACCCGCTGCCAGTCCTCCAGCATGCGCGGCAATACGGTCTGGTAGTAGTCCGGGAAGGCGACGTCGCTCTCCCCCTGGTACCAGAGAATGCCACGGCAGGCCAGGGCGCGCAGCGGGGCTATGCGGGCGTTAAAGTAGACCCCCGGCTGAAAACGTGCGCCCTCCCCTGCCGCCATCAGGCCTTCCGCTGTTCGCCAGAGACGGATGCGGGTCAGATGCGAAACCGCCTCCGGAGTAGCGGCCAGCGTTTCATAAGAAATCCAGCTGGCGATGAGGGTGCCGCTGACCTCCGTGGAGATGATGCCTACCGGGACATCCAGTGACTGGTGCAGCGTTTGGGCGAAGTGCGCCGCGATGGCCGAAATCCTCCTGAGATCGAGGACGTTGCCGGCGCGGGTCCAGCGGGCGGCGGTCAGGCGTTCGCGGGGCTTGATGGCATAGTCCGTCTCATCCTCTCTCCCCTCTTCGCCATGGAGCAGGAAGCGGACGAAGTCGTTCTGGTCAAGAAGCTGCCGGAACTGCCCCTGATCGGCGAAGGCCAGAGGCAGAGCCATATTGTCCTGACCGCCGGAGACCCAGACCTCTCCGATCAGAATGTCGTCGATAACAATGAGGTCTTCGATCGGGCGCGGCAGTCCGGGGCGGCGGACGTAGGGCGCAGGGCTGGCTTCGTCCCCTGTGCGGCTGCCGATGGTACTCAGCGTCAGAGTGTAGCGGCAGTAGGAGGCCTGAAGCTCCGGCAGCAGGAAGCTGAAGTGACCGTTGCGGTCGGCTTCTGTGGTGTCGCGGTAGATGGTGCCGAAGCGGCGGTCCAGGCTCGACACCGTCTGCTGCGGAGCGGGATGGCGTTCGAGTGTCAGCTCGATGGAGACGCGCGGCGTGGCCAGGCCGATGATGCGGTTGGGTGTCTGCTGCTGCAGCACCATGCCGTTGGCATAGTAGGAAGGCAGGGTCAGTGCGCGGTCAGGCATGGGGCCTCGTCTCCTGTCGTACAGCGTCGGCGGGGCCAAAGGGGCGATAGCCGGCGGCGGGATCGGTTAACAGACGGCGGCGCAGAATGCGGGCGCCTAGAACGTCCGTGGGATTGGCGTTGAGGTGCTGAACCAGGGCGTCCAGCAGGGTGTCCGGGCGCAGGTTCTGCTCGGAACCGGCGGCCAGGCGCAGTTCGAGGGTATCGGGTGCCATGGCCCGGACTTTGAGAATGAGGGGGCGAATGTCGCTTATGACCGTGCCGCGGCGCTTGCTGCGCTTTTCGACGGGCAGCTGCCCGGCGTCAAGGAGCGGCCCGGCCAGGCTGGCGGCGCCCGGGAAGCTGATCTCATAGTCGGCGGCTTTGACGGCGGCCATCAGGCCACGCGAGGGGGCAGCCAGGCGCCAGACATCCACAAGCTCCAGTCCTTCGGCCAGGACGGGGGCGAGGCGCGTCCGGAGCCAGGCGGCTGTGATCGGCTGGCTGAGCTCGATATCCACGATGTCGGCGGCGACTTCGATCGAAACGGGGGCCGGCAGGGCGAAGACCAGCTGCGGGCGGGGATTGAAGCCCTGGCTGTGGGCGAGCGGCAGGTCGGCGCGGCGCAGGGCGCGTTCGAAGCTGCGCAGCATGTCCAGATGCGAAAGCCAGATGGCATCGCCGCGACGGGCGTAGATCAGACGGTACCAGTGGCCACCGGGGCGCTCGGACGGCGGCGACTGCAGCGGCTCTGCCGGCGCCGGCGGGGCTGTTGCGGTGGCGGAGGCCTGGTCGAAGTCATAGGGGCGGACGGGACCGGGACCTGTCGGACAGATGCCGGCCTGATAGGAGGCCGCCCCGCAGCCGCTGCAGATCCGGCGGCACTCCGGCGTCAGTTCGCCACGGCCGGCGCGGGCCCATTCGGTCATGAGCCAGTCTTTGCGTACACCAGAATCCATATGCTCCCAGGGCAGCGCCGCGTCCAGGGGCAGCAGCTGGAGCGCATACGAATCCGTGTCGATGCCCAGCTCTCTGGCCGCCTCTTCCCAGAGCGCGGGCCGGAAGCACTCCGCCCAGCTGTCCAGGCGGCCACCGGCGGCCTGAACAGCCTCCAGCAGGGCGCCCAGGCGGCGATCGCCGCGGGCCAGGACGGCCTCCCAGTAAGAGATGTCGGGGTCGTGCCAGGAGAGTTTGACCGAGCGCGGCAGGGCGCCCCGCAGGAGCCCGACGCGGCGCTCGAATTCGGCCCGTGACGGCTGAGCCGCCCACTGAAAGGCGGTGTGGGCCTTCGGGATGAAGAGGGCGACGGAGAGCGAAAGGTCAAGGCGGCGCCGGGTCCGGGCCGACTCCCGGTAAATATCGAGCGTGCGGCGGCAGAGCGTGGCGATAGCCAGGACATCCTCGTCCTCTTCTGTCGGCAGACCCAGCATGAAATAGAACTTGACGCGGTCCTGACCGTTCGCGAAGGCAAAGCGCAGGGAGTGCTCGAGCTCGGCCTCACTGATGCCTTTATTGATGACGTCGCGGAGGCGCTGCGAACCGGCTTCGGGCGCGAAGGTCAGGCTGCTGCGGCGGGTGCTGGAGACCTGACGGACCAGCTCGGGCGAGACGCTGTCGATGCGCAGCGAAGGCAGCGAGAGATTGAGACGCCGTTCGGTGAAATCCGGCAGCAGGCCGCCGACCAGTTCTTCAAGCCCTGAGTAGTCGGAGGTCGAGAGCGAAAGCAGACCGAGCTCCTCATGGCCGGTCGCCAGGGCCAGACGGCGGGCGGTGGCGCCAAGCGTCTTGGGGTCGTGCTCGCGGACCGGACGATAGCTGCTGCCGGCCTGACAGAAACGGCAGCCGCGGGGACAGCCGCGGAAGAGTTCGATGACCATGCGGTCATGGACAATGCCCATGCCGGGCACGATGGGGCGCTCGGGCTGGGGGTGGCGGTCCGGGTCGCGGACAATGGTGCGGCGTACGGTGGGCGGAAAGCCCTTCGCAACACACATACCCATGAATCTGCCGGCGTCATCATATTGCGGCTCATAGGCGGAGGGGACATAGATGCCCTCCACGGCGGCCAGGCGCTGCAGCAGGGTGGCACGGTCGGGGGCGGCGTCCTTTTCTGCGGCGCGCCAGGCCCGGATGGGCTCAATGAGCTGTGGCAGGATCTCTTCGGCTTCGCCATAGAGCATGAGATCTGCGAAGTCCGCCAGCGGTTCCGCATTCGTCACCGCGGGTCCGCCCATGATGATGAGCGGGTCGTCCTCCCCGCGGGCGGCGGCGCGCAGCGGGATGCCGGCCAGGTCGAGCATGTTGAGGACCGTTGTGTAGCTCATCTCGTGCTGCAGGGTGAAGCCGAGTACATCAAGACGGGCGGCGGGCGTGCCGGACTCAATGGTGACGAGCGGCAGGCCGTTGTCGCGCAGCTGGGCCTCCATGTCGATCCAGGGGGCAAAGATGCGCTCACACCAGACATCCGTGCGCTGATTCAGGAGCTCGTAGAGGATGGCCAGGGCGAGGTTCGACTGGGCGATTTCATAGACATCAGGGAAGCAGAACGCAAAGCGCAGCAGGCCGTCAGCGGCGAAACGGTCGCTGTCTTTGCGTACTACATTGTATTCGCCGCCACCGTAGCGGGCGGGTTTTTCAACCGCCCGCAGCAGGCGACGGCGATCAGCGGCAGACAGGGTCAGGGTGTTCAACGGCCGAGACGCTCCCGGAGGCCGGCAGCCAGCTCCTCATAACCGGACTTCCCAAGCAGGGCGAACATATTGCGCTTGTAGGCTTCGACGCCGGGCTGGTCGAAGGGATTAATAGCGTTGAGATAGCCCGAAAGGCCGCAGGCGAACTCAAAGAACCAGATCAGCCAGCCAAGGGTCGTCTCATCGACGGTCTCCAGCTCCACTTCGAGGTTCGGCACGCCGCCGTCGACGTGGGCGAGCGTCGTCCCCTCAAGGGCGCGGGCATTGATGTCGGCGAGGTCGCGGCCGGCCAGGTAGTTGAGGCCGTCGCCGTCAGCTTCGTCAAAGGGCACCGTGAGGCTGCGCTGTGGTGTGGCGACGCGGAGGACCGTCTCGATCAGGCCGCGGCGGCCGTCCTGGATGAACTGGCCCATGGAGTGGAGGTCGCTGGTGAACTCGACGCCGGCGGGCAGCAGACCGCGGCCGTCCTTCCCTTCACTTTCGCCGTAGAGCTGCTTCCACCACTCGACGAACCAGCGCAGCTGATGGTCGTAGTGGACCAGGAACTCGGTGTCATAGCCGGCGCGCAGGAGGGCGTTGCGCCAGAGGGCATAGGCGTAGGGCGGGGCCGTGAGCGGGTCGTCGACGTTGAGCCAGGCTTCGCGCGCGGCGGCGGCGCCGGCCAGAAGGGCGTCGATGTCGTGGTTGACGGCGATCGGCAGCAGGCCGACGGCGGTCAGTACCGAGTAGCGGCCGCCGACATCGTCGGGCACGACGAAGCGGGCATAGCCGCGGGCGCGGGCCAAGTCGAGCAGGGCGCCGCGGTTGGCGTCGGTGGTGACGAAGATGCGCTGCTTGACTTCTTCGGGCTCATAGCGCGATTCCATGTAGCGCTGCAGGATGCGGAAGGCGATGGCGGGTTCGGTCGTGGTGCCGGATTTGGAAATGACATTCACGCAGACACGTTTGCCTTCGAGCCAGTCAAGCAGGTCGGCGTGGTAGCTGCCGCTGAGCTGGTGGCCGGCGAAGACAATCTGCGGGCCACCGCGTTCGGCCACCGACATGGAGGCGGCGAAGGGATTCTGGAGGGCTTCGATGACGGCGCGGGCGCCGAGATAGGAACCGCCGATGCCTACAACGACGAGGACGTCGGCTTCGCGACGGATGAAGTCGGCCGCTTCGCGGATGCGGGCGAGTTCTTCGGTGTCCGGGCGGGCGGGCAGATCAATCCAGCCGCGGAAATCGGCGCCGGGGCCGCTGCCTTCGAGCAGCTGGCGGTGCGCCAGTTCGAGCTGCGGCAGCAGCTGGGTGACGGCGTGAGCGGGCACAAAGGCGGCGGCGTTCGTGGGATTGAAGCGGATCATCTCAAATCTCCTTTTTGTGAACTGTTGTGCTTATAGACAACGTCCTGGCCAGGCATGCAAAAACGCGGGGACTCGAGGTCTCCGCAATGCTCTTCCCTATTCTAGCCCACCGCAGGGCAGGCGACCAGCACGGGATTTGGATGCAGGCGAGCAGCACGGGATTTGGGTGCTTTGATTGTTGTCTTCATTTTTGACGGACTGCTTACTTCCGCAGGCGTTGCATCCACCGGCGCTACATCCTTCGGTGTTGTTAGCTGGTGTGTGATGTTTGGATGGGATTCTGTGTTGTTTGGGCTTAATTCTGCATTGCTTTGGGTGGATTCTGGCTAATGCGAAAGTGGGCGGTGAGCATGGTTTGCTCGATTCTCAGACTAATGTGCTCAAGTGATTGCTGTGGATATGGTGGGTTCTCCTTTCCTTGACACAACTCAGTTTTTTGTCCATTTCCGCATCCAAGTGGTCAACTTTTGGAGTTGTGTCACTTTTTGCTGATACAACTCGACTTTTTGTCAAATTCCACGTCCAAATGGTCAACTTTTGGAGTTGTGTCACTTTTTGCTGACACAACTCGACTTTTTGTCAAATTCCCCGTCCGTTTTGTCAACTTTTGGAGTTGTGTCAGCTTTTCCTGACACAACTCGACTTTTTGTCAAATTCTTCGTCCGTTTTGTCAACTTTTGGAGTTGTGTCAGCTTTTCCTGACACAACTCGATTTTTTGTCAAATTCTACGTCCGTTTTGCCAACTTTTGGAGTTGTGTCAGCTTTTCCTGACACAACTCGATTTTTTGTCAAATTCTACGTCCGTTTTGCCAACTTTTGGAGTTGTGTCAGCTTTTCCTGACACAACTCGACTTTTTGCCAAATTCCTCGTCCGTTTTACCAACTTTTGGAGTTGTGTCAGCCCTTCCTGACACAACAAGGGTTTTTCTTATTTTGAAAACCGTATGTGTACAAAAAAGTCGATATTGCCCCGGAATCGGGCAATATCGAAGTTTTTGACCAGGGAGTGGACAAAAATCGCGGTATTGCCCCGGAATCGGGCAATATCGAAGTTTTTGACCAGGGGGTGGACAAAAATCACGGTATTGCCCCGGAATCGGGCAATATCGAAGTTTTTGACCAGGGAGTGGACAAAAATCACGGTATTGCCCCCGGAATCGGGCAATATCGAAGTTTTTGACCAGGGGGTGGACAAAATCACGGTATTGTCCCGCAACTGGGGCGGGAGCAGAAAACTTTACCAAGGGTGGACTAAAACAAAAATCAAAAACAGGTCAGATACCGCTAATGCTCAGCACCAACGATTCATGCCGTTTTGTGCCTCGAACGAAGCGAGAGGCATGGGGTACAAAGGTGACACAACTCTAAAAAGTTGGCATTCCGTGTAGCCTAGAGGTGATGGATTCTCATAGCTAACCCTTCTGAGAAAAGCTGGAGATCTTGAGGTGTAATTGATTACACCCCAAGTCGGGGTGGCGCAAGATACCTACCGTATGCGGCTCTTTACCGAACAAGGATATATATGTTGATAACCGGTGTTGAAGGGTGTGCTGGCAATCAGTCAGAGTAGAATACTTGTCAGAATATCCAAACGAATGAAGGATCGTGTTATTGAACACAGCGATTTCTTAGGTCCGAAAAATTACTCCATAAAGCTCAAATAGAGATAATACATCCTCCATCCTTGCTATGTATTCCGCTGATTGTTTGGGGATGCACCATTCTTTAACCACCCATGGCTGCAATTTGTCTTATTTAGAAGATCGCGAATGGCTACATGTGAAATGCTATCTACATAACCCAGCTCTACCGACTTCTCTGCAATGAGACGTAACGTCCATCGAGCGTGTCCTTCTGGAGGATCCGTACAGGTCAACGCGACGATTCGTGCTTCTGTTTCGCCATCCAGTTTGACTTTGCTGGGCTTCTCGCGTTTTTTCCGCCGAAGAGAGGACTCAAAACCTTCCTCAACAAAGCGACGCTTCACATTCAAAACGGTCTGTTGTGTCGTGAAATATGCCTTAGCTGCATCTGTATCTGACATGAGCGGTTCGCCCTGACTTCGGTCTACCGCAAGGAGGATATGTGCATGCTTGATATGGATCGCGGGAGCTTCTCCCTTGTTGATGAGTTCCAGCAGGCTCAATCTCTCATCTGCGGTCAGCTCCACTCGGTACTTGATCTTTGCCATGTCCTGTACCTCCT
The DNA here is from genome assembly GCA_030055235.1 of Bacillota bacterium. GTDB lineage: Bacteria > Bacillota > Clostridia > Saccharofermentanales > Fastidiosipilaceae > JAEZYR01. The sequence continues at coordinate 10,663 of JASGUW010000158.1, forward strand.
TAGCAGAGGATATAGCAAACAAGCGTTGATATCTAAGATAACAACTTAACTTAACAGCAGTGGCGACTTCATTTCAGTTAACAATTTCCTGCCAAGACTTTGCTTCCTTTGACAAAAGATCTGCTTGCGCGGCCTGAAAAGCCACTCTCCCACTTCGATTTTCATCTCTATTCACCCATCAGAAACCTGATTACGTTCTTATGCCGGATTCCATTCTGGCTGAAATCATTTTCGTCCATCGATAAGACATATTTAGGGAAGTTATCTGATATATTTTTATAGACGCCGAATTCACTTTCTCTTGTCTTTTCAGATTCCAGCAAATAGGCTACTTGGTAGTATTCAATCTCTTTGTTTTTGCTTGCAATAAAATCTATCTCATGTTCATTGACTTTCCCTATATTTACATCATAAGACCTGGATTTTAATTCGTTATATACAATATTCTCTAATGTTCGCTCAATATCTCTTATGTTTGAGAACCCAACGGCCTCTCTAAAACCATGATCATTTATAAAATATTTTTCATCAACTTTTAATATTCTTTTACCTACACAATCATACCTGGAGACCTTATCAAGTATAAATGCTTGCCGGCACATTTCTAAATAATTTATGACTGTATCCACTGAGACCTTAATCGATTCATTTTTTAAATAGTTTTTTATGCTGTTTGCCGAAAAAGTATGACCCATATTTTCAATCGTAAAGGCAAGTATCCTCTTGAACAAATCAACATCTCTTATGTTGTGGTAGGACAAAACGTCTTTAACTATTACAGTATGGTATACATCTCTTAAGTATTTGAAACCAGGATCTTCTTCAAAGTTAAAATATTTTAAAACAGGCATTCCGCCAAATTGCAAATATTTATTAAACAGGTCTTTATCCGTTAATTTCAAATCAGCATAAAGATCTCGAAACTCTAAAAAACTAAATGGTTTAATTTCAAACTCGACATATCTTCCTGCTAATAAGGTGCTTAAGTCACCGGATAATAACGATGAATTAGATACGGTAATATATATATCGCAATTAAAATTTACTCTTAAAGCGTTGATAGCTCGTTCCCAGTTTTTAATTAGTTGAATTTCATCAAAGAAGAGGTAGAACTTATCTTCATTATTGCCTACTCTGGATTTAATATATGAAAACAAGTCTTTAGCATCACTTATTTCTGAAAATTCAAAAGATTCAAAGTTTATGTATATTTTATTATCTTCTTCAATGTGCCCCAGGATTTCTTTGCTGATTTGCTGTAAAAGAGTTGATTTACCGACTCTTCTCATTCCAACTAAAATTTTTATAATCGGTTTATCAATAAATGGTTTAATTCTATTTATATAATTGCTTCTTCTAATCAGTTTCATGACACTCTCCTTTCTTTCGAATATAACTGAAACTTGTTTCGATTTCGATTATAGTTTCGATTATACTCGAAGCGACAGGCAGTTTGCTCTGTGCTTTCGATATAGACGAAACATGATGGATTCACGTGTATAAGTATCAACAAGAGCTGATCTGACTGGATATTGCGAATATTGTTCTGGGTGCCAGGGAAACCTGGGAAAGGGGAGAGGACTTGGACGAGGTTTTCGGCAAAGACAGGCAGGACTTTATGACCAGGTCATTGCAGAACTACCATGAACTCAAAAGAAAAGCTTCTGAACAGCCTCTATTTGCACTTAATCATTTTGCTGTCGGGTGGGATGATGTTTTGGCTTCCGGAATTATTTCTTGCTTTATAAAAGGCAAATCAGGCCTTGCCATTGTAATGGCTTCGTTTGTGGATATTGCGATGGCCGTAGCTATAGGACGGATGACTTTCGCCGTCGTCAAGTAGGTCACAAAGTCGGCTTTAATGTAGCCCTTGTACTAACTATATGCGTGTGCCCAGAGCCGCTCCGTGAGCATTTCATAGTTGTGTTTGAACAAATCCAGAAAGATGAGAACCTTTTTATAGTCGGGTACATTCATACCAAGAACGACATATTGCTCGCAGCCAGTTTGGCTCAGATAGATTCCCTGGTCTTCTCGAATCCCCTGGTCTTCCCGAAGAACTGCCTAATATAGTGTTATTTCCAAACGAAGATAACACCTGCAATCAACTCTTTTGTACAGCGATCTGGCATAATTACAGCCAGATTACACAGACAGCTCGAAAAGACTTTTCCATCAATGCTTTTTAATCCTGGTAATCGCGCAAAGCCCTGATACTGTGGGCTTACAGAGATTTAGAACTAATCTAATCTTGTCATCTGTTCGTAATATAAGGCCAGTTCCTTGTAATCTGTTTGTAATATTTCCTTGACCAGGGGGCTCTGACACCCGTATAATCACGCTCGTTATCCGTTCCAGTTGACCTTGTGTCCGCCTGAACGGAGTTGTCTGTGAGGTGTTTATGCAACGATTTAGACTGCAGTCGCTCTGGCGGCTGATCGGCCGTGTCTGCGACAATTCGCTTACACCGCGCCTGGCAGTAACAGCTGTAGCCGTGCTTGGTGTCATTTGCATCTTTCTGACGCTGGAGAAACCCGAACCGCGCCATCTGGCCTACGCGGTGGAAGAAGAAGCCGCCCGCCCGCCTTTCATTGTTCCTTTGGCGGATGAGAGCGAAGCCCCTGCGCGAACCCTGCCGCAAAGCGCGAATCTGGCAGCCCTGTCGCCCGTGGCGATCACGGGGATGAATTACATGCCGCTGAACCGCTCGGCGCTGCCGGAGGGAAATGAATCTGAGGCAAATACCAATACCAATTCCAATACTGATATTTCTACTGCAGCCGATTTAGAAACAAACGCCAACCTCCCTGCGGCTCTCCCGGGCACCCCTGAAGCGCAGATGGCGGCGAAGCTGCCCGAAGCCAGTGAAGCTGGCGCCGACGAAGCAGAAACGCAGTTGATCCTGCCCGCTGCGGCAGACCTGCCCGCGGCCGGGAACTCCGCCCAGTCGCCTGCCCAGAACACGGAGACCGTGCCGGCAGAAGTGGAGCTGCTGCTGCCGGCCACTTTGGCGACAGAGCCGGCAGAAGGCGCAGAATCGGCAGTGCCGGCAGAAAGCCCGGAACTCACAACCGAAGCAACAGAAACAACAACAGAGCCGACCACCAGCGCAGATCCGGATGCCCATCTCATCGGCAGCACACTCTATGTGCGCGCCTATGATGTGTCCGTCTATGAGGCCGCCAGCACGGATGCCGCCGAACTGCGGATCGTGCAGCGCGGAACACCGGCCGTGGTGTGCGGGTTTGAGGGAGACTTCGCAAAAATAGAACTCAACGATGGCACTGGTGGCTATCTGCTGCGCAGCCTGCTGCAGGAGGGCTTTATTTTCCCAATGTGGGTGCGCACCCTCTACTGCACCACCGACGGAGTGGATGCGCGCGAAGCCGCCAATCCCGAGCTGCCGCCGGTGCATCGCTTCAACAGCGGCGATGAGGTCCTGGTCATCGGCCGCACGGATGAATGGTTCGAGGTCCAGCGCCCGAACGGCTATCTGATGTACTGCCGCAACTGGCACTTCAGTGACACCCGCCCGACCGAGCCGACCACGACTGCCGCCCCGACGACAACGGCAGTGCCGACCACGGCGCCCGCGCCCGCCCCGACCACGACTGCGGCTCCGGCCCCGACGACCGCCGCTCCGGCCCCGGCACCCACCGCTGCCCCGACGTCAAGTTCGGTCGGCCAGCGCATTGTCGACATCGCACTGTCGATGCGCGGACCGCAGGGCGGCTATGACTGCTCCGCCTTCGTGCAGGAAGTCTACCGCCGCGCCGGCATCGCAATTCCACGCTCCACCTATGGCTACCCCGGCACCGGCCAGAACCGTTCGCTGTCGACGGCCGAGCCCGGCGACCTGATTCTCTTCGACTCGCTCGGCGTGGGACATACGACGCATGTCGGCATCTATCTTGGCGGGAGTGAGGTCGTTCACGTCAACACCGTCCAGCACAAGATCATGATTCAGGACTGGCGTCCCTCGGGCTATCCGATCACGGGCGTCAAGCGCTACCGTTAATGGCCAGGCGTCGGCGGAAACGGCAGCTGCTGCAGGAGGCGGAAGCCCGCAGGCTGGCAGCGGTCGTGCACGAACGGCAGGCGGAAGAGCTTCGCCTGCTGGCCCAGACCCTCCAGGCGATAGTGGTCTTCGACCTGGAATGGAACATGGCCGAGCCCTGGCGTCCGGTGCCGGCCGAGATCCAGGCCCGCATGCCCTATGAGATCATCGACATCGGAGCGGTGCGGCTTGAGCTGCCTCAGCCACACACATGTGAAACGCTGCCGCCTCTTAGTCTTGAGCATGCGAAGGAATTCTCAGAGACCGTCCGTCCGCTGGTCCACAAGCGCCTCAACCGCTATGTGGCGCGCGTGACGGGGCGCGACCGTGAATCGCTGCGCTTCGGCCGCACCTTCCCCCGCGTCTATCCTGATTTCCATGCCTTCTGCGGCCCGGCCCCCTGGATCTATGCCACCTGGAGCGCGAGCGACAGCGGACCTTTGTCCGCGAACCTGGCCTGGCACGACATGGGCGGCGAGCTCGGGATGCGTGTGCTGGATGTGCAGCGGGTGTTTGCCCAGCTGACCACCGATACCCAGAGCCAGCGCAGCGTTCAGGCGGCGCTTGGCCTTTTGGGTTTGGAGGAGAATGGTGCGAAGTTCCACACCGCCATCGTCGACGCCCAGCTGACCGCCGTCATTCTGTTGACGCTGCTGCGGCGGGCGCTGGGGCTGGAACCGGCCAAGGCTCCGCCGCCGCCGGAGGAGCCGGCCGGTGGCGAAGCGACCGGAGGCGAGGCAGCTGGGAGCGAGGCGGCGCCGCCCGCGCGCGTCGATGTTTTGCCCTGGTCCGGCAGCTTGGAGGATTTTCTGCGGCGCTTCACCGTGAACCCCGATCTCAACACGCGCGAAAATCTGTCGGAGACGCTGTCTGGCTCACAGGCGGAGGTCATCCGCCGCATCGAAGCTCTTGAACTCCGCTGCCCCGCCTGCGGGCAGATCCTGCAGGGAATTGAACCGCGGCAGCGCCCGACGGCGCCGGCTGCGGCGGTGGCGGTGGACTCCGCGGAATCAGCAGATTCGGCGGATTTTGTGGAATCTGTGGACG
>JASGUW010000159.1 GCA_030055235.1 Bacillota bacterium
CGATCTGGGTGTACTGCGCACGCTGGGGAATCCACTCCACGTCCTTCGACTTGGGGAACTGCGTGATCATGTCACGGCCCTGAATCAACGGGAGCGAGCGAACATACGCCTCCCACGTGAAGATGTAGCCAAGGCTACCTGACTTCGTGGGGGTCAGTTCGCCGGGAGGGTTAACGGTGGTCACGTCCGTAAACGTGGCCTCGCGGAAAAGACGCATCAGCCGATCAGCAAAGACCGGAGGCGCCCAACCGCGCGAAGGAAGTCCGGCCGCTACATTAGCGCCGGCACCTGTGCGTGTCGGAAAGAAAGCCATAACTCACCTCATACGAGCCCGTATGCGGTGGCTGCCTGCTCCGCCTTCTCCTGTGCCGCTATCCAGCGGTCATAGAGAGCGTCGGTCTGTTTGTTGAACTCCTCCTCCGTGATGGCGAGATTATCCAGTTGCCGCTTCAGGACAGCCTTGTCCCGCATGTAATCGGCATCCGTGTACTCGCACCTTACCGTCGGAGTGAAGCCGGGGACCGCGCTTGGCGAATACCCGCCACCCGCAACCAGCTCTTTGTTCTGTTGGATGAAACTGTAAACTGCGTCGGACACGGTTTCAACATCAGCCTCTGCCTGCCCCCGTTTTACCGAGGGGCGAGCCTCCAAGAACTTCGACCACGCTGCGGCGAGATCCCCGTCACGCAGACGGGACGCAAACCCCTGAAGGTTGTTGCCCGACAATTTCTCGTCAAGCTGCCTCCAGTACGCCCGCTCCAACTTTGCCTGCGCATCGGCATTCGCCTGCTCATCGAACCGCTTGCCTATGGTGTCGAGTTTCCCCAACACCGGGGCGAGCATGCCCTGAAGAACCGTCACGCCGTCAGCTCCGAAAATCTGCTCGGCCTGTGGGTCGAACTGCGTGGAGGTCTGCTGCAACGCTGCAAGCTGCTTCTCCGCCTCGGCGCGTTGTGCGCGCTCTGCATCAAGCTGCTGCTGCGCCTCGGCGCGTTGTGCGCGCTCTGCATCAAGCTCCTGCTGCGCCTCGGCGCGTTGTGCGCGCTCTGCATCAAGCTCCCGCTGCACCTTCTGCAGCCGTCCCTGCTCGGAATCAAAAGCATGTGCCTTTTTCTTGAGCTCTGCCAGCTCTGTGTCTGATATTTCTGCCATAATCCTTCTCCGCGATAGCCTTACGGGTCACGTCCAGACACCACAGCGCGGCACCCGCCGGGCTGCTGCCTGAGTCTTACACCGCATCCTCCTGATCTTCCTTCGGCTGCTCTGCGGCCTCGCGGGCGGACACTTCCTGTTGCACCAAGAGGTCGGCCTGCGACTTCGCGGAGGAGACAAACTCCACCAGGTTTGCTGCGACGTAAATTCTTCCGATCCCCTGATGCAGCAAAAGCTGCTTATCGGGATCTGTGTTGGTGTAGATCGCCGGGAGCACGGGCGCCGTGATAGCCGCCAGATACTTCTTCACGACCGCCCATCCCGGGGTGTCCACCAAATCGGCGGCAGCGTCAAGCTCGGCTCGCGTCAAGCCCCCCACATCCGCCTTCTCAAAATAGGGAAAATCATTAATCATGCAGCACCTCGCCTTGCGGCCACGCCGCTTTCACGTCCCATGCCCGCCTGTTTCATCGCCTGCTGGGGCTGTGCCTGCTGGGGCTGTGCCTGATACCACCCTTGCGGCTGCCCGCCCCCCTGCGCCCCGCCCTGCGCCCCGCCCTGCGCCCCGCCCTGCTCAGCTTGGCTCACCTGCGTCAAGAGAGCCGCCGAGCGTTCGGCATCCGCCATGGTGGCGAGGAATGCCTGCCGGTCCTCATCCGGGATGATCTTGTCGGCGTTCGGGAACTCGGTGTTCTTCAGATACTCCCGAAGGGCGATAAGAAGTTTCTCCGGACCGAGCAACTGCGCCATGGGAGGCGTCATCATCGCTTGGAAGCCTGCGGAGACGACCTGCTGCTGGGCCGAGCGCATGACCTTCGACAACTGGCCGCGGGCGATGATCTGCGCGTCTCCCTTGCAGCGTTTGTCGGGGTGGTTACGGTTGATGTAGGCAATCACCTTGTTCAACATCGGGACAATAGCGGTCGCGTCGACGTTGCCGATCACGAAGGTGGCGATGATCGAAGCCGCCTCCTGAATCTGCATGAGCCCGGTTGCGGTCCGAGCTGCGCCGGCGAAGTTGCCCGAGCCCAGCATATTCCGGTTGAAGCCGGAGGCGTCATCGGCCAGCTTGGCGATGGCTTCAAACAGGGCGATGATCTCGCGGATGAGATTGGGAAGCGCCACCGGCTGAATGGCGGCACCCTGCTGGGCGATCTGGCTGAACGCATTGGCATTGCGGAGAAACACCTTGCCGGGAGAAAGGGCGAACGCGCCGGGGCGGTCGGCATCGACAAAGCTCGAATAATCGTTGACCACCAGCGGCACGAGCCCGGCGAGTTGAAGCTGCTTCTTGAGAGCGGCCATCGCGATATTCATAAGCGTCTGGCAGTTGTCGATCTGCGAAGCGGGGGGCCAGCCGAAGAACTGGGCCGAGTCGCCGTAGAAGCATGTCTTAACCACGGGGCGCCCGACGGCGGGGTCGCACACCTTGGAGTAAATGACCCGCCCCGCCAACACGACCGCCTCTGTCTCGTAATAGGATTCCGGATTGATCTCCCCCATGCCGTCCGAGTTGATTCCTTGCTCCTGCAGCTCTTTCCCCGACGCTAACCCGAACCACCGCACAGCCTCATATTTCTTCGTCGTGCCCGTCGTCTCTCCAAGCTGCGCCGAGCGCTCCGCCGCATCAGTCATCGTCTGTGAACTAATATCGACACCTCGGGGATGCTGAAGAAGAATATCGCGAATCACATCGGAGCGCCAAGCGCCTTTCGCCTTCGATTCGGCGGCGCGGGCAAGCTCGGCCTTGGTATAGCGCACCCGGATGCAAAGATCGGCATCATCCGGGCCTATCGCGCCGGGAGAGGGATAGACATCCATGGTGGAGGGGACACTGAAGCGCACGACCTTCTTGATCTGCGGCTTGTAGGAAACGCTGTCCTTATCGCCCTGCAGGACAAGCTGCACTGTCGGCTCGTCGCACGGGCCGATTATGACCGCTGTGCCGAATTTGACGAGATTCGCCACAAATTTGCGGATGACCGTGACCGTGAATCCGGCCTCAAGAAAAATGTCATCAACAACACGCTCCAGCCGCTCCGCCCGCTCCGCCGCAA
>JASGUW010000160.1 GCA_030055235.1 Bacillota bacterium
TTGGATTACACGCTGTTTTGACCAGAATCAGGCCTTCCGTGGTCAAAGTAGCCTGGTATCCAAATCGTTTTTTGGATTACACGCTGTTTTGACCATAATCAGGCCTCCCGTGATCAAAGTAACCTGGTATCCAAATCGTTTTTTGGATTACACGCTATTTTGACCAGAATCAGGCCTCCCGTGGTCAAAGTAACCTGGTATCCAAATCGTTTTTTGGATTACACGCCGTTTTGACCACAAGAAATCCGCAAACTTCTTTTCATCCCTTACCAACAGCCCGCTTGACATGTTCATCCGTGTCCCGACACTCTTGACGTGCACCCTGCAAACATGGGATTCCGGCGCAGAAGGCCTTGATCTGTGCGGCCTGACTTTCAGAAAAGACACTAATATGTACTCTCTGCAGGGTTGGATGCATGAAAATGAGAGGTTTTGTATATACCGATGAGATTATCCAAATCTATGAATATTCATGCGCGACATCGCCTCAAAGAATGCTGAAAGTTGAAATTTATCTTTTCCGTTCAGCGGGGGACGAAAGTCGAGCCGCTGACTACCATAGAGCTGACATGCACCACAGCATAGAGCTTGTCAATTATGTAGAGGCGCTGGAATGATTCAGTCCTTCTCCTTCTGAACTTTCTCACTACATGTCGTACCCAATGGATGTGCGCTCAGAGCGAGCGACCTCTGCCCTGCTTTCAGCACCCACTCCGATCGGATTCTTTATCGCTCCAGATGCGGAAGCAGTTCGTGAAGCCGCAGGAGATTTGGTTCGTATTTTTGTCTTCGGATACGCTGACGCACACCGTGCTGCTTAAGCACAAAGGCAAAGAAGTACTCACACGTCAGCGGTGTATACAGCAGTGAGCGTGTGATGGTGACGACGTTGTAACCAAGGCTTCACAGAATATGAGTGCGGCGGAAATCCCGATCCAGCATCCGATTGTGCTGTTCGCCATGACACTCATGGGCTATCTTCAGCTCAGGAAAACAATAGTCAACGTAACAGGACTGCTCCCTAATGCTGCTTTAGCCTTTCATCCATAATGACCTCGTAGTTGAAGACGCCGCCTGAAAGCCCCAGATCTCCTAACGTATTGGGACAAAAAAGCAAAGCAAAAGGCTGCCACCGGCAGCACCATCACGGCGCTTCGGCAACAGCCCCTCACATTCAAATGTCTATCTCTGCCGGCTGCTCCCTCACGGCCACTCTGTGTTCAAGCAGCCGTTGTGACAGCGACCTGGCCCCGGCTCGTCGGCGCCTCAGTCCTGCGGCGTGTTGTCGACGAGCTTGTCGAGGCTGATCTCCTGGTACAGCGCCTCGCTCTCCTCGTTGAAGTCCTGTACACGAATCAGGATCGGGTTCTTGTTGATCAGGTGCCAGCAAACCTCGACATCCTGACTCTCACCCGGCTCGACATCCTCGCCGACGGCATCCCAGTCCAGATACTCGCTACCGTAGGCCACCTCAAGTCCGATACCGCGCTGGAAGACATTGAGGTCCAATGCAAAGAGCGAATTGGCGGCCGAGTCACCGCCATTTGTCCAGCTGAAGCCCATGCGCAGCACGATCTCGTCGCCTTCTACGACATAGTCAATCGAGTTCCAGACAAAGTCATGGCTGCCGAGCTTCACAGCTTCGCCCAGCGGCAGTGTCTGCGGCGACTCCCAGTCGTGCGCCATGCGGCCGTAACAGGCGAGTTCCCTGTCCGACTCCGGCGCCTCGGCCGGCTGTAGTTCAAACGACAGTGCCTGATCCTTATCCAGGTAGGGATAGATGGTGAACTGAACCGGAGCTTCCGGATCAATCAGTTCAAAGGCATACTGCGTACCGCACATGGTTGCACCTGGCAGCAGCGAACGCAGCGACGGGTCGTGGTTGATCAGGGGACTCATTGGAACATTGTCGAGCTTTTTACCATCCTGCGTCACATCAAAGCCGTACATGTAGTCCGAATAAGACAAATCGTCCGACAGGTTGGTCCAGTCCAGAGCGATACGCAGCGCCTCGACTCCAGCCACGTACGTGGCCACACGTTCGATACGGCGGAACACCAGTTTGGTTTCGCCTAAATCATACGTCTCATGCAGCATCAGACCGGCCACTTCCACCGGATCCAGTTCGACCGATTCATGCTCAAGCATAAGCGGATCAATGAGCATGTACTCGGTCTGCCAGTCGGTGTAGGTCTCCACGGTCAGCATCACCGGGCTGTTGTCGCGCAGGATGTAAAGCATCTTGATGTCGGTCAGCGTCCCGCCCGGCTCCACCACCGTCTCAAACTGCGTATCAGGCACCCACTCGCTGTCCAGGATGAACGGCGTACCAAGTCCGCCCTGCATTGCCTGAACATAGAAGGTATCGGCAAAGCTCGCCGCCGCTGCTCCCATATTGGTCCAGTCAAAGGTCGCCACAAAGAAGCTGTCAGTGTCATAAAACTCATCCGGCACCGGCAGGTCGAGTATGGTAACGGACTGTACGGTGATTTCTTCTCCGCCAACCAGCAGCGGCTCGCCCAGGAGCAGCGCCGGGTCTTCTTCGAAATAGGGTTCTACCTCTTCGGTCCAGAAATGATCCTCTACCGGCAGCACTTCTGCCTCTGCCGGCTGCAGGGTGAGCTGCAGTGGCTCCCCAACATCCGGGGTGCCAATGACAAAGTCCACCGGACTGCTCTCATCGAGCAGCACAAAGGCATACTGCAGACCGCAGAGTCTGGTGCCGGGCAGTAGGGCGCAGAGTGACGGTTCATGGTCGACATAGTCACTCAGCGGTATGTCGTCCAGGACTTCGCCGTTTTGTGCGGCGCTGATATCGAAGGTGTCATCCGACGTCCTGATATCCAGATTGCCACTCTGCCAGTCCATGACCAGTTTCAGAGAGGTCGTCCCGTCATGGTTCGGCACACGGGTGATGGAACGGAAGGTCACCAGCTGATCGCCGATAGATATCGGATCGTTGAGCGGCAGTCCGGCCACTTCGACGGGAGTCAGATCCGTCCCTGTGGACCCGCTTTCTGAAGGCTCCGTGACTTCGGAAGTCTCAGTTGGTTCCGTTTCGGTCGGTTCAGTTTCGGTTGGCTCGGTTTCGGTCGGTTCAGTTTCAGTCGGCTCATCCGTGCCGTCGGTTTCAGTTGGCTCATCCGTGCTGTCGCTCTCAGTCGGCTCCGAAGTGTCGGTCGGCAGCGTCGGGAAGGGTGGCGCGTTCGGGTCGATCGGCGCAAAGCCCTCCGGCAGCCCTTCAAGCTCACTGACCCGGATCACGGCATAGTGCGGGTTGGCTTTCGACCAGTCGCTGAGCATGATCAGAAGATCGCTGCGATCGCGCAGGTAGTACGCCATTTGAACGCCCTCTGCGCTTTCTTCCGGTTCAAGCTCGGCATCCGACTTTTCGTAATCGACATAATCGCTGAAATAGGCTGGCTGCAGCTGCAGACCCTGCTGGAATGTCATCGCTTTGAGGGCAGTCCAGAACGCTTCCGCATCCTCGGAGAGATTTGTCCAGTCGAACGTCAGAATGAGAAGGACTTCATCATCTTCCTCGACAAACTCATAGGAACGCCAGATGGCTTCGCCGCCTTCAGCCCAGGGAACATCGTCGCGCACCAGCGTCAGCGGCTGATCCAGGAGGAGATCGCGCGGCTGGGGATCCAGCGGCCGGTCGGGACGCAGTTCAGCCTCAAGCGGATCTTCGCTCACCGGGGCTTCGGACGTCAGCAGCTCGAAGGTCACCGGATCGAAAGAGCCATCGTATTCGAACGTTAAGGTCATGGGTTCGTCTGGGTCTTTAAGAAGAAATGCGAGCTCCAGATTGTACATCGTATAGCCGGGCAGCATCGCCCACATTGTCATATCGTCACCGAGAGCAAGGCTCCAGGGCTGTCTTTCAAGCTGCTGTCCATCCTGCTCACCCTGAAAGTAGAACTCTTCAGCGAAGGAGCGCGGTACTTCGCCGTCGTAGGTCCAGTCCAGCACCAGCTTGACAGCGATTGCCTCATCCCAGCTCTCAATCCGGCTGATATCCCGGAAGATGATGGTACTGTTTTCGTACACGAAAGGTGTATTCAGAGGCAGCCCGGCAATTTCGTCCACCGGCGGTTCCTCGGCCGTGGTCTCCTCGGCCGTGGTCTCCCCTGGTGTAGTGGTCGGCTCCGTTGTTGTCGGCTCCGCGGTCGTTGTCGGTGCCGCCGTCGTCGTTGGCTCCGCAGTCGTCGTTGGTGCCGCCGTTGTCGTTGGCGCCGCAGTTGTCGTTGGAGTTGTCGTTGGTGCCGCCGTTGTCGTTGGCGCTGCGGTCGTTGTCGGTGCCGCCGTTGTCGTTGGCGCCGCAGTCGTCGTTGGCTCCGCAGTCGTCGTTGGCGCCGCAGTCGTCGTCGCCGTCACCACGGTCGTGGTCGGTTCCGTTTCCTCCACCGTGGTCGTGGTGCCACTGTCTGACTGGGACGGCGGCTTTGTGATTGACGGCAGCGTCGGCGACGTCAGAGTGGCGCGCTGGCAGGCTGCCAGTCCTCCGAAGATGAGCAGCGCACCAAGCAGCAGAGCAGTCCATCGTGTGATTCGTTTCACGTTTTCCTCCTATCTAGCTCCGCCCGGGTTCTCAGCTCGGACGGGCAGAACATGGCAAATTCGGTTGTTCAGACGGTTGAGCGGTTATCTAAAACGACAGATTTTTACGGTGATCTGGTAACACAACTGCTGCAGGTCACGGAGAAAGAGGCAGCGGTCCAGATGTCAGAAAGATATGGAGCATGCGGCAAGGTAAAGGCAGAACTCAAGGTCAGGAAGAGATCGGCCTCTTCACCAGGCACGTCCAGGCTTTTCTCTGCCAGAGCAGTTCTTCGTGGCATTAGCGGACACGGAGGCCTTAACGGACAAATGTGCACGCTACAGTGTCTGACAGAGAGATTCGCGGTCGTCAAAGCAGTGCCGCTTAAGTTCAGTCAGACTGCCTTCATAGGTTGCAGCGCAACGCCGACAAGCGACAGTCTGGCACCGGGAAGGCACTGCAGGAGGATATTCCGACCCCGGCATGCGGGGCAGCGGCGGTATAAGTCAGCGGTTTTTGCAGAACTCAAACAGCCCATTCTCCCGTAGCTCAAGTACCAGTGGCACGTGCTGGCAGCTGCAGGAGAAATTGAAGACCAGATCGATATCATCGCAGCCGAGTGGAGCGTGCTAATCGGCATGCACCTGACAGCCAGAATCACGTCCGGCGTGCACACGGCGTTCCGGCAGTTCCTCCATTAAATTCTCTTATCCGATAGGGATCGCAAGCTGCGCCAGGGCCAGTCCATGGATGTCGCGGTCGATGCGACTCTGTCCGATTTTTGGGGTTCGGATGGGATTCATAGTCACCTTGTGGCCTCTTAAAGTATCCAATGTCCTTCCTGCATTATCTCACGATTTCACCTCTCTGGAACAGCAAAATCGATCGAAAAATAAGCCGGTGAATCCAGAAACTGGAGCTCACCATCACCAAAATATGGCGCCGGTTCCGGGAAGCCATCCAAAGCATCATTCAGGAGGGCAACTCGAGAAATACCAGCATCTTTACGGAAAACAGCACATCAAACAACGTCTTTCTGCTGTAGCGCGTGTCAAACCTGTGTTTTTAGTGGTTCTGTATTTGATACTTCTAAGCGAGAAGTTCAATTTGTACTTTTGGCAGTACTGTCGCACCCATCGAAGTGACCTGAAGAGCTTCCGAAATGGACAAAAAATCGAGTTGTGTCAGCAGAAAGTGACACAACTCCAAAAGTTGGCCATTTGCCCCTCGATTTGGACAAAAAAGCGAGTTGTGTCAGAAAAAGGTGACACAACTCCAAAAGTTGGCAAATCCATCCTCGATTTCGACAAAAAATCGAGTTGTGTCGGCAGAAAGTGACACAACTCAAAAAGTTGACAAATCCACCCTTGATTTTGACAAAAAATCGAGTTGTGTCAGCAGAAAGTGACACAACTCAAAAAGTTGGCAAATCGAGTAGATTCGAGAGTCTGGAATCTCACAGCTATCTCTCTGTACAAAGCATCGGGATGTCAGCGGTCAAAACAGCTCAAAACTCAAAATTGAATAATGATGCACAACACTGCATATGACTCATCAAACACTCATCTCTCTGAATATTTATGCAAACCCCCTTTGATTCCAGCCAAAGTCAAGCACTGCGCTTGTGTCAGCAGCCACAGCACTGCGCCCGTCCACCCGTCGCCCACCCGCGTCCCGCCACCCGCCGTCCCGGCACCCGCCGTCCCGTCGCCCGTCGCCCGGCGGCGCCGTCAGTTCACCAGATTCTCGGGGCAGCCCGCCGCCCAGGCCAGGATGTTCGCGACACTGGTCTCGAGCCGCGCCGTGAGCGCCTCCTGGCTCGCGTAGCCGATGTGCGGCAGCAGGATGGCGCCGGGCGCCCGCAGCAGCGAATCCGCGGGGTCGAGCGGCGGCTCGCGCTCGAAGACGTCCGTTGCGTAAGCGCCCAGACGGCCGCTCTCCAGCGCCGCCACCACCGCCGCCTGGTCGACCACCGGACCTCGCGCCGTGTTGACGAGCAGGGCGCCCGGCCGCATCCGCTCCAGCGCCGCCGCACCGATCAGCCCCCGGGTCGCCGCATTCAGCGGGCAGTGCAGACTGACGACGGTGCTCGCCGCAAGCAGCTCCTCCAGCGGCAGCCAGCAGTCAAAATCCGGATCCGCCGCCTGCTCCGGGCGACGCAGCAACCCAACGGTCCGGGCACCAAAAGCCCGCACCAGGGCCGCGGTGCGGCGCCCGATGCTGCCGGTGCCGATAAAACCGACCGTCTGCGACCCCAGCTCCAGACCCGCAAATCCCGCACGGTCCCCGCCCGCACGCAGCCGGGCCTCCATCTCGCCACAGCGGCGCAGGCCGGCGATCATGAGGGCGACGGCGAGCTCAGCGACGGCCTGGTTGGCGTAGCCACGGGCGTTCGCGACCAGGATGCCGCGGGCCGTCGCAGCCGCCAGGTCGACGTGGTCATAGCCGGCGAAGGCGACCGCCACAAACCGCAGCCGCTCCGCAGCGGCCATCTCCGCAGCCGTCAGCGGCCGGTTCGTGATCAGGAAAACGTCGGCCGCAGCCGGATCAACGTCCGGACCCACCAGGTGGCCGGCCTCCCGCAGCGGGGCGGTCGCCGCCTGCACGCGCTCACCGGCAATGCCCAGCGGATCGCGCAGCAGAATCTGTAGTTTCATCGGATCACACTCCTTCTTCAAAAACGGGAGAGGGTGGCAGGCTTCGCATGTATCGTAGCAGAGAACTGCTAAAATCGAACCATCAATGGAGGACTACACCATGCTCGCATCTTCCCTCACCGACCTCATCGGCCGCACGCCCCTGGTCCAGATCAGCACCCATATTTATGCGAAGGTCGAGGCCCTGAACCCCGCTGCTTCGATCAAGGACCGCGTCGCCCTGGCCATGATCGACGCTGCCGAACGCGACGGCCGCCTGGGCCCCGGCGCCACGATCATCGAGCCGACGAGCGGCAACACCGGCATCGGCCTGGCCGCGATCTCCGCCGCGCGCGGTTATCGCTGTATCCTGGTCATGCCCGACACCATGAGCGTCGAGCGGCAGCGGCTGATGAAGATTTATGATGCGAAGGTCGAGCTCACCCCCGGCCGGCTCGGCATGGCCGGCGCCATCGCCCGCGCCGAGGAGCTCGCCGCGGCAACGGGCGGCTTCATCCCGGACCAGTTCCGCAACCCCGCGAATCCGGCCGTCCACGAGCGCACGACCGGCCCCGAGATCTGGGCCGACAGCGGGGGGCAGGTCGATGTCCTGGTGGCCGGCGTCGGCACCGGCGGCACGCTGACCGGTGTGGGGCGCTATCTGCGCAGCCAGAACCCCGACCTCTATATTGTCGCCGTCGAGCCGGCCGACTCCGCCGTGCTTTCCGGCGGCGCACCCGGCCCGCACCCGCTGCAGGGCATCGGCGCCGGTTTTGTTCCCGAAGTCCTCGACACTTCCCTGATCGACCGCGTCGTCGCCGTGACGGGGCCCCAGGCCATCGCCGCCGCCCGCCGCCTGGCCCGCCAGCAGGGCCTGCTCGTCGGCATCTCCTCCGGCGCCGCGGCCCATGCCGCCTTCCTGCTGGCCGCCGATCCGGCCCATGCCGGCCAGAACATCGTCGTCATCCTCCCCGACAGCGGCGAGCGCTACCTCTCGACCGAACTCTTCGCGGCGCCATGAGCGGGGTCGATGCCCTCATCCGGCGCCTCGTCGCCACCCGGACGGCCCCGGACGCCAAGCTGCTGCCGCTTCTGGCCCCGGACTGGCTCGCCGCCTGGCCGGAGCGCCGTGCGGCGGCCGATGCCGCCCTGATGGCCGCGGCCCGGGCCGAGCGGCGGCGCGTCTACGGCGACACGGTCTTCCTGCGCGGCCTGATCGAGTTCACCAACTACTGCAGCAACGACTGCTATTACTGCGGCATCCGCGCCTCGAACCGCGCCGCCGTCCGCTATCGCCTGGACGAGGCCGCGATCCTTGACGCCGTGGAGACGGTGGTCCGGGCAGGCCTGGGCACCGTCGTTCTCCAGGGCGGCGAGGATCCCCTCTGGACCTGCGACCGCCTCACGGCACTGGTGCGGCAGATCCGCGGTTGTCATCCCGGGCTTGCCATCACGCTGTCGGTCGGCGAGCACCCCGCCGCCTGCTACCAGGCTCTGCGTGCGGCCGGCGCCGATCGTTATCTTTTACGCGAAGAAAGCGCCGACCCCCGCCACTACTCCCTCCTCCATCCGCCGCGACAGCAGCTGGCGACGCGCCTTGGGGCCCTCGCCGATCTGCGTGCGGCCGGTTTTCAGGTGGGCGGCGGCTTCATGGTCGGCTCCCCCGGCCAGGGTCCCGGCGAAGTCCTCGCCGATCTGCGCTACCTCCAGCAACTGCGCCCCGAAATGATCGGCATCGGCCCCTTCCTGCACCACCGCGAAACGCCCTTCGCCGCCGCCCCCGACGGCGACCTGCGGCTGACGCTGCGCCTGGTCGCCCTGCTGCGGCTGCTGCTGCCCTCCGCCCTGCTGCCGGCGACCACGGCGCTTGCGACCGCCTCTGCTGCCGGCCGCACAGCCGGCCTCAACGCCGGCGCCAACGTCCTGATGCCGAACTTCACGCCTGTCGCGGTGCGCGCCGACTACTCCCTCTACGACAATAAGTCGCGCGCCGACACGATCGACGCCGACCTGACGGAGATCCGCCGCCAGGTCGAGTCGGCCGGCTGCCGCATCGACTTCGGCCGCGGCGACTGGCGCCCGGCTCCGGAGGATTCGGGCGTTCTTTGAGGGGCGGAGCGGGCCGCTGCGCGGCGCGCAGGCTGCTGGGCGCGAGAAATTGAAATTTTGCTCACTCCGCAGGCTTCTCTGTGCAATTTTTACGCTCTGGACAAGCGCAGCCCCCAAAAGACGGGCGAATTCTGTCCAGAGCGGAAATTTTGCTCACTTCACGGGCTTTTCTGTGCAATTTTTACGCTCTGGACAAGCGCAGACCCCAAAAGGCAGGCGAAATCAGTCCAGAGCGTAAATTTTGCTCACTCCGCGGGCTTTTCTGTGCAATTTTTACGCTCTGGACAAGCGCAGCCCCCAAAAGACGGGCGAAATCCGTCCAGAGCGAAAATTTTGCTCACTTCGCGGGCTTTTCTGTGCAATTTTTACGCTCTGGACAAGCTCAGCCCTCCAAAGGCAGGCGAAATCCGTCCAGAGCGGAAATTTTGCTCACTTCGCGGGCGTTTCTGAACAATTTTTACGCTCTGGACAGCCACAGCCCTCCAAAGGCAGGCGAAATGATGTCCAGAGCAGAAATTTTGCTCACTCGCTGGTCTTACTCGAGGTCCTTTCACAAGGAATTCATCACACTGAACAACGAAGAACAACGAAGTTTGTCCGGTGGACGTTCAGAGTCGATTATGGAAGGTGGGAAAACTCTACATCCAAATAGAATCGGAGCACTTCCACAGCTTTCAGCGCTCAAAACGTTCAAATAAAGAATCAGGAATCGCTTTGCACTGTAAACTCCCCTGAGTCGAAATGACCTCTTCCCGCGTCGAAGTGAACTCCCATGAATCGAAGTAATCCACCGAGTCGAAGCAAGCTCCCCCAGAGTCGAAGTACCCCCCGAGTCAAAGTGAATTCCCCCAGGTCGAAGTGAGCTCCCTCAAGTCAAAATGAAATTCCCCACTTTTGAGGCAAAAACCATGCAACCTCTTCCGCTCAGCCGCGTACTATGAGGTGAAGACGCCGCGCCGTCGCCCAGTAACTCACCGAAGCCACAAAGCACCGCGACGCACACGTCAGAATAACAACCGCCGATTTCAAACGGATCTGCGGTGGCCGGCAGCACCGGTCAGGAGGAAACAAACATGAAACGCAGCAGCAAATGGGGTCTCGCCGCCATCGGCGTCCTCGCCCTCGCGGGCGCCATCCTCATCACCAGCAGCGGTCTCGGCCGCCGGGCGGCCGTCAGTGCCGAAGAACCCGAAGGAGTCGAACGCACCATCACCGTGGCCGGCACCGGTCAGGCGGAAATCAAGCCCGATCAGGCGATCATCGATGTCGGCGTCTCGACAATCAACATGGAAGCCAGCAAGGCCTCCGAAGAGAACGCTGCCACCATGCAGGCCGTGATCGATGCCGTCAAAAACGCCGGCATCCCGGAAGACGCCATCGGCACCTCGAATTATCAGATCAGCCCGGAGTACAACTACTATGGCGATGAGCCGACGTTCGAGGGCTATCGGGTTCTCAACCAGCTCTCCATTACTGTCAGTGACATCAGCACGGTCGCCCAGGTTCTCGACGCCGCCGTTGATGCCGGTGCCAACGAGGTCGGCGGCATCTACTTCAGCGTAATGAACCAGAACGAGATCTACAAACAGGCCCTCGATGCCGCGGTTCAGGATGCCACGGCCAAGGCCCAGACACTCGCCCAGTCCGCCGGCATCGCCGCCTCGCTGAAGCCGATGACCGTGGTAGAAGTCAGCTACAGCCCCTGGCCCATGGCAACCGCCGAGACCATGGCTGCCGTAAAGCGTGAATATGACACCGCAACCCCGATCGTGGCATCGGACATGGCGGTCACCGCGATGGTCAATGTGACCTTCGATTTCGTCCTCGACTAATCGGGCAATCCGATTCCCACCTCCGGCAGAAAGCGGCGCCTAAAAACGCCGCTTTTTGCATTCTTTTCTGTACATGAGTATCAACATCGATTTGCTCCTGCACCCATTCCATTACAATGCCATAATTGTGTCATCAAGGAGGTGCTTTCGTGCCACGCATTATCCCTATTCGTGATTTAAAAGACACTGCTGCTATTTCTCAACTCTGCCATGAATCCAAAGAGCCTGTCTTTATAACAAAGAATGGCTATGGAGACATGGTTATCATGAGTATGAAAGTGTATGAAGAAAAGATGTTGATGATCGATGCCTACACGCGATTGTCCGAAGCAGAAGATGAGATTCAAGCTGGAAGAACAATGGATGCTAACGCTTCTCTGAAACGAATCAGAGAGAAGCATGGCTTATAGAATCGTCGTTACGCCACTCGCTGATCAAGATTTAGATGAAATCGTTCATTACATCAGCACCGAGCCGGCCGATCCATCTTCTGTGCCCTCTTTCTAAATGAAATTTACAGGTGCTATACAAACCTTGAATCAATGCCACTTATGTACGAGCAGTGCCGCGACCTGCGTCTGAGGACAATGGGTTATCGACGTATTGTTATAAAGAACTACGTAATGGTTTATAAAGTCGATGACGAAGACAAAACAATATACGTTCTCAGATTCTTTTATGGAGCAAGGGATTACGAAGTACTCCTTTGACGATCGACAAGCACAGTCATAATCCATGCCAACAGCACATTCCAGCCGATAATACTCTCCTGCATAATACTTCCCGTCAGTAGCCTGCCATATACCTTACTATCAGCGCGCTTTATTGCGCTTTGCCGCAATGTCCCTCATCCCACTTTCAAGACTGAAGCCCGTGCTCAAGGTCATCCACAATTCACCATCGCCCAATGCTACAAGCATGATCCTGTAAGCACCGACACAAACCGAGCCATCAGGAGCCTATTACGTAAACGTTGGCTACAGGCACAAACAGTAAAGTCGAAACAACAGCTACTCCAAGCAAAAAACAGGCGGAAGGCACAGATGCACCTCCGCCCGTCTCCAGCCAGTCCCGACTCTCCGGCCCCGGCTCTCCGCCCGTTCCAGCCCGTCGCCAGCCCCCGCCCCTACGGCAGCGTCTTCCCCGTCGCCCGATAGAGGCCGTACCAGTCCTCACGGCTGAGCTCCACCGCCGCCGCCTTCGCCAGATCCCGCAGATGCCCAGGGTTCATCGTCCCCACGACCACCTGCATCCTCGCCGGATGCCGCAGAATCCAGGCAATCGCCAGCGCGTGCGCCGACAGCCCGTAGCGCGCCCCCATCTCCTCCAGCGCCGCCGTCACATGAGCATAGTCCGGATGCCCGATGAAGTTACCCTCAATCATGCCGTACTGCAGCGGCGACCAGGCCTGAATCGTCACACCGTCAATCCGCGCGTTCTCAAGCACGTCACTGCCGCGCACGATGCCCGCTTCGTTCTCCATGTTCACATTCAGTCCCGCGTCGATCATCGGGCAGTGCACCAGCGACAGCTGCAGCTGATTGATCTTGAGCTCCTGCCGCACCGCCGTCTTCAGCAGCCGGATCTGCGCCGGATTATGGTTCGACACCCCAAAACGCCGCACCTTCCCCGCCGCCTCCAGGTCCGAAAAAGCCCTGGCCACCTCCTCCGGCTCCACCAGCGCATCCGGCCGGTGCAGCAGCAGCACATCCAGGTACTCCGTCTCGAGCCGCTCCAGAATCCCATCCACCGAATCCACAATATGCCGATAGGAGAAGTCAAACTGCCCCTTCCGGATACCACACTTCGACTGCAGGACGAGCGACTCCCGCCGGACCCCAAGCTCCTTCAGAGCCGCCGCGAAACGCCGCTCCGAATCCCCGCCCCCATAAATATCCGCATGATCAAAAAAGTCGATCTCTTCCTCCAGCGCCGCCGCAATCGTCCGCGCCGCCTCGGCCGTCGTCAACGCCGCCATGCGCATGCAGCCCAGCACCAGTGCCGGTGCCGCCACCATATCGGCCACCTGAACTCGTTTCATCATTTCCTGCCTTTCCAGACACCCAACACAGCGGGTGCCATAAGCATTCTAAGCCTTATTTTTGCGAAGCCCGCCACCCATCTCCGCCTACTGCACATGCAGCACCGTGGGATCGATCTCGGCCAGACTTCCCGCCGCCGTACGCGCCATCACGCCCGCCAGCTCGGCCGTCATCTTTTCGACCAGTTCGCGGACACCCTCCGCCCCCTTCGCGGCCAGCGGCCCCATGACGATGCGGCCGGCGCTGACCGCCGTGGCCCCGAGTGCCAGTGCCTTGAACGCATCCATGCCGGAGTTGATGCCGCAGTCGACAAAGATCGGGATGCGTCCGCCAATCGCCGCGGCGATGTCAGGCAAAATCATCAGCGGCGGCAGGGCATAGTCGACAATGCCGTGGTGGTGCGAAACCACGATACCACGCGCTCCTGCCTCAAGCGCCAGCACGGCGTCGCGGACGCTCAGCACGCCCTTGACCACAAAGGGCAGCTCGGTAAAGCGGCACCAGTACGCCAGATCCTCCAGCGACTGCGGTGCCATCACCAGATCGTGGATGACATCCGGCGTGCCGCGGCCGGTAAACTGATGGTCGACGTCCATGCCGACGGCGAGCGCCCCTCCCTCCTCAGCGACCCGGATGCGCTCCTCAATGAGGCGGCGCTCGGCATAGGGCTTGATGATACGGATGGTCGGCACCCCGACGTCCAGAATGCGCCGCAGCTCATCAAGATCACCCATACCCGCCCAGTTGACAGCACCAGCGAGCTTCGCGCCGCGTGCCATCTCGACCAGGCCATCCGGATGGCAGCTGTTGAGATGGGAGAGAGCCGCCATCATGATGGGGGTGCTAAACTTCTGTCCGTAGAGCTCCAGGCTGGTGTCAGGCTGTACCGCGCCGATGTGGCGCAGCTCGAGCAGAATGCGATCGAAATAGTTGCGGGTAATGGCGTTTGCATCGCCGGGTCGGTCAGCTGCTTTTGTCATGGGTCATACCTCCGCAGGTCTTTGTCTTAAGCCTACTATACATGCCGCGATAAGCCATTCCGCTCTCAGGCAGTTCATCCGGCCGTCTTTGTCAGTTCCACCAGAGCCACACCCCTAAACTTCGATGTGTTTGTGCAAACGCACTTCCCCCCCGAAAAAAAGATATATACTTGTCATGAACAGCAATCGCTGATTTTCGAGGCTCAAGAGTATCCAAAGGAGGAAATCAAGATGAACACACGAAATCTCAGGTCTTGTCTCTCCGTCATTATTCTGGCATTCATCCTTGTTTTGACTAACTTCAGCATTCATGCACAGGATATCCGGCCATCTGGACCTGGCAAAACCAGTGAATCCGGCAGTCTTGAAGATGTCAGGATGGTAGGCAACATCTTCATGGATGACTCCGGGTTCAGCGGCGGAACCACAAGCAGTGCTCCGTATGCCGGCTCCCATGTCATTCGCGGTTATGCCAGATATGTCAAGGACGGTGTCATGCAC
>JASGUW010000161.1 GCA_030055235.1 Bacillota bacterium
TGTGCAATTTTTACGCTCTGGACAAGCTCAGACCGTCCAGAGGCTCCGAAATCTGCCCAGAGCGTAAATTTTGCTCACTCAAAGCCAGTTTCTGTGCAATTTTTACGCTCTGGACACCCGAAGGCCGTCCAGGGGCTCCGAAATCCGTCCAGAGCGTAAATTTTGCTCACTCGGAGCCAGTTTCTGTGCAATTTTTGCGCTCTGGACAAGCGCAGACCGTCCAGGAGCTCCGAAATCTGCCCAGAGCGTAAATTTTGCTCACCCGGAGCCGTTTTCTGTGCAATTTTTTCGCTCTGGACAACCGCAGACCGTCCAGAGGCTCCGAAATCCGTCCAGAGCGTAAATTTTGCTCACCCGGAGCCAGTTTCTGTGCAATTTTTACGCTCTGGACAGCGAAGCTCTTCCAGGAACAGGCGCCAGCCCGCATCCCTTGGTCAGCAAGCTGACCTAAGCGGAGATTTTGCACTTCTAGCAGCCGTCATGGTGCAAAATTTCAAAGTCCCGCAGCATCAGAGTACAAAAGATCGGAATACTACAAAGCGGGCGACATTTGGTCGCCCGCTTTCACTACCTTCCATCACAAATCAATCATCAAACTCAGACGCTGCCCGCCGCCAAGCCCTGACAACCGATCGTTTCAGATCCTATCGTTTTCGATCACCCTCAGGCCCTGCAAACTCAGATCCGATCGCCTCAGTTCCAGCCCCTCCGCCCGATCACCCTCAGATCCGATCGCATCAGTCCCGGCAGACTCCGCTCCAGCCTCCTCCGCCCCAGCACCCTCAGATCCGATCACCCTCGAATCTTCGCGACGAGCGCATCAACGACCGTCTGCAGGAACGCTCGGGTGCCCTCATTCACCAACCGACCTCCATCATCCAGCAAAGCCCCAACATTGCCAATATAGGCCTCGGGCTGCTGAACCAGATCAAGGTTCAAAAACGAAAGCGTCTGGCGCAGATGCTGACTCGCACCAAAGCCCCCCATCTGCCCCGGCGATACACCAACAATCGCCGCGGGCTTCCCGTTCCACTGACTGGCACCATACGGGCGCGACGCCACATCAAGCGCGTTCTTCAGCACCGCCGGATAGGAACGATTGTACTCGGGCGTGGCGAAGAGGAAGCCATCACAGGCAGCAACCTTCTTACGAAAATCAAGATAGCTCTGAGGCGTCGCACCCTCCTCCTCGAAATCCTGATTGAAATACGGCAGCTGCTCAATCTCAAGAAACTCTACATCAAACTGCTCCGGAAAAAGTTCTGCCATCGCCTCAGCGACACTGCGGCTGAACGAACCCTTACGCAAACTGCCAACAAGGACACCTATTCTATAACGCATAACAATGACCTCTTATTCTAAAAACTGCTCTGGGAAGCGTTTATCGGTTTGGCTACAACATCACCATAGCAGCCAAGATCCGCCGCACGCGTAACGTCCCGGAGAGCGAATGTTACGCTTCCGCCCGCCCGCATGGCTTTTATCGTTTCATATCAATGCTGCGAAGTCCGCCACCACCGCCCCGTTCGCCCGCGCCCAAGTGGCTACCCGGGCATGACAGCTGGCATAGAAAATCTGGCGCCCATTCCCATCCTGCCGCGCCAGATCCGCGAGCAGGTCCAGCGTCGCAGCCGTCCGCTCCTCATCGTACTGCGCACAGACATCATCGAGCAGCAACGGCAGCGGCTCCCCGTCATCATAGACACAGGCAATCAGCGCCAGCCGCAGCGCCAGATAGAGCTGATCGACACGCCCCCCGCTGTAATAGGCCACCTCCCGCTGAAAACCCGACACCGCATCACGCACATGGAGCCCCAGCCCCTGATCGATGATCAGGCTGTCGCCCCCTTCCCGCCCCTCAATCCGCGCCAGCATCGCCTGCGCCATCTCATGGAGGCGCGGCGCCACCCGACTGCCCAGCTCACCAGCAACTTCCTGCACGATACGTTTTGCGAAATCAATCTCCTCGACCGCCTCCAGCGCCAGGGCCAGCTCGCTCTCCAGTTCCGCAATCGCCGCCTGCCGCAGCGGTGGACTATCCTCTGAATCCTCCAGACGGCCACGCAGTGCCACCAGCTGATTGAGCCGCGCGATATCCGCCTCACGCTCCTCCCGTGGCCGCGCATCCGGCAAGTCCCGGTCCAGTTCCCGCAGCCTGGCGCGCAGCTCGCGGACACGACTTTCCCCGGAGCCAGCATTCCCGGCAGCCCTGTCCCCGGAGCCGCCGCTCACAGCACCGCCGTCCCCGGCGCCACCGCCCACCCGACGCCCGGCGAACCCGAGCACCAGCAGCCCCAACCCCGCCAAACCGAGCAGCAGCACCGCCGCGAGCAGCTCACCCAGTCGCCAGGCCCAGGCCGCGCCGAGCACCGCGCCGCCCCCGAGCAGCAGCGCCGCCACCAGCCACCACAGAGGCCGGCGCACCACCCGCCGCCCCGACGACGCGTCCACCGCCGCCTCGAGCTCCGCTGCCCCGAGCTCCCGCACAAGCCGCGCCCGCTCCGCCTCGCGCTCGCGCTCGCGGCCGTCCCGCCCAGCCCAGGCGGCCTCGTCCGCCGCCAGCCGCGCCGCAATCGCCGCCTCCTCCAGCCGCGACGCCTCCGCCTCCCGCGCCGCCTGCCGCAGCCCCTCGAGCGCCGCCCGCTCCGCAGCCAGCGCCCGCTCCAGCTCCCCGATCCGCCCGCCGCCCCCGCGCCGCGCCCGCAAACGCCCGCGCTCCGCCTCCAGCCGCGCCAGCAGCTCTCCGGCCGAAAGCGCCGCCTCGCTGCCCCCCGCCAGCGCCGCCAGGCGCCGCCGGAGCGTCTCGTCCGCCTCAACGCGGCTGCCCATCTGCGGGATGTAATGCGCGTTCTCAAAAGCGGCGCGGTCCATCCCGAACAGCCAACCGCCCGGCTCCTGATCCCCGAGCGCCACCGGCTCACGCTGCGGCAGCCGCAGCAGCTGCACCTGATCCAGCCCCGGCCGCTCGCCAAAACGCCGCAGCAGCTCATAGCGCACGCCGCCGCTCACAAAACGAAGACTACCGCCGTAGTCAGTACCAGACCAGGGGCGATAGAGCCGCCGCTCATCCGCCTCCAATCGCCGCCGCCCTGCCGGCAGCCCAAACAGCATGGCCTCAATAAAATCAAAAAGCGTCGTCTTCCCGCTCTCATTGGGTCCGTAGAGAATCACAAGTCCCGCGGGCGGCTCGAGCACCACCTGCTCCAGACGCCCGAAACCCTGCACCTCAATCCGCTCGATCCGCATCAGCCTGTCTCCGCCTCAGCCAACAGCGCCGCGATCCGCCCCAGCGCCCCCGCCACCCGCTCCGGAGGCTCCGTCGCCCCCAGCCTGGCCGCCGCATCCACAAGCAGGCGCGCGAACGTCCCCGCACCCAACGACGGCGCCGGCCGGCTGCGATCCGTCACCTGCACCCAATCCCAGCCCAGACGCCGCAGCCGCTGCGCCACGAGCGCCTCATCAAACACCAGCTCCGGCAGCCGCGCCCCCTCCAGTACGAAGTCCAGCAGCCACGGCCCCGCGCCGCCCTCCGGCAGCGCCGCCGCCTGCGCCAGCTGCGCCGCGAGCTCACGATCCTCCCGCACCGCACCCAGGTTCAGCGTCCGCCGCACGAAGCGCGGCCCCTCCAGCTCCACCGCCCGCCACTCCAAGCGCCAGCCCTCCCCGCCCGGTCTACGGGCGTCGGCAAGCCAGAAACCCTTCGCATCCATATCTACAAATGTCGTTGCAAAAGGCGGCCCCGGATACCGCAGTTCCCCGCGCCGCCCGCGCTCAATCCGCGCCGCCCGCGGCCGGTGCTGATGCCCCAGCGCCACCAGGTCATAGGCGCCCAGCCAGGGCTCCCGACTCGACAGCGGCCGGTAGAGGCTCCGCCCGCCCGGCGGATCCAGGTCGGCATGCAGGAGGCAGATGGCCAGCTGCTGTGGCGGTATGGGCTCACGGAAACCGGTGAATCGATTTTCTTCTTCAATCATCTCTGCGAAGCCCGCCCCGTCCACCGTCACCCCAAGCTCCGGAAAGACGAGCCGTTCGCCTTCCGGGGGCAGGCGGTGGACCCAGTCCGGCCAGCGGGGATCGGCTGCATAGCCGTCGGGATAGAACGGGTCGTGGTTGCCCGGCGCCAGAACGACCGTGAGCCCGGGGCGGGCCGCCGCCGCATCGATGACGCGCAGCAGGTCCTCCGGGGCCGGGTGGGCACTGTCGAAAAGATCGCCCGCGATCAGCAGGAGTCGGGCGCCCGCCGCCTCCGCGCGCTGGAACAGTGCCTCGACCGAGGCCGCCTGCATCTCCCGCAGCCGCCCGGCCAGATCGGGATCGCGGCGGGCGATGCCGGCAAAGGAGAAGCCCAGATGCCAGTCCGCAGCAAGCGCAATCCGCAGTGTTGTCTGGCGCATCTGTCTCCCTCCTTTCCAGACTCTTGTCCGTAGTCCTTGTTTTATTTGACCGCACTAAGGCTACAATACCAGCAAAAAAATCTCCGTCCAGAGAGGAAACAATTGATGCCCATTTCGCAGCATCCTGTTGACACGCGACCCGTTGTCGCCCACGAACTGCCGCAGCTCATCTCCCTCTTCGTTCGCTACTACGCCGAAGAGTGTGCCATCGAACTTTCGCCCCCCGAGGTGGCTTTCGTCAACTCGGAAATCGAACGCGGACTGGAAGAGGGCTATCTTCATCTGCTCCTCGCCGCTGCGGTAGACAGCACCATCCGCGGCTTCATCATATTTCAGGTTGATACGCCCGCCAGTGACTGGTGCCTGCGCCCGGGCTCCGGCTTCATCCGCGAGCTCTATGTCCTGCCGGAGGAGCGCGGCTGCGGACTCGGTGGCCGACTCGTCGCCGCCGCCGAGCAGGAGTTCGACCGGCTGCAAGTGCCGTCCATCTATCTGACCACCGATGACGCCGCCTCCTTCTGGGCTGCGCAGGGCTACCGCGACAGCGGCCTTACCTGCCGCCGCAACGGCGGCCGCATCTTCGAAAAGGATCTGGCGGGAGTCTCCGGGTAGGCTCCGGGTGGGATCCGGGTAGGGTCCGGATGGGATCTGGGCGGGTTCCGGATGGGATCTGGGTAGGATCCGGATGGGATCTGACAACTTCCGGGATGCGAGATGTCGGCCCCCGCCCGCCTGGCGTCAGGCTACTCCTGGGTAGCTTCCGGGTTGGTTCTGGGTTGGCTTCGGGAAGCTTCTGGGTTGCTAACATTGAATCATGATACGTATTAGATACCGTAGTCATTCTTCGAGTTAAAGCTGATGGTATCGCCCCACGGATCGGGCAATATCGAAGTTTTTGACCAAGGGGTGGACAAAAATCACGGTATTGCCCCCAGGGCCGGGCAATATCGAAGTTTTTGACCAAGGGGTGGACAAAAATCGCGGTATTGCCCAATGTCATTAACTTAAGGAAAATTTTATTGTAGTGAGAAAAATATCGTAGTAACCAATGAATGTTACTTAAAAGCATGCTATCTCGCAGTGAGAAACAGGTGATATTTCTATTGGAAATCAACA
>JASGUW010000162.1 GCA_030055235.1 Bacillota bacterium
CGATGTCGGCTCATCACATCCTGGAGGGGCAGCACCTTCCAAGGGTTCGGCTGTTCGCCGATTAAAGTGGTACGCGAGCTGGGTTCAGAACGTCGTGAGACAGTTCGGTCCCTATCTGTCGTGGGCGTAGGAAATTTGCGAGGGGCTGTCCCTAGTACGAGAGGACCGGGATGGACAGACCTATGGTGTACCAGTTGTCACGCCAGTGGCACGGCTGGGTAGCTAAGTCTGGATGGGATAAACGCTGAAAGCATCTAAGTGTGAAGCCCGCCTCAAGATGAGATTTCCCACCCTAAATGGGTTAAGACCCCTGCTAGACGAGCAGGTTGATAGGCCGGGAGTGGAAGTGCAGCAATGCATGAAGCGGACCGGTACTAATCGGTCGAAGACTTGATCACAAGAACGAAGACGTGGCTTTTGGACACTGGATCCGAAAGACACAAGGCACTGAGGCAAGCCCGAAGAGATTCGAAAAGCTTACCTCGCCTCCATCGCTTCCCCAAGCCGATGACGTCTTTCATCTCTCCCTTGGACTCTGTGCAGTTTTGAGGGCGCGCGGATACACCCCCTGCTCCTCAACCATTCCGGTGGATATAACGGAGAGGCCACACCTGTTCCCATTCCGAACACAGCAGTTAAGCTCTCCCGTGCCGACAATACCTGGCTGGAGACGGCCCGGGAAGATAGGTCTCCGCCGGATCTTTGTCAATCCGGATGCCCCCAGAGCGATTGCTTTGTGGGCATCTTTTTTGCCTTTTCACTCCCGGATGAAGATATCAGGCGGCTGCCGCTTGAAGCTTGCATGCTATAATCGGTTGAGTAGACACACAGGTGGTGAATCGTTGGTGGCTAAAGTACTGATTGTTGATGACGAGGAAAATATCGTCGATATATTAAGAGATAATCTTCGCCGTGAAGGATACCTGACGGTCGAAGCCTATGACGGACGTGAGGCGCTTGAAGTTGCTGAAACTGAGAAACCGGATCTGATCCTGCTCGACTGCATGCTGCCAAGCCTCAGCGGTCTTGAAGTTTTGCGTGCCCTGCGGGAGACCTTGACGATTCCCATTTTGATGCTGACGGCCAAAAGTGAGGAAATTGACAAGGTGCTGGGTCTGGAACTAGGCGCCGACGACTATATCACCAAGCCTTTCAGCATCCGTGAGGTGCTTGCACGTGTCAAAGCCCAGCTGCGCCGTTCTACGATCTTTGAATCGGGAGAAGATGAGGAACCTTTGCTGATCTTCCCTGGTATTGAAATTGATACGGAAGCCTATGAGGTGCGTGTCAACGGTGTCAACATCAATCTGACGCTGCGTGAGTTCGAGCTTGTCCGCTTTCTGGCGCGTAAGCCCGGTCAGGTCTTTTCACGTGAGGAGCTGCTTGAGCAGGTCTGGGGCTATGAGTATTTTGGCGATGTCCGCACAGTCGATGTGACGGTCAGGCGCACCCGTGAAAAACTTGAGCCGGATCTCTCCAAATATCGCTACATCATCACCAAGCGCGGCGTAGGCTATTATTTCGAGAAGGACTACGACTAAATGACGACAGATCTTTGGCGACTGGCGGTCGACACAGCGCCGATCGTCGATCTGTTGCGTGAACCCGGCGCAATCTGGCTGGTTGTTTTCGGTTTTCTTCTGGCGCTTTCCCTGCTTGCTCTGATTGTTCTTCTGGTTTTCATGAACCGCCGCCGCCGCACGGTCCGGGAGATCGGCCAGCGCGTCGAACAACACGCCGAGGAGCGCGTCAAGGCTGAAGCCATCATCAGTGACCTCGACATTGGCCTGATCGCCTATGGCCGCGATGGCCGCCTGACCCTCTCCAACCCCGCCGCCTCCCGCCTCCTGGGCCTGAGCACAGCGGTGCCGGACTTTGACCGTTTCATGACCGAATACGGTGAAGCGAACGGACTTAGAACCCGTTTCATCCTTGGCCGCGGCAACGCCACCGCAACCCTGGTCATCGGCGATCGCATCCTGAGCGTCACGGTTACGGAGGACCGCAGCCAGACCCAGGGCCGTATTGCCACCATTGTCACGCTGCAGGACATCACCATCTTTGAGCAGCAGGAACAGCAGCGTAAGGAATTCGTGGCCAATGTCTCACATGAGCTGAAGACCCCGCTGACTACAATGATCACCTACTCTGAGAGCCTGCTGGACTGGGGTCTGAACGAAAAGTCCCGAACCGCCGTGCGTAAGGACATCAGCCGCATCCACGACGACGCCTGTCGCATGGAACGTCTGGTGACCGATCTTCTGCTGCTGTCCAGCATCGACAGCCGCAAGATGCCGAGCCGCATGGAGCCTCTTGACCTCGTCCCGCTGCTGCAGCAGACCGTCGACCGCATGCAGATTCCGGCGCATGAGAAGGACATCAACATGAAGTACGATTCCATGGGTGCCGCGCCCGCCATCTACGGCGACCGCAGCTCACTGGAACGCATTTTTCAGAACATCCTCTCAAATGCCATCAAGTACACCGACCGCGGCGGCCGCGTGGATGTCTATTCCGGCCAGCTCGACGATCAGGCGTATATCAAGGTCAGCGACAACGGCTACGGAATTGAGCGCAAGCATCTGCCCAAAATCTTCGACCGCTTCTACCGTGTCGATGCCACCGGCTCCCGTCATCACGGCGGCACGGGCCTAGGGCTGGCGATCGTGCGTGAACTTCTGGTCATGCACCACGGCTCAATCGATGTCAGCTCCGCTCTGGGTCAGGGGACGACCGTGACTGTGATGCTGCCGCTGGCGCGCACCCTGTACCGCAGCGCTCTGGGCGACCTGGACCAGGGTCTGCTGCCGGAGGATGCCCTGGGACTGGCCATCGGCTCGGAGATCATTGTCGATGCCCGCGAGCGCGGCTGGGATGTCGAACAGCTGACAGATCTCAGTCGTGATCAAATTGCCACACTCTTGTCACAAAATCAGGAGCCGCCGGTTCCCGAGCTTGCTATAATTGATGAATCTTCCGCTGACGGTGCGCCTTTGCCGGCCACTGAGCTGCCTGCTGAACAACAGGCGGACAGCGAGCGAAATTACGATATGAGCGGCGACCGCGATATGACAGCGGCTACGCCGAAAGGGGAATAGATTGTCCAGTTATTTTATAGACGGGGGGCGCCCGCTGCACGGCGAAGTCATTGTCAGCGGCTCTAAGAATGCAGCCCTGGGAATAATAGCCGCTGCCATGCTTCTTGATGGCCCCTGCCAGATAGAAAACGTGCCGGGGATTTCTGATGTTCTGAAGATCATCGACATCTGCCGTGACCTTGGTGCCAAACTCCAGCTCGAAAACGGTGTTCTCCATGTGGATCCCACCTCGATCAACACGACGACAGCCGTATCTCAGCGTGTCCGGGACATCCGTGCCTCCTACTATCTGCTCGGAGCCCTGCTCGGGCGCTCACAGCATGAAGCGAAGGTGGCCCTGCCCGGCGGCTGCAATTTCGGCACCAGACCGATCGACCAGCATGTAAAGGGCTTTGAGGCTCTGGGTGCACAGGCGACGATTTCCTACGGCAACATAGAGGTGCGCGCCAGCCGCCTTGTCGGGGATCACATCTACTTTGACAAGACCAGTGTCGGGGCCACCATCAATCTGATGATTGCCGCGGCCAAGGCAGAGGGCACGACGACCATCGTCAACGCCGCCCGGGAGCCGCACATTGTCGACGTCGCGAACTTCCTTAACACCATGGGCGCGCGTATCCGCGGGGCCGGCACAGATGTCATCCGCATCACCGGCGTTCCCGTGCTGCCGGGTGCGGCCTCCTATCCGATCATTCCGGACCAGATTGAGGCCGGCACCTACATGATTGCCGCCGCCGCCGCAGGGGGTGACGTCACCGTACGCAATCTGATCCCCAAGCATATGGAGCCGCTTTCCATCAAGCTTGATGAGATGGGTGTGGCGGTAGATGTGGGCGAAGACTCCATCCGCGTCCGCCGCAACGGTACCCGTCAGCTGCGTGCCACCACCTTTAAGACCATGCCCTATCCCGGTTTTCCGACTGACCTGCAGCCGCAGTCGACGGTGCTGCTCTGCCATGCCCACGGCACGAGCGTGATGCATGAGACGGTCTGGGACAACCGCTTCCAGTATGTCGACGACCTGAAGCTGATGGGGGCTCAGATTGAAGTGCGCGACCACATCGCGCTGATCAAGGGGCCGACCCAGCTCACCGCCGCCCGCATTGAGGCACGCGATCTGCGCGCCGGCGCCGCCCTCGTCATCGCGGGCCTGGCCGCCCTCGGCCGTACGGAAGTCTGCTGTGTCGAGCTGATCGAACGCGGTTATGAGCATTTCGTCTGCAAACTGCAGCAGCTCGGCGCCCGCATCGAGCGCCAGGAAAGTTGCTGATGCCCTCTGCGAAGGCCCGCCTGCGTCAGCCGCCCCTGATTCGTACGGGAAGTTCCGCGGTTTCCCTGTTCAGCGGCAGCAGCGGCAACTCGATCCATGTCGAGGGTGAAGAGGCGGCCTTTCTTGTAGACGTGGGTGTCAGCTGCCGCCGCCTGGAGAAGGCCCTGGCGACCATCGGCAGTCAGCCGGGAGCGCTGGACGGCATTCTCATTACCCACGAGCACAGCGATCACGTGGCGGGACTTGACGTCTTCTGCCGCCGCCACGGCGTGCCTGTCTACATCAATCGTCGCAGCTGGGCCGCCGTCTCCAGGCGTCTCCCCGATCCGGAAGCCATTGACGTGCGCTTTCTTGAACCCGACGAAACGTTTACCATTGGGGACCTTACGGTGCGCTCCTTCCGGACGCCCCATGATGCCGCCGATCCCGTCGGCTGGCGCATCGAATCCCCGCGCCAGACCGTGGCAGTCCTGACCGACCTGGGCCACTTTGACGATCGTCTGTTCGCTGCCGTCGCCGGTGCCGATATTCTCTACATAGAGGCCAACTACGATCCTGAGATGCTGCGCATCGGCCCCTATCCCTGGCCGCTCAAGGAGCGCATCCGCAGCAGCCATGGCCATCTCTCCAACGAGGCCAGCGCCGATGCCATCGCCCGCCTGATCCGGGCCGGCAGCCGGACCTTTGTGCTTTCGCATCTAAGCGAAACCAACAACGTTCCCGAGCTGGCCGAACTCACCGTCAGCCGCCGCCTGCAGGACCAGGGCCTGGTACAAAACCGCGACTACCAGCTGCTGGTCGCGCCGCGCTATCACAGCGGCAGGCCGCTCGGCCCCGCGTTTTCCGGACAGAATTGAGACTGCGCCTGCTCTGTGTCGGCCGCCTCAGTGAGGCCTGGCTGCGCGACGCTGAGCGCGAGTACCTGAAGCGCCTGGGGCGCTTCTGCCGCCTGGAAGTCAGCGAAGTGGCGGACAGCCCCGAGCGCATCGGTATTGAGCGCGCCCTTCGCATGGAAGGGGAGCGCCTGCTGGCGAAGCTTGCCCCGAACGAACGTGTCGTCGCCCTGGATCCGGCGGGACAGAGCTTTGACAGCTACGGCTTTGCCGCCTGGCTGGAACAGCGCCTCACGGATTATCCCGCCGGCCTGGTGCTCCTGATCGGCGGCTCCAACGGCTTCGCCCCGGAGCTTCTGGCCCGCTCGGACGAACGAATTTCGCTTTCGCCCCTGACCTTTCCCCATCAGCTGACGCGCATCATCCTGCTGGAGCAGCTCTTTCGCGCTTTCAAGATCAGCCGCGGAGAGACCTATCACAAGTAGCCCGGGACAATGGAGGAGAAGCGGCCATGAATTTGATCGAGTTTTACGATCGTGTACAAACGCTGTCTGAAAGCCTCAGCCATGAGGTGCTTCAGGACCTTGTTCGCCGCCTGGCAACGGAAGTGGCGGAAGATCAGCGCGAAGCCTTCCTGAAACGTTTGGAAGAGGCCCCAAAGAGCAGGCAGGCTGTCCGGCTCCCGGACGTCGCAGCGGCGATCCGCCGCAGGCTGGAGCGGAAAGTCAGAGATCTGCAGCCAAAGCTTGAGACGATTGCCGGGGGAGAACGCTCTCTGGACGGCAAAGTCAACTGGAAAGCGACCGACTGGCGTGGAGATGATATGGTTTATGTCTTCCGGGATAAGAATAGTGTGCGGAAGGATATTAACACGGCTCTGTCGCTCATGCGTGAGTGTCTGGACATGGCGCTGTATGATCTGGGCTATCTGCTGGCCGGGCAGATTTTGGACATCCAGGTTCAGGTCACTGGTGAGTATCAAGAATATGATGGCGAACCGTTGACGCTTTCCGACCTGGACAGCCACAAACTTCTGGGCAGGCCATACCTTGAAGTCATTTCAGAATGTCTCTATTTCACGTATATGACGAGTGAAATGTCCGAAAGGCCGTCTCGAGTCTATGAACTGATACAGAAACTTGATGCTGGCTGGCCCGAACTGGATGATGTCAGGCGGCTGGGGGGCGGAGAGCTGCCCGGCTTCACCGAATTCCTGCCCCTTTGGCTTCGTTATCTGGCGTCTCAGGATGAGGATCTGGCTGATCAGCTGCTGGCGGAGGCGCTTGGCCTGGAGAAGGATTGGGATTTTCTTTTGACTCTGACCCAAGATTTTGGCCGGCAGCACCCCAGGCTTTATGTAGAGCTGCTCGGGAGACTCAGGGGTGCCGGTGAATGGGAAGAGATGCTGGCGCTGGGCAGGGAAGCGCTTGACCGTCTGCCGCTTGACTACCAGATTCGCAGCACCATCGCCCGGATCGCGGCCAATGCTGCCTGGAAACTGGATCAGGTCGATCAGGCAGAAGATTTCTTGTTCGAGGCCTTTCGATCCGACAGCTCGGTCGTCAATTACCTGCGTCTGCGCTTTTCCTGCAGGGACTGGTCCAGCTTTGCCGACCGGATCCGGGCTGTCTATGAGAGCGTCTGGAGGGCGAAACGGGATCCGGATCAGGGCATTCGTGTGAGCCGCACCGGGGTTTTCATTCGCAGGAACCAGATTGGCGGAAAAACATATCTGGCTCTGCTGATGCTGGATAAGAGCTTTGCAGAGGCTTGGGACCTGGCCCGGAAAGACTCCCCCGCCAAGCTTTTTTATTATGATGCACTGAACGACCTGATTCCACTGCTGCTCCTCCTTTTCTACCAGGACTCCATTCCAGATCAGGGTCTGGTTAAGATGCTTGACAGAACTGTCAAGTTTATTGGATTTGGCGCCATCGCCTACAATAGCGGTGCTGCAGTGGCACTGCAGGGGTCGGATGCAGAGGCGCTGTGGTCTCTCATTCTGAAGTGGAGGTCGGAGGTGGGGATTACAGAAGCTGAAAGGGATAAGTGGCTGGCAGTGGTGGAGGCTGACATCAGCTCGAAAGTGGACGAAATACTAAGCACGCAGGATCGTGCTGGCTACGCATGGGCTGCTGACCTGCTTGCCGCGCTGGGTGAGGTTCGGGAGTCCTGCGGCCATGAGGGCAGGAAGTCAGAGCTCCTTGGTCACTTCCGCAAAAAGTATCCCAGGCTGAGCAGTTTTAAGAAAGAAGTGAGCCGATACGGGGGGCTGTAGTCAGCCGGGGAGCCGTGCCGCCGGATAGCCTGGCTGGAACAGCGCCTCACGGATTATCCCGCCGGTCTGGTGCTCCTGATCGGCGGCTCCAACGGCTTCGCTCCGGAGCTTTCCCCATCAGCTGACGCGCATCATCCTGCTGGAGCAGCTCTTTCGCGCTTTTAAAGATCAGCCACGGAGAAACCTATCACAAGTAATGCGGTCGACCTGACGGAACAATGAAGGAGAAGCGGCCATGAAACAGATCGAGTTTTACGAGCGCGTTCAGGCGCTGCTCGAAGGCCTTGGACGAAAGGAGCTCCAGGCTGTTGTCAGCCAGCTGGCGACGCTGGTGGCAGAGGATCAGCGCGAAGCCTTCCTGAAGCTGCTGCAGACGCCTCCCGGGAGGGGAGAGGCGGAACGCCTCTCCGATCTGACAGCAAAGATCAAGAGTGATCTGGAGCAGAGGGTCGAAAAACACATACGCGAGTTTGAGCCGATCAACAGGGGAAAACGCGTTCTGGACAGCAGGATATACTGGAAACCGGACAAAGAGCTTGGCAGTATAAAAACTTATGTCGTCTATGATAAAAGACACATACTGAAGGGCTTTAATGCAGCTGTCTTCCTCCTGCATGAGTGCCTGCGCACGGGACTGTACGATCTGGGCTATCGGCTGGCCATGGAGATCCTGGACATCCGGGTTCAGGTCACAGGTCCGTATCTGGAACATGACACCAGGCCACTCACGATTTATCAGCTGGACCGGCAGAGCCTCCTGTCCAGAGACTATGGCGATGTCCTTTCGGAATCCTTCTTTTTTACGTATATGGTGACCGAAAGCCCCGAGCGACCGGCCCGTATCTATGAAATGATAGAGAGCAACGGCTACTGGCCTTCTCTGGAGCGTATTCTCCGGCTGGGGGGCGGTACACTGCCCGGCTTCGCAGAATTTCTGCAGCTTTGGCTTTCTTACCTGGCGTCCCGGGATGAAAAAAGGGTGAATTCCCTGCTGAAAGAAGCCCTTAAATATGAGAACGATCTGCATTTCCTTTTGACCTTGACCCATGACTATGACTCGAAGTATCCCTGGCTCTATGAAGACCTGCTCTCCAGACTCAAGAGGGTCGGCAAATGGAAAGAGATACTGCTGCTGGGTCAGATAGCGATCGAGCGTCTGCCTGAAGAATATGTGATCCGCAGCGAAATCGCCATGAGCGCGGCCGCAGCTGCCTGGAAACTGGGTCAGGTCGATCCGGCGGAGGAGTGCTGCCTGGTGGCTTTTGAGTCGCACTGCCATGCCGTCCATTATCTGCGCCTGCGCTTTTCCTGCCGGGACTGGACCGGTTACGCCGACCGGGTCCGGGCTGCATATGAGAACGCCTGGCGGACCGGTCAGGAGCCAAAGCAGAGTCCTTCTGTGAGCGGTCGTGGGGATAGCCTTCGCAGAAATGAGCTTGATCCCAAAGCCTATCTGGCTCTGCTGCTCTTTGATGAGAGATTTAGAGAGGCTCTGGACTTTGCCCGGGAAAACAATCCCGCCAAGTCGGGTTACCATGTAGCGAAGGAAGACCTGGTTTCGCTCGCGCTCCCCTTGTTGTGTCAGGCTTCCGAACCCGGCCAGGGAATGCTCCTGGTACTTGTGAGGGCTGTCGTCGCTGCCAGGTTTGGTGCTGCCAGTTACAACGAAGCTGCGGCCGTCCCGCTGCAGGGAACGGACGGGGAGGCACTGTGGTCTCTCATTCAGAAGTGGAAGGCGGAGGCCCGGATCACGGAAGCGGAAAGGGAGAAGTATCTGACCGAGCTGGAGACTTTTGTCTTCCTGCTGGTGGACGAAATTTTAGGCAATCAGGACCGCGAAAATTATGAATGGGCGGCTGCCTGGCTGGTCGCGCTGGGTGAGGTCTGGGAGTCCTGCGGCCATGAGGGCAGGAAGGCAGAGCTCGTGAGTCGCTTCCTCAGGAAGTATCCCCGGCTGAGCAGTTTTAAGAAGGAACTTGGCAGATACGGGGAACTGTAGTTGGCGGGGCGGCGGGTCGTCTGGTAGCCAGGCAGTGGGGATCTTCCGGGAAGCCTCAAGACGATGTAGTCGTTCTCCGCGTAAATGGAAACATAAAACACAAGCGTTTGGAAACGGCCAGAATTGATGTTTATGTAAAGCCTTCATAGCTAACGATTTATACGGCTTTGTGAGTGAAGCGAAAGGCGTGGATGGTAGAACAAGCCGATATTGCCCCGGAATCGGGCAATATCGAAAAAATTGTACAGAAGTGGACATACTAAATCATGAAGCATGTTTGAAAATGGGTTAGATACCGCTATTCGCTCGGTACCAACGATTCATACTGTTTTGAGCCTTGAGCGAAGCGAAAGGAATGGATTGTAGAAATGAACTTGATCGAATTTCTTGAAACTGTCCAGACAGGTTCTGAAAGCTTCAGCCGTGCCGAGCTCCTGAGTCTGGTCCGTATGCTGGCGCTTAATACTCCGGAGGAGGAGCGCGCGATCTTCCTCAGAATCATGCGGGAGGCTGAGGCTGGCAAAGAGAGCGTTCAGCTGCCCGAACTGGCGACCGGGATCCAGAGCCAAGTCGCGGTCAGGGTCAGGGCAGTTCTGCCAAAACTTGAGGAGATTGCCGCCGGTGAGCGTTGCCTGGACAGCGAAGCTGACTGGGAGCAGATGGGTTACTCGGATGATGAAATGATCTATGCCTTTCGGGATGAGGATGATGTACTGAGGGACATCAATGAGGCTTTAGCGCTCGTTCCAGAATGCATCGACTGCGGCCTCCATGATCTGGGTACTCAGCTCACCGAAAAGCTCATGAAGATGGAAGTCCAGGTTACGGGTGATCACGAAGATTATGAAGATGGGCTGATGGACCTTCTCAATCTGGACCTTCATAACCTTCTTGGCACATCGTACGTGGATTTCTGCACAGAAGCTCTCTACCTGGCGTATGTGGGAAATGAGCTTTCTCAAAGGCCTGCCGCCGTCTATGACATGCTGCGAAACATCGACGGCTACCTGCCGACGCCGGAGGAAGTCAGCTGGCTGGGTGGCGGTGTGCTGCCCGATTTCGCCCAGTTTCTGCCCCTTTGGCTTGGCTACCTGGCGTCGCTCGATGAAAAACTGGCCCAAAGGCAGCTTGGGGTTGCCCTTGAGCTTGAGAAGGATCTGGATTTTCTTTCCCGTCAGACCCGTGATCATGGCATGCTGCACCCCAGGCATTATCCGGAGCTACTTGAGAAACTGGAGAGTGCCGCGGATTGGGAGAAGATGCTTGTGTTTGGCAGGGAAGCTATGGAGAACCTGCCGCCTGATTACCTGATCCGCAGTGAGATCGCACTCAAGGTGGCCGGAGCTGCTGTGAAACTGGGTCAGTTCGATCAGGCGGAAGAGTTCTGGTTTGAGGCCTTCCGCTCGGACTCATCGCTTGTCAATTATCTGCGCCTGCGCTTTGCCTGCAGGGACTGGACGACTTACGCGGATCGGGTTCGGGCTGCCTATGAGAGTGTCTGGAAGACGAAGAAGGGACTGTGGCAGGGCTACTATGGGGAAGACGACGGGGTTTCGATTCGTAAGAACTTTGTCAGTGACGATATGTATCTGAACCTGCTGCTGCTGGACGGGCGTTTGGGGGAGATCCTGGCTTCCGGGGAGGAAGATGCCCCTTTCTCGCTGCCGCACGTTGACGTGGTCGACAGATTGACTCCGCTGTCGCTCCTCCTCTTTTGTCAGGACTCCGATACTGGTCCGGGGCTGACTGAGGTCTTGGACAACTTTATCGACAATACGGATTTCACTGCCACTGCTTACAATGTCGCTCTGCCAGAGCCGCTGCGGGGAACAGATGAGAAGGTGCTGTGGTCTCTCATTCTGAAGTGGAGGGCTGTGGCAGGGATCATGGAGACGGAAAAAGAGAAGTGGCTGGAAAAGGTGGAGGCTGCAATCTGCTCGACAGTGGACAGCATCCTGAGGAATCAGAATCGCAAACGCTACGACTGGGCTGCTGACCTGCTTGCCGCTCTGGGAGAAGTCCGGGAGTCAGAAGGTCACAAGGGCAGGAAGCTTGAACTGCTGCGTCACTTCCGCCAGAAGTATCCCAGACTGAGCGGTTTTAAGAGAGAAGTGAGCCGTTACGGGATGCGCGAGTGAAGCCGCCTGGCTTTGGCCACATAAGGCTGCGATTAAGCCCGGCTCTGCTCAGTGTGCAAAGCGAAGTTCGTCATTTGTTTCCTGTTTCCCCGGGGCAGCGTAAGCTGCCTCTTGATTTCGTCTGCCGGACGTTCAGTCCCTGCCGCTGTCTGCATCAAAGCCTTCGGAGAATATCTAAGCGGGAATATTCAACCCACACCTGAGCCGGCCAGTATTTCGCTTTCTTTGTGCTGTCTGTGCACAACAAGCAACAGGTCAGGTAAAGCTCTTTACCTTTGCCGCTTTTTTATGATTGATGATATCGAGATGCTTTCTTTATCTTCTAATTTCTTTCTGCTTTCAGAGAGCTTTTCCACCAGTTGCTTTCTCTTTTCCGGGTCAGATTCATCAGATAAAAGATGCTCTATTAACTCATCCTGAATACCAATTACATCCTTTTGCAGGCTTTCGATGGGTGTCACATAATTTAATACGATTTCCTTGCCTTCTTTAAACTTAACCTGGGTATCTTCTACCATTTCCAGGGTCATTTTTCTGATTTTTTCTGTTTCCAGTTTTATTCTTTCGAGTCTTGCCTTAATTTTATCTGTTCGATATTCCAGTTCGGGATAAGCATCTAAGAGTCTTCTATGGAAAATGGTCTTGGAGCTAAACAGCTCCTTTATTTCTGCTGCAATTTTTTCTGTAGAGTCACTGTTGCTGTGCGCTACTTCGATTCTAAGTAGTTTGAGAATTGAGTGTGAGAAAAACGAGTCATTAATAATGATGATTGCAAAGATAATAGAGGCTATTCTAAATTGATTCTCAGAAATTCTTTCGAAGAAGCTAAAGATGATGGGATTAAGCAGCTTAACAACAATTAAACCAGCTAATCCAAATAACATCAGGCTGCCTATCCATACTCTTCCGTTTAAATTCATTGGTTTCGTACTGTAATCCCACCACCTGATCGAGAATCTCTTTTCCATGAAATAACTTGTTGAATACTCCAGAAGGCCACAGATAACAAATGAAATTAAAAAGCATGAACCTATTGAATCGTCCATGGGAAGAATATAAATCGAAGCCAGTGTTATCAATACTGCTCCTGAACCATAGATAGGAAGGTATGGTCCGATTAGGAATCCTCTGTTCACTATCTTTTTTGTGTCTATGAAAACAACGGTAACTTCTACTATCCAGCCAATAACACTGTAGATAAAAAACAAGACGAACAGCTTTTCAATGCTCATAAAGTGATCCTTCACTCAAATAAATATTCTTCCCGTGCGATGATTATTGCCACATTCCAACAAATACATCTGTCAATGACACTATCAAACAAGTATTAATAAAAGGAAAACATAGTAAAAATATAATCGCGTCAACAAGCATGAAGCGGTGAAGTTGATGTTGATCCGGCTAATGAGTATTTTTTTGCTTTTTGATAAATCACTTGCGTTTGTTAATTGCTTTTATCGTTTTGGATTTTCCTTTTATTGCTGTCATTGCAAAATGATCGATGAATTCATATTCTTTTGGACGTTCTATCTCTTCAGTGCCAGTCTATTGATGACGAACTACTAAAGACCGGAGTTTTGACAATCTAATCGTAATATGCAACATCACGATATTGCATGTTACGATATTGCATTCTGTGAGGCGATCAGGCTGAGACTACGATCTGGGCACGTTGGCCAATCTGCTCAAGTTAGCTGATGTAACAGGCATTTTTTGTCTCCCCGGGCAGCCTGTCCAAAGAAAAGCGTTCGCTGCCTTTTTAGTTACTGCTGTACGGAGGGCAATTCACCCTGCTCAAGGCCACTTTCTGAGAACATCCGTTTTGGAAATGACTTGTCCCATAAGAAGAAGCGAATCCGCTCCAGAGCGAATGATGCGCGCTGCCTAAGTACTGATGGACGCAGACCTCTGCTTTTCCTGCCTGACTCAGTCAAACAGCCGCAATAGCCGTATTACTGTTGCTAAGGGGCTAGCTCAAGATATTCCATCACCTCCACGTAAGTGACAGGCTTTATTTGCGGCACGCGTGTTTGAACTGGAGACTTATGTAAGCGGCGAAGCCTCTTTTTTTGAGCACAAGACCTTAGCCCTTGCTGTGCTTCAACGATGGCTTCTGTTATTTATAAGATAAGGAATATGAGGTGAGGGGTGGCGGCAGGGTCTTGAGGACTTCAAATGCCTGACTGAAAAGGAGGCGCAGATGCCAGCCCACCCCCGGATTTGGACAAAAACCCTTGTTGTGTCACGAAAGACTGACATAACTCCAAACGTTGACAAATCGAACGACGAATTTGACAAAAAGTCGAGTTGTGTCAGAAAAAGCTGACACAACTCCAAAAGTTGGCCATTTGGCCCTCGAAATGGACAAAAAAGCGAGTTATGTCAGGAAAAGCTGACACAACTCCAAAAGTTGGCCATTTGGCCCTCGAAATGGACAAAAACCCTTGTTGTGTCAGGGGAAAGTGACTCAACTCCAAAAGTTGGCATGGCAAATGGATTAGAAGTGTTGGAATCTCACAGCTATTCCTTCTGAACTGCATCCTGTATCCCAGGCGCTGCTTTGGCTCAAGAAACGATTGCAGCGGTTTCCCTATTCTTGGTCGGTCCCTTCTGCCAATTAGGAAGTTTGAAATACCGGCAAACCCAGCTTTGTTCAAGGAGGTGAGCAAACCCTCTGCCTTAGAGAAACTGCCGACGTGCACTACAAAAGAAGAGACGATCTCTTCAGAAGTGAAGCGCGTTGTTCTGTGGAAGAATCACTTATTGAAAGTCAGCAGATACGTATGCACGATCAGATTTGTTGAAAAAGTGGAAAATGCGGTGGTCGGCCATGAGTATGCCTGGATTGTGTATGTTCTCAAGCACTTAAGCTGCAGG
This sequence comes from Bacillota bacterium, assembly GCA_030055235.1. Classification (GTDB taxonomy): domain Bacteria; phylum Bacillota; class Clostridia; order Saccharofermentanales; family Fastidiosipilaceae; genus JAEZYR01. Next base: position 14,494 of record JASGUW010000162.1, read on the forward strand.
GACTGTGATTGTTTCCATCGCGATGAAATCTGGGCATCAAGTTATGAGGGGGCAGCGTTGAATCGGAGAGTCTCTCTCGAATATCACAGGCTCCAGGCGGCTTCCGAGCCAGGTCGGATTCCTTTCAGAAACATTGGAGCGGGTCATTTGACGAAGACTTAGTGCAACAGCAGTTTCCGATGCTGTCATCTTTGTATGTGAGACAGCTATTGGTAATTGTTTATGATTTGCCTACAATTATCTTTTAGCGCTTGACCCAGGCAAAGCCCTGTGGAAGAATAGCGGGCACTTTAGCACGCTAATGCGGTGATGTGATAAAGCATTGACGATAGATGACGATAGACAAGACACAAATAATGAAAGAAACGACGACAGCAAACGCTGTGACGATAGCTGCGAAGGAGACCATTATGGCGAGTAAACGAGCCTATACACCGGCGGGGATGCAGGATCGCCTGCCTGCAGAGACCAGGCGCAAGCGTCAGGCGGAGGCGGTGCTGCGCGAACATTTTGCGCGCTCCGGCTTTGCAGAGGTGGAGACACCGGTGCTCGAATTCTATGACACCTATGCGGCGGGTGAGGGTTTTGCCCGTCAGGAGGATCTCTTCAAGCTGACCGATGACAGTGGCCGCCTGCTGGTGCTGCGCTTTGACGGCACGATCCCGGTGGCCCGCCTGGCAGCCACCGCCGACAGCCACCGCGACGGCATCCTGCGCTACGCCTACATCGCCCCGGTCTTCCGCTTCCGCAGCCACGACGGCGAAGCCCGCGCCTTCACCCAGGCCGGCGTCGAACTCATCGGCTCCGCCGCCGCCGCTGCCGATGCCGAGGTCATCGCCCTCGCCATCCGCTCCGCAGAGGTCCTGGGGATCGGGGCCATCCACATCGCCATCGGGCAGACGGCCTATTTCCGTTCCCTGCTTGAAGCCTGGTCGCCGGACGCCCGGCTGGCCTGGGATCTGCCCCGCCTGATCGACGAGAAAAACGAGGTCGCTGTCCGTGCCATTATCGGCAGCCAGGCCGCAAGCTTCGCACCCTGGGGAGACCTCAGCGGCATCCTGCTCGCCCTGCTGGAAGACACCGGCGACTGGTCTGTGCTCGACCGCCTGCGCCGCCTGACCCGTGAGCCGGGCGCGCTCGCCGCACTCGACCAGCTCGACCAGGTCGCCAGACTCCTGGAACGCTGGGGCTTCCTCGACCGCTGCAGCCCCGATCTGGGCCAGCTCGCCGACATGGACTACTACAGCGGCATCAGTTTCGCCGGCTATACCTACGGTACCGGAGGTGCCATCCTGACTGGCGGCCGCTATGATACGGTGCATGAGAATTTTGGCCAAGCCCGGCCGGCGACCGGTTTCTCCCTGCAGCTTGACCGCTGTCTGGAGGTTCAGGTCCGCAGCCAGCCGCAGCCGGAAGACGCTAAAGTCCGCCGCCTGACAGTCGTTCCCGGCGAAGAGGCGGACGTCTATGCCGTCGCCGAGCGCCTGCGCGCGGACGGCGAGGCCGTGGCCATTGTCTGGCCCGAAGAATAGGAGGAGGTGCCCATGAATCAGGCCCGGCTCAGTATCGCCCTGCCCAAGGGGCGTCTGGGAGACAACGCCGTCAAATTACTGATCCAGGCGGGTCTCAATATCAATCCCGAAGATTTCTCAAGTCGCCAGCTCATCATTGAGAGCCCGGACGGCGACCTCAGATTCCTGCTCGCCAAGCCCGCTGACGTTCCGACCTATGTCGCCGCCGGTGTCGCCGACATCGGTGTGGTGGGGAAGGACACCCTGCTTGAGGAGGGGCGCGATCTCTATGAGGTCGCTGACCTGGGCTTCGGCGCCTGCCGCCTCTGCCTCTGCGGGCCCGCCACCATGCAGCCGGCCGCGGGCGAAAGCCTGCGCCTGCAGGGTGCCCGTGTCGCGACCAAATATCCCGTCAGCACCCGCCGCTACTTTGAGGATGTCCGCGGCGAGTCGGTGGAAATCATCCGCCTCAACGGCTCCGTTGAACTGGCCCCCCTGATCGGGCTGGCGGATGTCATTGTCGACATTGTAGAGAGCGGCCGCACCCTGGCAGAGAACGGCCTGGTGGTGCTGGAGACGATCACGGAGCTGTCGGCCCGCCTGGTGGTGAACCGCGTCAGCATGAAGATGAAGGCCGGCCGCATTACGCCGCTGCTGGCCGCCATCCGCCAGAGCCTGACAGCACCCGAGCCTGAGTTGGAACCTGAACCAGAGTCCGAGCCCAAGACGGAGCCCGAACCGCCCACGCCCCTGATCCGCCGCATCGACCTGACCACAGGCCGGGCGGGAGAGGCCGAGCTCGAGCAGCTGATCGCCGACCGCCGCCAGCAGGGCGTCAAGGATGTGACGGAGACTGTCCGGGAGATCCTTGACACTGTTGCCGCACGCGGCGACGCCGCCCTGGCAGAGTTCACAAGCCGCTTTGACAAAGTTGAGATCGCGCCCACGGAGCTGGAGGTCCCCGCCACAGAGATCGCGGCCGCTCTGGAGGGGCTCGACCCCGTCCTGCGCAGCGACCTGGAAGCTGCTGCCGCGCGCATCCGCCGCTTCCACGAAGCCCAGCTGGAGACGGCCAACGACACGGTGCTGGACGAAGCCGGCCGCCATGTCGCGATCTGCGCCAGACCCCTGGGCCGTGTCGGCGTCTATGTGCCCGGCGGCCTGGCCCCGCTGCCCTCCTCCGTCCTGATGAATGTCCTGCCGGCCCGCGCCGCGGGTGTTGACGAGATCGTCATGTGCACCCCGCCCGGGGCGGACGGCCGTGTCGCCCCGGTGATCCTGGCGGCGGCCGCCATTGCCGGCGTCGACCGCCTCTTCCGCGTCGGCGGCGCCCAGGCCATCGCCGCCATGGCCTATGGCAGTCAGACCATCCCCGCCGTCGACAAAATCGCAGGCCCCGGCAACCTCTATGTCAACGAGGCCAAGCGTCAGATCTACGGTGTCTGCGACATCGACATGCTGGCCGGCCCCTCAGAGATTCTGGTCATTGCCGACGGCGGTCAGTCGCCCGACTTCATCGCCGCCGACCTGCTCTCCCAGGCCGAGCATGACCCCCATGCCTCAGCCGTCCTGCTGACCGACAGCCGGGAGCTGATCGAAAATGTGGCCCTGGCCCTGGAGCGCCAGACCGCCGCCTCTGACAGAAACACGATCATCACCCAGGCCCTGGGCGGCCAGTCCGCCCTGATCCTGGTGCCGGACCTGGAGACCGCCTGCCGGATCGCCGACCGCCTGGCCCCTGAACACCTGGAGCTCCTGCTCGAACCCGCAGCCCGCGAACAGGCCCGGGCCAGCATCCGCCATGCCGGCGCGGTCTTTCTGGGCCCCTGGAGCCCGGAACCGCTCGGCGACTACTGGTCGGGCGCCAACCATGTCCTGCCCACGGGCGGCTCGGCGCGCTTCGCATCACCGCTTAACAGCCGCATGTTCCTGAAGCAGACCTCCTACATTGAGTGGGATAAGGAAAGCCTGACTGCCGACGGCCCCGCCATCATCCGCCTGGCCACGGCGGAGGGCCTGGACCGCCATGCCGCCGCCGTCCGCCTGCGGCTGGGAGAAAACTGATGCGCCGCGCATGGACGAGCCGGCGGGTGCGGGCGCTGACGCCGTACACGCCGGGGGAGCAGCCAAAGGATGGCCGCCCCCTGATCAAGCTCAATACCAATGAGAACCCCTATGGCCCCGGGGAGAAGGCTGCGGCGGTGCTGCGGGACTTTCCGGCCGACACGCTGCGGCTTTATCCGAACCCGGAGGCCCAGGGTCTGCGCCAGGCCTTCGCCCGCCATGTCGGCCTGACCCCGGAAGAGGTCTATGTCAGCAACAGCTCGGACGAGGTGCTCTCCTTCGCCTACGCCGCCCTCTTTGACAGCAGCCCCGACGAGCCCCCGCTCCTGATCCCTGACCCCGGCTATGGCTTCTACCCCATCTTCGCCGACTACCATCAGATCCCCTGGCGCCTGCTGCCGCTCGACGCCAACTGGGAGGTCGACATACCCTCCGGTATCGCCGGGCAGGGCCTGGTGCTGGCCGATCCCAATGCACCTACAGGCATAGCGTTAACGATTTCTGCGAAGACCGCGATCCTCGACCGCGCTCTGGCCGCAGGCTGGCCTGTCATCCTGGACGAGGCCTACATCGCCTTCGGTGGGGAGACGGCCGCCACCTGGGTCCGCCGCTACCCCAATCTGCTGGTGGTGCGCACCCTGTCCAAGTCGCACGGCCTGGCCGGCCTCAGGGTCGGCGCGGCCTTCGGCCAGCCCGAGCTCATCCGCGCCCTGGAGACGGTGCGCGACTCCGTCAACGCCTATCCGCTCGACCGGGTGGCGCTGGCGGTGGCGGAGGCGGCCCTGGACGATGCGGACTGGACGGCGGAAACGGTCAGGCGCATCGTGGCGACGCGGGAGGTGTTCACGGCCGGGCTCAGGGCGCGCGGCTTTGAGGTCCTGCCCTCGGCGGCGAACTTCGTCTTCGCCCGCCATCCGGACTGCGACGGAGCGACGCTGCTCGAACGGCTGCGTGGCCAGGGCATACTGGTGCGGCATTTCAGCCGGGAGCGCCTTCGTCCCTGGATTCGGATTACAATAGGCACGGACAGCCAGATGACCAGATTCCTTGAAGTCCTGGATCTACTGGCAGAAGGGGAGACGTAAAGATGAGTGATACTAGCGGCCGCAGTGGCCTTTGTCAGAGAGAGACCGCGGAGACCCGCATCCGGGTGCAGATCGAGCTCGATCGCAGCGAACCGGTCCGGATCCATACCGGCATCCCCTTTTTCGACCACATGCTGAACCAGATCGCCCGCCATGGCCGCTTCGGCCTGGTGCTGGAGGCGGACGGTGACCTGGAGGTCGACTGCCACCACACGGTGGAAGACTGTGGCCTGGCCCTGGGCGCCGCACTGGATCAGGCACTCGGCGAGCGCCGCGGCATCGCCCGCTACGCGACGGCGTATGTGCCGATGGATGAGGCGCTGGCCCGCGTCGTCCTTGACCTTTCCGGGCGCCCCTATCTCCATGCCAACCTGCCGCTCGATGTCGAGCGCATCGGCAGCTTTGAGACCCAGACTCTGGTCGAATTCCTGCGCGCCCTGACGGTGACGGGCCGCCTGACCCTGCATGCGGACTTCCTGCATGGCGTGAATGCCCATCATCTGGTAGAAGCCCTCTTCAAGGCCCTGGGCCGCGCCCTCCGCGACGCCGTCCGCCTGGAAGGCGACTGGCTGCCCTCGACCAAGGGGGTGCTTTAGCCATGCTTTTGTATCCCGCGATTGATCTGCTGGGGGGCCGGGTGGTCCGCCTGCGCGAAGGCGACTACGACCGGGTGACCGACTACGGCGACGATGCGCTTGCCGTTGCCGCGGCCTGGCGGGAGGCGGGCGCCACCTGGCTCCACGTCGTCGATCTGGACGCCGCCCGCGGCTCAGGCGACAACCGCGCCGTGATCGCGCGTCTGGCGGCCGAGAGTGGCCTGAAGGTCCAGCTTGGCGGCGGCATCCGCAGTGCCGAAATCGCGGCCGACCGCCTGGGACTTGGCGTCAGCCGCCTGGTCATCGGCACCTGGGCCGTGCGTGAGCCCGCGGCCGTCGGTGCCCTGCTGCGGGAGGCGCCTGGCTCCTACGCCATCGCCTGTGACAGCCGTGACGAGGTCATCCGCGTCGAGGGCTGGACGGAGTCGGGGGCGGTCAGCCTGTCGAGCTTCGCAAAAACCATGCAGCAGGCCGGCGCCCGTGTCCTGATCTTTACCGATATTGCCCGCGACGGGGTCTACACCGGTCCCGGGATCGAGCGGGCCGTGCGCCTGCGCGAAGAGACCGGGCTCGAAGTCATCCTGTCGGCCGGTGTCCGCGATCGTGCCGATGTCATGGCCGCGGCCCGGGCGGGGCTCGACGGCCTGATCATCGGGCGGGCCCTGCATGACGGGCGCATTGAGCTGGGGGCGGTGCTGGAGGAGCTGGAGCAGCGTGCCCGGGAGCGGGCGGGGCGGCTCTGGGCGAAACTCAGGCCCGACGCCCGTGGCCTGGTGCCGATCGTCACCGTTGCCGCCGACGACGGGATGGTGCTGATGCAGGCCTTCGTCGACGAGGAGGCGCTCGCCGCGACCCTGGTCACCGGCTATCTGCACTACCACAGCCGCAGCCGCGGCCGCCTCTGGATGAAGGGCGAGACAAGCGGCCATGTGCAGCGCCTCATTGAGCTGCGCGTGGACTGCGACGCTGACTGCCTGCTGGCGCGGGTCGAGCAGACGGGCGTGGCCTGCCATCTGGGCACGCGTTCCTGCTTCGCCCGGCGTGTCGATGAACTGCTGTCTGATGAAGAAGGAGAGAATAAAAATGAGTGAGATGGGTGCGATGCTGGATCAGCTCTATGACGTCGTCATTGAGCGCCGGGACCGGCCGCGGGACGGTTCGTACACGAACTACCTGCTCGAGCGTGGTGTGGACAAGATCTGTAAAAAGATTGGGGAAGAGTCAACTGAGGTAGTCATCGCCGCCAAGAACGGCAGCAACTCCGAGCTGGTCTACGAAATCGCCGATCTCTTCTACCACCTCTGTGTGCTGATGGTCGACCAGGGTGTGACCTTTGACGAAATAGAGAAGGAACTGCGCAGCCGCCGCAGCTAGGCGCTGGCGGCTTCTGCTGCTGTCTGGTGGTATATTCCTGTCGCTGTGGGCGAGTGTCAGCTTTTGCCAAGTGCCCAAGTTTTGGAGTTGTGTCAGTTTTCGCTGACACAACAAGGACTTTTGTCATTCAACGAGTCTGATGCCTGACGAGCTACTCGAAAGATGACTTCTGTTTTGGCAGCGCAATCGGATTACTGTTATTTCTTTCTATGACGTATTTGTGAGGCTTTCTACGTCAGCACCTGTAGGAAGATGCAAAAGTCTAGACCTCCAGACAGTCGTTGGTATTTCAGGCATCAGAAGGTATTCTCCGGGATTCTGATGAAGCGTATTCGCTTGGCAGCACAGGGGGAAGCCTCCCATCAACTTATGAGTCGCTCGCCCAAGATCTGGTCAATTGTTTTTGTGTCTGCGCCTGCTTTTCTTCTGGGGCGTGAAGCAGCAGAGGAGCAGACAGACATGATAAAAGCAGCAGGCGCAGGATATCTGCTATCAGGCGATAAAAGGTGCACGTCGGGAATGCCGGGAAGCGGGTGAGCATGCTGCTTGAGACAGCACGGACAGACTGACTCCGATATTGGCTGAGGGCCTGGACAGGAAGAAAGAAGGCAAACACACTGTAATCCGGTGGTGCGTAAAAATTGCTGTTAATCGGATAATCTTCTATTTGAATAGCACCATAACTTACAGCGCATGCTCAATGGCCCTGGTTATTGTATAGGATGCGTCCACACCTGTGCTCCCAGAGCAGGCAACATGCTCCCTTGATGAGACAGAGCCCTGGAATCAGTTTGAGGCAGTAGAAGGACAATATACTTTCCCATAATTTGCTCAGTGGTTAGTCTTCTCCAGAAGCGGCAGATGTTTTTGCGCTTCATTCGCATTGGCTTCGATTTTGTGCGCCTGGAACGCCATGAGCAACAGGCCAAGGACTCCCGTTCTTTTATCAAATGGCATCCGCGTAGATTGTTTCATTCAGTGAGAACAATCTTGGGCGGCTGCCTTTCGTCCTGTAAGGAGCCGTGTCATGAGAATCACGAATCTCAGTCATCCAGTCTATCTGGTCGCTGCTGCGATAGAACTGCCTAGCTCGAAGCCATGGCGTCGAAGAGTTCTTTGATTGGGTGAAGAATCACTGTTTCATTATGCTTTTGCATCAAACCGGTGCGCCGCTCGCCAAAATGGCGAACCGTGCGCCAAAATGACGCATCGTGCGCCAAAACGGCGCACAGGAAGTGGAGTTTTTGTTTTCTGTCTGCCGGCTCAAACGCGCTTTTGATCTCCTTGCTTGTCTTTCACGTTCCCATTTCAGGGCAGCACAGCAAGTGTCGCCCGCACAACGGCTTAACTATCGATTCGTTTGCCGCCGCTTTGCAAAATGAATAAAAAAGAGAAAGCGGCGGTGCTGCACCGCCAGTAGGCAGCAGGGGAGTGGACAAGTTTTTCTGCTCCTGCCCCGGTTTCGGGGCACCAGCGCAATTTTTCCCTATCCGTGGCCAATTTTCTCGTTCCTGCCTCAAGGCCAGGATAAAACTTGAACACTTGCTGTGCAGTGAGTGCTGTGCTGGGAGTAAGGGAAGACGCCTAAACACGCGAGGTGTTGTAAACCCTTACCAGATACGGTTTCGAACTGCATCAATAATCATGGCGCCGATATCGTCCGTCCGATCTTGAACCTTTTGTTTTGTGAGTGTCTGCAGATTGTGAGTGTCTGCAGAAAACAGCACGATCACAAAAGCAGATATCCCGTTATTCCGGCGCTCCTGAAGCTGCCACACAGCCAGCTTTCACGGTCCGCTTTCCAAGTTTGACAATAAAGCTTAAGAACAGTTATAACCATCGACATGAGAATGCGCAGGCAGTCAGCTAGCACTTTGAGCAAAGCAGGAACTTTGAGCACAGCAGGTTTACTGCCCAGCCGCTTCCCAGGCAGAGAGGTCGCCGAAAGAGTGTCCGTTTACCGAACGCCCGTCTACAGAAGAGCTGTTCTTCTCCTGGCGACGCTCACTCTGCTGCTTGCGGGCGGCTGTGGCGCGCTGCTGCCGCCGGAGCCGAGCCTCGAGCGCTCCCCCGTAACACCGACCCAGACGGCGGCGCCCTTTGCGACCTGGACCGTCCGCTACGGCGATCTGCGTCTCGAACAGACTATCCGCTTCCGCTATAAGCCCGTCCGCGAAGCCGAACTGCGCTTCACCGTGGGGGGTCTTCTCTATGACGAAATCCTGGTGAAAAAGGGCGATGTCGTGAGCGAGGGCCAGCTGCTGGCGAACCTGGACAGCGGCGATATCGAGCCCGGCCTGATGGAGCTCGAATACCAGCTGGCACGTCAGGCCATGCTGCGCGAAGGACTCCTGGCACGCCAGGGCGACGACCGCGAGCGGCTGGAGCTTGGCACGGCGAAGCTGACAGAAGCGGAGCAGGCGGAACGCCGCCGGGAGCTCGAAGAACAGCAGGCGGCGGAGCTCGAAGCTTTCGATCGTGAGACGGAAATCCTGGAACTGTCGCGCGGGACGCTGGAGCGGCGGCTCGATGAGCGGAGGCTGGTGGCGCCCTTCGCAGGGATCATTACCTATACTCGTCACATCAATGAGGGCGACCGCTCCTCCACCAACGATCAGGTGGTGCAGCTGTCGGACAACGAGCGCTCGCTCTTTCTGGCGAAGACGGATTATGCCTCCCATTTCAAAGTCGGAGAGCGCTATGAGATCACGCTTGATGAGGTCTCCTACCCGGTGGTCGCGGTCGATCCGGCCGACTATGGCATGGAGACGGACGAAAAGAGCGCGGCACTGCGGCCGGAAGTGGAGGAGATGGTTTTTGAGACGGATCAGAGCGGCACGGTGGTTCTGCTCCTTGACAGCCGTGAACACGTGCTGCTGATTCCGGAGCGGGCGGTCTTTGCCGCCGGTGAGCGCAGCTATGTCTACGTCGACCGCGGCGATCGCGTCCGTGAGGCGCGCGAGGTGACGACGGGTCTCAGGGCCGGCAGGGAGGTCGAGATCACGAGTGGTCTGGAGGAAGGGGAGGTGGTCATCGTTGACTAGGCGCTTGACCAGGTACCTGCTGCCCGTCCTGCTCGCAGCGCTGCTTGCAGCCGGCAGCGCCTGCCACGCACAGTCCGCGGGCACTGCCGCCGAAGCGCCGCCCCTGCTCGAGCCTGTCGGCGTCCAGCTCGACACCGCGCGGGTGATGCGGCGCACACTCGCAGACGTCATGGTCTGTCCGGCCACGGTGCGGCCGGCCACCGTGACGCTGTCCTTCGCCGTCGCAGGCCGCATCTTGAAACGCTCTGTCAGCATCGGCGAGCAGGTCACGGAGGGTCAGGAGATCGCAGCCCTCGACGCCCGGCAGCTCGACGAAGAACTCGACAATGTTGCACGTCAACGCGAAAACCTGGCCCTCGACCGTGACTTCGAGCTGGAGGCGACCACCCTTGAGCTCGAAGCCCGCCGCGCCGATCTCGCCGCCCTGGAAGACGGCAGCGCCCCCGTCCCCGACGGCGATGTCGACCGCCCCACTGCGGTCCGCCTGGCCGAAATCGTCATCCGCGCCCTGGAGCGCCGCCTGACGGAGCTGGCAGAGCTCCATGCCTTCGACGACAGCCGCCTGGCCGCCCGCGAAGACAAGCTCCGCGCCGACTTGGAGGCCCGCCGCCTCATGGCGCCCGTCTCAGGCCGCATCATCCACATCACAAGTCAGGACGGCAGTGACATCGGCGCCTATACCCCCTATGTCGTCATTGCCAGAGAGGATCAGCCGCAGATCGAATCTGCCTACCTCTCCGGCGGCCAGCTCAGCAGAGCCAGCAGTATCCGTCTGCACCAGCCGGGCCGCGTCATGGCGCTCAGCCCGCTGCCGACCGACTGGGCCGACCTGGTCAGCCGCTCCCTCAGCGGCCGCGAACTCGTCAGCTCCTATGAACTGGCCGACCGCGACCTGGACGTCGACAAACTCAGCTACGGCGACTACGCCTGGCTGGAGATCGTCCTGGAGCGCCGCGAAGACTGCCTGGTCATCCCGCTCGAGTCGCTCTACCGCGAAGGCGGCCGGGATTTTGTCTATGTCGTGGAGGACGGCCGCCGCATCCGCCGGGAGGTCGTGGTGGGCCTCCAGACCGCCATCGAGTGTGAAATCCTCGAAGGGCTGACGGAAGGGGAGGCGGTATATGTCAAGACCTAGACGCTTCCTGGCCCTCCTGCTCCTGGCGGTCCTGCTGACCGCCCTGCCGCTCATCCTGACAACTGCCGGGCGCCTCCACGCCGACTCCGAACCCGTCGACCAGGATTCCTACATAGAGGGGAATTTCCAGACCGAGCGGGTCGAGTACCGCGACATACTGGACCAGGCGACCGCTAACCTGACCCCCGTCTATCCGCGCCAGGAGTGGCTCGGCTTCCCCTATGAGAACGCCTGGCATCTGGAGACCCTGGTCAAGTCAGGTGACCGCGTCCAGGAAGGCCAGGTGCTGATGCGCTTTCGCCGTGACAACGATGAGGCCCGGCTGCGCCGTCTGGAATACCGGCTGGAAGATCTCAGGGAGGCATGGTCTTTGCGAAGTTCGGAACTCGAGCACCGCCGCCAGGAGCTGGCCGCCAGCGAGCCGGAGGGCTCTCTGGAGCGCCGCCGCCTGGAACTCGAGAGCCGTCGTGCCGCGGCCCTGCATGACAGGGAGGTCTTCGAACTCGAGCGTGAGCTTGTCCGGCTGCGGGAGGACTATGAGACGACGGAGCTGGTCGCGCCTTTCGCAGGCATTGTCAACCGCCTGACCCGCCTCAACGAAAATGCCCTGGTCGAACCCTGGCAGGAGCTGGTCGAGCTGCGTGTCGACCGCGGCCTGCTCTGGCACTTTGACGACAGCCGTGGTCAGTTCCGCTACGGCCAGCGGGTCCTGGTCAGCTACGGTCCGCCGCGTGCCCCTCAGGAAGTGGAGGGAGAGATCGTCAGCGTCGGCCGGCAGCTGGACCTTCCTCAGACGACATCCGGTGTCCTGGTGCGCCTGATCGGCGTCGATCCCGAAACTGAGGCCGGCCTGACGAATGTCCGCCTGGAGGGGACGTCGGCGGAGCTGCTCCATGTGCTGACTGTCAGCCGCCGCGCCGTCTACAGTCAGGGCGGGAAGAGTTTTGTCTATCTGCTGGAGGACGGGATCATGAAGAAACGCTTCTTCGTCGGCGGAGTGGAAAACCGCGAATTCGTGCAGATCGTCAGCGGCCTTGACGAAGGCGACACAGTGGTGGTGCGCTGATGCTGCGCCTGGTGCTGGACCGCCTGCTGAGCAAGCCGTGGATGACGGCCAGCCTGCTGCTGGCCAACTGGCTGCTGGTGGCCATCGTCGCCGCCAACGTCCTCTATACGGATGCGGTTTCGCAGCGTACCCTGATCCGAGATCTGGAGCGGGAGCTGCTGACGCGGCAGCGCTATCCGGTGGAGTACCAGTTGAGCTGGGATCTGGACCACGATCCGGCCGTGGGGCGGGGGAAGCACATCGATCCTGTGCTCGAGCGGGCACGCGCGATCCCGCAGCAGGCGGGCCTGGAGACCCAGATGGATCAGACCGTCTGGACCACTGACCGCCTGCGCATGTACCCCGAGCTCCGGCGCGGCGACAGTGATCCGGTGCGCATGGCCTTCGGGACGATCGAAGGCTATGAGGATAAGATCCGCGTTCTGGACTGGGCCTGGGATCTGGGCTGCAGCTCGGCGGAAGCTGCGCTGGCGGGTTGGGCGGCCCAGCCCGGCCTGGACTGGCCGGGCTCTGGCGGCGCCGGCAGTGACGCCGGCAGCGCCGCTGACCTGGCCGCTACCGGCATCCTCGACGCCTTTGTCAGCGAAAACACCCTGATCGCCCTCAAGCTGATTCCCGGGGAAATCTATGAGGTACTGGCCCAGTACGGCCTCAACATGAATTATGACCCCGAGTGCACCGTCTTCCGCGTGCGGATCGCCGGCGTCATCGCGGCCGGGGATCCGGCGGACTCCTTCTGGTCGGGGCGGCAGCTGGATGCGACGCGCGGCCAGCTCTGGCTGCCCGCGGCCGCCTTTGAACAGAGCTTCATCACTTCCGGCCCCGGCCTGGTCGGACTGAAAATTGAAAGCCTGGTCCGCATTGACTACACCCGTCTGCGTCTGGAAGACGTTGAACCCCTGCTCGAAGCCAGCCGGGAGCTTGGCAGCTGGCTCGACGAGCGGGAGATCAGCCACACGGAGCGCTTTGTGCCCCTGCTTGAATCCGTGCAGCTCAGAAGCCGGCGCCTGACCCTGACACTGCTTCTCCTGCAGCTGCCCCTGGCCCTGCTGCTCGTCGCCTACATCGTCATGGTCGCAGGCCGCCTGGCCGCCATGGAGTCCGACGAGATCGCCCAGCTTGGTTCCCGCGGCGCCTCCCGCGGCCAGATCATCCGCATCTACCTGATCCAGGGCCTGGTGCTGGCCGCCGTGGCCATCCTGGCCGGCATTCCGCTGGCCTTCCTGCTGACCGGGGTTATCGGCTCGGCCGCGGCCTTTTTAAGCTTTGTTTCACGCGAAGCCCTGCCGCTTAGACTCCAGCCCGCTGTGCCGCTCGCCGCCGCCGCTGCCGCCGCGGTCGGCCTGGTTGCCATGCTCATCCCCTCCATCCGGGCCTCCGGCCACACAATCGTCGAACGCAAGCGCTCCGGCCGTGCCGGCAGCCGCCTCTTCCACGGGGTCCGCTTCCTCCTCGCCGCCGCCGCCATCGCACTTTCGCTCTACGTCCTCTACGGCGCCCGCCAGCGCCAGACACAGCTCGCCATGGACATCCGCGAAGGCCGGGCCCTCGACGGCATGCTCTTCATGGCCTCCTCGCTCTTCATGCTCGGCGTCGCCCTCCTCGTCGCCCAGCTGGTGCCCTGGCTTATCCGCCTGGTCTTCCGGCTGACGCGCCGCCTCTGGGGCGCGGCCCTCCATGTCTCCTTCCTCCAGATGATCCGCAGCCGCACGAGCTACAGCTTCATTGTCGTCCTGCTGGTGCTGACGGTGGCCATGGGCATCTTTGGCGCCCGGGCCGCACGCACCATCAATCTGGGCTCTGAGGACGAGATCCTCTACCGCAACGGCGCCGACTTCGTCCTTCGCGAAGAGTGGGGCAGCAATGCCGAGGAAAAGCGCATCAACCCTGAAATCGAGCTGGTCTTCTACGAACCGGATTTTGCTGTCTATGAGGCCATCCCGGGTGTGGAGCGCGCCGCCCGTGTCTTTTCGAACGGCGAGTTCCGCGTCCGCTGTGACCAGGGCCGCGTCGACCAGGTGATGATGCTCGGCATCCACACGAAGGAGTTCGGCGAAACTCTGAACTTCATCGACGGCCTGCTGCCCGAGCACATCAACAGCTATCTCAATGCCATGTCGCGGGATCCGCGTGCGGTTTTGCTCTCAGAGAACTTCCGCCGCGAATTTGCTGTCGAAATCGGCGATGTCATCACCTACTATGACCCGGACGACCACTCGAGCCGCGGCATTGTGGCCGGCTTCGTGCCGTACTTTCCCTCCTTCGTCCCGCTGCAGGAGGTCAGTTCGCCCGACGGCTCAACCCGTCTGGAGGAGCGCTTCCTCATCGTCGCGGGCCTGGCCGAGCTGCAGGCACGCCTGGGCCTCTACCCTTATGAGGTCTGGCTGAGAACCAGCGACCCCGACGCCGTTCTGGACTTTCTGGAGACGGGCGGCCGCCGTTTTTACCACGTCACGGACAGCCGCGCCGACCTCATCGCCATGCGCAACGACCCCACGGTTCAGGGCACGAACGGCATCCTGACCATCAGCTTTGTCATCACCCTGCTGCTCTGTGTCACCGGCTTCCTGATCTACTGGATCCTGTCGATCCGCGAGCGCACGCTGGTCTTTGGCATCCACCGTGCCATGGGCCTTTCGCAGTGGGAAATCCTGGCCCAGCTCATCAATGAGCAGCTCTTCATTACCCTGCCGGCTCTGGCCGGCGGTCTGGCGTGCGGCCTCCTGACTGCGCGCCTCTTTGTCCCGCTGATCCAGGCGACCTATGCGGCGGTCGACCAGGCGCTGCCCCTGCGCATGCCCGCCATCGGCTCCGACATCCTGCGCCTCGGCGTGATCCTGGGCCTGATGGTACTGGTCTGTCTTGTCATCCTGCTTGCCTACATCCGTCGCATCCGCATTGCCCAGGCACTCAAACTGGGAGAGGAGTGATATTTTTTATGCGAAGTCCGATCCTCTCCGCCCGCGGCATCGTCCGTTCCTTCCCGCTGCGGGGCTCCCAGCCGATCACGGTGGTGCAGGGCGTCGACCTGGATGTCGCCGCCGGATCGCTGACAATCCTGCGCGGCCGCTCCGGTTCCGGGAAGACTACCCTGCTCAACATCCTGGGCGCTCTGGACCGGCCGACGGCCGGCAGCGTGAGCTTCGCAGAAAAAACAATCCATGACCTCCCTGAGCGTGAGCGTGAGCGCCTGCGCCGCCATGAATTTGGATTTGTCTTCCAGGCCGTTGCCCTGATCCCCGTCATGAACGCCTTTGAGAATGTCGAGTACGCCCTGCGCATGGCCGGTGTCCGGGACCAGGCAGAGCGCCGGGCCCGTGTCGACGCCTGTCTGCAGTTTGTCGGCCTGGCCGACCGCGGCCGCCACATGCCCCAGGAGCTGTCCGGCGGCGAGCAGCAGCGCGTCGCCATCGCCCGCGCCATCGCCCACCGCCCGCGCCTGATCCTGGCCGACGAGCCGACCGGCGAGCTTGACACGCGCATGTCGATGCAGGTGGTGAAAATCTTCAAGGGCCTGACCCGGGACGAGGGCATCACCGTCCTGATGACGACGCACAACCCAGACATCATGGCGGCCGGGGATGAGGTCTATGAGATCGAGGACGGGTGCATCATCGGCCATCAGCTTCACCCTGCGCCGCTGGAAGGAGCTGTGCCGTGATTCAATGTGAAGGCCTGGTCAAGATCTACAAGACCCGTGATCTGGAGGTCATGGCCCTGCAGGGGCTCGACCTGACGATCGAGCGCGGCGAATTCACCGCCATCATCGGCAACTCCGGCTCCGGGAAGTCGACCTTCCTTAACATGATCGGCGGGCTTGACCGCCCCTCGGCCGGCCGTGTGGTGGTCGACGGGAAGAATCTGTTGACACTTGACGACGCCGGCCTGGTTGACTACAAGCGGGAGACGGTCGGCTTTGTCTGGCAGAACAATGCCAGAAATCTTCTGCCCTATCTCAACAGCCTGCAGAATGTCATGCTGCCGATGCGCTTTGAGAAGCGTCAGGAGCGCCAGAGCCGCAGCTACTTTCCCGGTGCTTCGCCGCGGGAGCGCGCCGTCCGGCTGCTGGAAACCGTGGGGCTCGGTCAGCGTATGACGAGCCGCCCCGCCGAACTCTCCGGCGGTGAGCAGCAGCGCCTGGCCATTGCCATAGCCCTGGCCAACGAGCCTCCTCTGCTGCTCGGCGACGAGCCGACGGGTTCTGTCGACGTCCAGACGGCGAACGCACTTTTTGAACTCTTCCGCCGCCTGAACCAGGAACTGGGCCTGACGATCCTTGTCGTCACGCACGACAAGACCCTGTCGGAAAAGGTGCGCCGCGTCATCCAGATCCAGGACGGCCGCATCTCCCGCGAGCATCACATGGATGCCGCGCTCGACTACGCCGCGATCCAGCGCGGATCTTTCCCGAGCGACCTGGATCCGGGGGTCTGGAACAGCCGTACGGTCTCCGGCGAAGTTTCGCAGCACGAAGAATTCCTGATCCTGGACCGCGCCGGGCGCCTGCAGATCCCGCGCGAGATCCTGGAGCAGGAGGGTTTTGACAGCAACCGTGTACGCATGCATGCCGAAGGCGGCCGCATCATCCTGGAGCCGCCAGATTCAGGGAGGAAAAAACATGAGCACGAAAACGATTCTTGAGAGAATGCGCCTGGATGGCAAAGCCGCCCTGGTGACCGGCGCTGCCCGCGGTATCGGCCTGGCGATCACCGAAGCCCTGCTGGAAGCCGGCGCCCGCGTCGCCCTGCTCGACATTGATGTCGTCGAGGCCGGTAAGCAGGCCGCGCGTCTGACCACGGCCGGTTTCGAGGCAATGGCCATCGAGTGCGATGTCTGTGACGAGGCGGCCGTTGACGCCGCCGTGGCGCGCATCGTCGCGGCCTGGGGCGGTCTTGACATCGCGTTCTGCAACGCCGGGATCGCCCTCAATGAGCCCGCCGCCGAGATGAGCCTTGAATCCTGGCAGAAGGTCATCGACATCAATCTGACCGGCGTCTTTATCACTGCGCGTGCTGCCGGGCGGCAGATGCTCTCTCAGGGGCGGGGCGGCTCCATCGTCAACACGGCCTCCATGTCGGCCCACATCGTCAATCAGCCACAGCCGCAGTGTGCCTACAATGCCTCCAAGGCCGGTGTCATCCAGCTCACCAAATCCCTGGCCGTCGAATGGGCGAAGGACGGTATCCGCGTGAACTCGATCAGCCCCGGCTATATCGGCACCGAGCTGATCCGCTCCTCTGACTTCCTGCTTCCCCTGATCGCCGAGTGGGAGCGCCAGTCGCCACTGGGCCGCCTGGGTGAGCCGACCGAGCTCCAGGCCATCGCCGTCTATCTGGC
>JASGUW010000163.1 GCA_030055235.1 Bacillota bacterium
TCCGGATTTGCCGAGAACAGGAACGAACATGGGAGTCTATCTGTGGCTTGGCTTACTGCTCTTAGCCGGCGGTGGCGCACTGATCACGGTATTCATGACAAGGATAGCAAAGCAGAGAGATTAACTCTTTGCCGACCGTGAGAGCTTCGCATAAGGGGGAGGATAGAATAGATTTAGCTGTTCACATTTTGAGCATGGGGTGCTGACGAAGCGGGATTTCTCAGCAGTGACAGTCTTCACAGTCCGCACCTGCTGACGCAATCCCGAGTACCCCGGCGGACTTGGATGGGAAGCAAAAGGAATCAAGGATTTCGACTCCAGGCAGATCTAAAACCCCTGTGACATTCGTGTCACAGGGGTTTTTATCGGGCAGGGGAGAAGACTTCTGTTCTCTTGGCAAACAGAAATGTACTCGAGGAACTGAGTGCTCATGCCAGATCTGTCGTTATACTCCGTTTTCTGGCTGTTGCGACAGTTCCTGAGAAAAAATCTCGAATAAAACGCCGTTTATGTACATTTTCACACCTGCAAAACCGCTGGAAATCAAGTTTTTCACAGTCGATTACGAACCTTTTATGCAACCTGAAAGGCTGTATTCTCTTTATCGCACTCTTCACTGATTAACAATTCACCCAACCGTCATTTCCTTTGATATGACCTTTGTGAGGTCTTCTCTCATCGTAAATAACGGTTACGGTATCACCAACATGACAATTTATCTTAAACGTTTTTCTCTGTCCTATAGGCAGAAAGCCCAGCTTAATCACTTCGCTTTTCAATTTCAAAGATTCTTTGATGGTGAACACTTCACCATCAACTGAATACTGTACCCTAACTATGGCAGGGAAATTCGAACGTCTTGTTTTACGTTCAATAACTGTTCCTGTTGTCTCTTTCATGAGAAAACACCTCTCCCATTGCAGCTGTCAATTCTCTCAAAACCTGCTCATCTGTTTGTTTCTTCTATATTTTCAAAAAACCTGCCGCGTCCTCTGCCATCTATTCGCAGGCTTCGCGAAAAAACCTGATACAGTTATATTTTAGCGCTGCTGAATCTTTAATACCTTTTATATCTCATGAGTTAATTTCCTGTTCATGCAGTGTAAAACTTATTTAAGTGCCTTAGCACATCAACCGTACGAAAAGTCATATGCTAAATAACGTAGTATATGGGCCTGTCGAAAAGAGTTTTATCTCCATGTTCGTGTTCAGGTTGACCGCTGACATTTCACTGCCGAACATGCAGGACACCTGGCATCAGAACATTGCGGCTGTCCTGCTGTTTTTCCACCGGCCTTTACAGGCGAAGCCTGAGGAATCTTTGAACATGTCAAAGTGCCATTCTATAATGTTGGCCAGAGAACAAATGGCCTGGAGTGCATCCGGCCCGTCAATTCCAGACCCAAGGCGATATCTTATTCAAAAGAACAGATGGAAGGACCAAGAATTATGGAGCGAAAGGGATCTTTGGGCTTTCGTAGCTGGCTCAGCATTATCCTCTTTGGCCTGGCCGGTCAGATTGCCTGGGCCATTGAGAACATGTATCTGAACCTGTTCATGTATCGAACCATCATAAAAGATCCCTTCTGGATCGCTCTGATGGTTTCGTCTTCTGCCATTGTAGCCACCCTGACCACGCTGATTATGGGAGCGTGGTCGGACAGGCTCGGGAAACGCAGGATCTTTCTGGCGGCCGGCTACTTCCTCTGGGGAATCTCCGTCATCCTCTTTGCGGCGGGCAGCACCTCATTTGTGGGAAAACTTTTCCCGCATGCGGCACATATTGCGGAACTGACAGCCCTTTTCCTCATTCTGCTGGATCTTGTCATGACCTTTTTCGGCTCGACAGCCAATGACGCCGTCTTTAATGCCTATGTTTCAGAAATCCCCTCGCGCGAATACCGCGGCAAGATCGAGGGGCTTCTCTCTTCATTTCCCCTGCTGGCCATGCTGCTTGTTTTCGGCCTGCTGGACCCGCTCGCTCAGGACGGGAAGTGGAGCCTTTTCTTCCTGATCGTGGGTTCCCTGACAGCGCTGCTCGGACTGCTCGGCTTCTTTTTGCTGCCCCCGGATCGGACCCGGCCTTCCACGACAGGTGTCTGGGAAAATCTACGCTACGCCTTTTCACGCGAAGCCTTCACGCAGAATCCCGTCTACTATGCCGCTCTGGGCCTGCTCTTCGTGCTTTCCGTCTCCATGCAGGTCTATATGCCCTATATCATTATCTATATACAGGAGTACCTGGGATTCGCGGATTACGCCCTCCTGCTCGGCATAGTGCTCATCGCCTCCTCGCTGGCCAGCATTCTGGCCGGCAGACTGATTGACAGGAAGGGCTTTCTCTATCCCTTTCCCTTTGTCTTTGCCAGCGCCCTTCTGGGACTTGTCGGCATGTTCTTTGTCCGCTCCATGCTCCAGGTCGGCATCGCAGTTTTTACCATGCTGGCCAGCTACCTGGTCTTGACCACCATCGCCACATCGATCCTGCGGGAATACACACCCAGAGGAAAGGCCGGGCGTTTCCAGGGCATCCGCATGATCTTCTGCGTCATGCTGCCCATGATCATCGGACCCTTTGTCGGATCGGCCCTCTTTACCCGCTCGGAGGCGGTCTATCTGGAGATGGGCAGTGAGAAAAAGGTTCCGACACCGAATATCTTCCTGGGCGCGGCCGTCATTCTTCTCTTCAGCCTGTATTTTTACTTCTCCCTGAAAAAGAAGTTCGCCGCCAAAGAAGCCAGCAGAGGAGCAGAGACGTGATTTTGAAACATGAGCTGTGGACCCGGGCCGGAGAGCGGCTTCTTAAGGACCTCAAGGCCAACCCGGAGACCCCGGTACTGCCCGAGTACCCCCGTCCGCAGCTGGAGCGCTCCGCTGATACCTGGCTGAACCTCAATGGCTACTGGGACTACGCCATCCTGGACAGAGCGGAGACGGACTACGACCCCGTCAACAATGTGGCTGTCCGCAGTCAATTCCTGGGAGAAATCACGCCCTATCAGGCGTTTTTGGCCCAGGGCCGCATCCTTGTTCCCTTTGCCCCGGAGAGCAAACTGTCCGGTGTTGAAAGACTTCTGCTGCCGGATCAGGTGCTCTGGTACCGACGCCGCGTGACTCTGCCGCAGCGGGCACTGGGGAAACGCATCTTTCTGCACGCCGGCGCTATCGATCAGCTGTGCAGCATCTGGATCAACGGGCGCTTTCTGGCTTCGCACCGTGACGGCTACCTGCCGTTTTCCTTTGAATTGACCGAAGATCTGGACTTGGGCGACGACCCTTCATCGTTTGAGATCAGTATCGCCGTGATGGATCCTTCTGACCAGGGTCTATTGCCCTATGGCAAGCAGAAGCTGAAGCGCGGCGGCATGTGGTATACCCCATCAAGCGGCATCTGGCAGACCATCTGGCTGGAGTTTCTGCCCGCCGATTTTATCCAGGACTTTAAAGTGACACCGCTCCCGGAAGAAGAGCAGTTTGCCTTCGAGTTCCGTCTGTCTGCAGGAGCGGCGGAAAACTTGAGCGCCACACTGCGGCTTTTTTTCGACGGTCGCATGCAGGCCACGGCCGACCTGGGAACCGGGACGGCAGGGCTCTTTCGCACAAACATAAAGCCTTCACGCTGTATCTGGTGGACACCGGAAACGCCTCATCTTTATACCTGGATCGTGGAGCTGAAAGACGAAGAAGGGCGGCTGCTGGACCGGGTTCGGGGCTACTGCGGCATGCGCTCCTTTGGTATCGGCCGTTTCGCGGACGGCGCGCCCTGTCTGCTGCTGAACAGAGAGCCGTATAAACATCTGGGTGTTCTGGACCAGGGCTATTTCGCCGACGGCCTCTACAGCGCCGCCAGCGATCAGCTCTTTGTGGATGACATCCTGGCCATGAAGGCTCAGGGCTTTAATGTGCTGAGAAAGCATATCAAGATCGAGCCACAGCGCTTCTACTATCACTGCGACCGTCTGGGTATGCTGGTCTGGCAGGATCTGGTCAACGGCGGCCAGCCCTACAACCCCTGGGTGATTGCCATTCTGCCCTTTATCGGCATCTGCCTGAGAGACAGCAATTACCGGCGTTTCGGCCGGGGCGAAAGGGAAAGTATTGACGACATGGCTGCCAGACAGGCCGCCATCATGATTCACCGTGAAACCTGCGCTGCCCTGAGGAATACGGTTTCCCTTTGTCTCTGGGTCATTTTTAACGAGGGCTGGGGGCAGTTTGATGCCGTGCAGCTCGCCTGGCAGATGAAAAAGCTGGATCCCGAACGGCTGGTCGATCACGCCAGCGGCTGGCACGATCAGGGAGGGCCGGATCTCAACAGCCTGCATGTCTATTTCCGGAAGTTCAGGGCTAAAAGGGACCGCTGTCTGCGCCCCCTGGCACTGACGGAATTTGGCGGCTATTCCCTCAATATCCCCGGGCACTCGGCTGCCAGAAGCGTTTACGGCTACAAAAAGTTCACGGAGCGAAAAGCGTATCTGGAGGCCCTTGAGCGACTTTACCGCAAAGAGATCCTGCCGGTACAAGAGCTGGCGGCCAGCATCTATACGCAGGTCAGCGATGTCGAAGACGAGACCAATGGGATCCTGACCTATGACCGCAAAGTCAACAAATGGGAGGATGCGGACCGCCTCAGAGAGCTCCTGCGCGAAGTGCGAAAGATTTAACGGGTGGCAGCGGTCGATTTGGGAAACTTCGCATCTATAACAATTGTTTAGACGCCAATTGTCAGCATGCCCAGCAGGCGCACCAGGACATAGACGGCCACCCAGAGCCGGGGCGGTGTCTGTGTTTTTTCTGACGGCGCCTGGTGGCGGCTCCAGACCAGAAGCAAAACGGCGGGCAGGGTACCTGCGCGGGAGATCAGGCTGAGGGGAGAGCGAATCCCACAGCCCAGATCGATGAATACAAAGAGCAGACTCAGGAGGGCCAGGGTGATGAGCATCTGCAGCAGCCAGCTGCGGCGCAGTTCGCGATTGTGGTGGGCGTTCCAGGGGCCGAGGCGTCCGACGATGAAATCAAGGACGGCTGCCAGGGCCAGGGTCTGAAAGGCGTCCGGCGGCTGCAGCAGGTAGGCGGCTGTCAGCGAGGCCAGGATGGAGCCCAGGCCGAGCAGCACACCCTGCCAGACCGGCATGGTGATGCCGCCCAGGTTGACGCGCAGCTGGAAGAGGGGCGGGGCGCAGTTGTCGCGGCAGCCCGCTGTTACGGGCCGCAGCATCATCAGGAGATCCGGCATGGAGCGCGTGATGAGTCCGATGCCCGCGACCAGGGCGAAGGCCGCCGCGAAGCTGAACATGTCGTCGCGCATGACCATGGCCAGGGGCTGCAGGCGATCACGGAGGAGGTAGGAGAGCAGTTCTGTCAGCACAGCGGCGCTCGTGAGGTGAATGAAGATGGCGGGCAGGTCCCGGCCATGGCGCAGGCGCAGAACGACTTCGTAGGCGAAGAGCGTGCGCCCGGTCATGGCGGCCAGGCGCAGGAGAAAACAGAGGGCTGCAGGCAGCGGGGGAGAGACAAGGACAAGGCGCTGCAGGAGGATCAGGAAGACAGCGAGCGCAGCATGCAGCATCTTCGTGGACCTCCCATCTGTCCGGCAGGCGGACGCAAATTCGGTCTTTGCATTTTACCATCGCCAGACGATTTACTTTCTGGCAATTGACGATGGCTGGCCCAGTTGGGTATGATCGGAGCCACGGAGTACATCGTAGCAGTGCGGCTACAGCCGTCAGCTGCTTTTCTTTTTGCACTTAATGGCAGGAGCTTCATATATGAAATTGGGCTTGGATATCGGAATTGATCTCGGCACCGCGATGGTGCTGATTTATGTCAAAGGCAAGGGCATTGTCCTTTCGGAGCCTGCCGTCGTGGCAGTGAACTCACGCACCGGGAAAGTTCTGGCTGTCGGTGAAGAGGCGGCAATCATGCTGGGGCGTACGCCTGATATCGTCGAGGCGATCCGGCCGCTGCAGGACGGCGTGATCTCCGACTTCAAGGTCACGGAGGTCATGCTGAAGACCTTCATTTCCCGTGTCAACCGCGGCATCATTTCCTCTTATTTCAAGCCTACCATTGTAGTCTGCGTTCCCAGCGAGATCACCCAGGTCGAGCAGAAGGCCGTCGAGGATGCCTGCCGTAATGCCGGTGCGCGTGAGGTCTTCCTGATCCGTGAACCGATCGCTGCGGCGATCGGAGCCGGTATCGACATTACCCGCCCCCAGGGCAGCATGATTGTCGACATCGGCGGGGGAACCACGGACATCGCCGTGATCTCAATGGCCGAGCCCGTAGTTGATGCTTCCCTGAAAGTAGCCGGTGACAAGTTCAACGAAGCCATCGTCCGCTACATGCGGCGCAAGCACAATCTGCTGATCGGTGAGCAGACGGCGGAAGAGCTCAAGATCCATATCGGCTGCGCCTACCCGCGCGAAGAGGAGCTGAGTGAGGAAGTCCGCGGACGCAACCTGATCACGGGCCTGCCGTCCACGGTTCGCCTGACCTCTACGGAAACCATGGAGGCGCTGGAGGAACCTATTTCCCAGATCTTCGAGGCGATACACAGTGTGATCGAGCGCACTCCGCCCGAGCTGCTGTCGGATATCAGTGCCCGCGGTATTGTGCTGAGCGGAGGAGGCTCACTGCTTTATGGCCTGGACCGCATGCTGACCTCAAAAGTCGGCATTGATGTCATTGTCGCGGACGAGCCAGAGCGCTGCGTGGCCATCGGTACGGGGCGTGCACTCACCATGATGGACAAGTTTACGGCTCTCAACTGAGGACTTTGATACGGATCAGGCTGACAAAAGCCCATCTGAACATTTTTTTGATAAAATAGACACTACAACGGTTGACACTCTTTGAATTTCATCCGTATAATTCATAGCGCAAAGTTCGTAGCGGAAACCCTGCCAGGCTTACCGACCGTTATGCGAACATGCGGGTTTTTCTTATATCTTTCCCTGGGCATTTTCTTTTGCACCTGTATTTGTGAGCATCATTTTGCCTGTAACGGATTTGATAACTGGCCTGGCAACAAAAACAGTACGAGGTAATTATGCAAGACATCGACTTCAGCAAACGCACAAAAGCGGACCTGGTTAATCTCGTCCGCCTGTCCAAAGTCATGCCTGTCAGTCGCGCACAGCGCATGCCAAAAGCGGAGCTGATTGCCGAATTGCAACGTCTTACCGCCCAGGCTTCAGCCGATGCCGAAACCCAGCAGGCAGAGATCATTGAGCTGGCCGCCCCCGGACGGGCGGCTGCTTCCCGACAGATTGAAGGGGAGCAGCGCCAGCGGTCGAGCCGGCGGCGTTCGGTCCTGATGCCTGTTCCCAACGGTGATACGGCGGAAACTGCCAGTCCTCCATCACGGAAGATTTCCGTCATGGATGCCACGCATGCGGCCCAGGAGGAGGCGGAGATGACGGAGTCGGCTGCGCCGGCCGCGACGACCGCTCCGGACGTGCCGGCCGCGCTTCCGTCAGAACGCGATGCCGCGAGCGTCACCACCCCGCGGGCCAAAAAGCGCTCGACCAAGAAGGCCGCGGCGAAGAAGGCGAAAGTCGAGCCGGAGCCGTCTGCCGCAGCTGAAGGGGGCGAGGATGAGCCGAAGCGGCCCCGGAAGCGCCGGTCCGCCCCCGCAGAAGAGACGGAGGCCGATGCTGTTGTGGAGGCGGATGCGGTTTCGGAAGTGGATGCGGATGCAAAAGACGACAGGGAGCGTGAAGCGGCCGAGACGGAAGATTATGCCACTGACGGGGCTGTGGATGAGGAAGGTGCAGCGGAGGAGAGTGCAGAGGATGAGAATTCTTCTCAGGAAAGCACTGACGATCGTGATGAGCGCCATGGTCGCAACAAACGCCGCAAGCAGCGCTCCGAGCGCCGTGAGGGAGAGCGCCCGCGCGACGAGAAGGAAGGCAGCTCACGTGCCGCACGAAGCATTGATTCCGGTGAGGAAGTCACCGGTGTGCTCGAAGTCATGCCGGATGGCTACGGCTTCCTGCGTCGTGAAAACTATATCCAGGGACCGCGTGATGTCTATGTTCCGCCGCAGTTTATCCGTCGCTTTCAGCTGCGGCCCGGTGACCTGATCAGCGGCCCGGTGCGCAATCAGCGTGAGAATGATCGCTATCAGGCCATCTATTTCATTAAAACCGTCAATGATCTCCCGCCCGACCAGATGATGCGGCGTCCGCATTTTGACAAGCTGACACCCATTCATCCCAACCAGCGCTTTAATCTGGAGACGACGAGAAACGAGTTGTCCACCCGCATCATTGATCTTATTTCACCCATAGGCAAGGGGCAGCGGGGCATGATCGTCTCTCCGCCAAAGGCGGGTAAGACGATTCTCCTGCAGAAAATTGCCAATGCCATTTCCATCAATTCGCCCAAGGCCCGTCTGATTGTCCTGCTCATCGATGAGCGACCGGAAGAAGTGACGGACATGCAGCGCTCGATTACCGGTGAAGTGGTCTACTCAACCTTTGATAAAACCCCGGAAAACCATGTCAAGATTACGGAGCTGGTGCTGGAGCGCGCCATGCGCCTGGTGGAGCTGGGTGAAGATGTCATCATTCTTCTGGACAGCATTACGCGCATGTCCCGCGCCTATAACCTGACGATCAGTCCGACCGGCCGTACACTCTCCGGCGGTCTGGATCCCGGAGCACTGTACGGGCCCAAGCGCTTCTTCGGAGCCGCTCGAAACATTGAAAACGGCGGCAGTCTGACGATTGTAGCGACAGCCCTTATTGATACCGGATCCCGCATGGATGAGGTTATCTTTGAGGAGTTCAAGGGCACCGGCAACATGGAAGTCCACCTTGACCGCAAGCTCTCCGAACGGCGCATTTTCCCGGCCATCGACATCAACCGTTCGGGTACCAGGCGTGAGGAGCTGCTGCTGGATCCCCGTTCTCTGGATGCGGTCTGGACCATCCGCAAAGCCTTTGGTCAGCTTGAAAACAGCAATGTGACAGAGACCATCATCGGCCTTTTGCGCAAAACGAACGACAACGAGCACTTTGTCTCTTCGATCAACGTATCGCTCGGCAAGAGCGGCATTGACCCCATGCGTCCGACCCCAGGCTTGAAGTCGGCCAACGGCGCGACTTCCTATGTTTCAAGCAGAAGCGAGTATGAACGATGACAGTATTGGATGATGCCGCAGCGGAGCGGGAGCGGGAAGAGATACAGGAACTCGACAACGACGAACTTGTTGTCGTCAAAGACGGAAGCCGCGAAGAGGATGAGGACAACTACGTAGGTGACGAATTTGAAGTGGATGGCTTCGAGGCGGACGACTACGAAGAAGATGACGAAGGCTACGCTGAGGACGAGGTTCCGGCGGGAGAGCAGCTGCTGCGACAGGGGGGAGCGGACGCGGTCAGTGACTATGTGCTTCCCGAAGCGGATGCCTCCAGGACCTTTATCAATACGACACAGCTGGAATCTGGTGATATCCGGCGCCTGATCCATCTTTTGATCCGCCGTCAAAAGAGTATTGCCCTCTATCGAATCGGCATAGCTGCTTTCGGGGTCTTTTTCATTGGTTATGGCATTTTGAGTTACGTGCGCTTCCTTGACGATGGCAATCGCGCGAACCTGATGAGCGGCGGCTTGGTCGCCCTCCTTGGGCTTGGCTCACTTTACCTGGCGGTGTGGGGCATCATCCAGATGACGACACGCCGGGTGATGAAAAGTGCAGATCGCTTTCTGTATAAGCGCCGCTATCGCCTGACACCTGAGGGGCTTGAGTATCAGCCCAGCGGTTATGCACCCCTCGCAGTGCGTTGGTCGGAGATAAACGAGTGGACGCAGGATGAGCGCAATTTCTATCTTCTGGTGGGCGGTTCCTGGTTCATCATCGCCAAGGCGGGTTTCCGGAATGATGCAGCCAAGCAGGTTGAGGCTCTGATTCGGGAACAGGGAATCAAGACATCCAAGATATCCTTCAGGCGCTTTAGCTGATAACTGCAGCTCCCTCATCTGATGTGCTATCCGGATGACGGATAGCGAACGGGCAGACGGGGAATGACATGGTGTGGATGAGGTGTGGATCCCGCCATCGCCCGATGAACAGCATCCAGTAAGGACCTCTGCTCTCTGTCATATATCCTGGTAACTGGAGCCTTGGCATGGTCTAGATTGCTGAAATCCAAATGGTCTTTTGGTCACGCGCTGTTTTGACCAGAAACTGGTCTTTGCTTCATGATAAGGTGAAATCCAAATGCTTTCTTGGATTACGTACTGTTTTGGCCATCTGACCTGCAGTCCTTATTCTATCCTTTCCTTATTTAAATAAAGTTCGTTAATTATGAGTGCCCGAACGAACGCTGAATCTGCGTAATAGGTGCACTCAACTCCAGGGGGAGAGGGCAGGTAAAAACAGTGAA
Source organism: Bacillota bacterium (assembly GCA_030055235.1). Classification (GTDB taxonomy): domain Bacteria; phylum Bacillota; class Clostridia; order Saccharofermentanales; family Fastidiosipilaceae; genus JAEZYR01. The sequence goes on from JASGUW010000163.1 coordinate 10,395, forward strand.
CGAAATGATGGCAATCAGAAAGAATGATTGGCTCGTTTCGAAGAAGATATGGGGCGATCCAGGCTCAGTTAGCCTGAACAAGTTAGTTGGAAGGTGCCCGGCACTGTTGCCCCAGCCTGTGCAACGCTCTTTCGCGGTCAAGATGAGGAGAAATACAAATTATTTCTTGTAAAACTCCCGATCTTGACCCTGCACGGTGTGCGCGGTTTCTTTAGTGGTCAAAATAGCCTGATATCCAAATCGTTTTTGGCTTACACGCTGTTTTGACCAGAATCAGGCCCTTTGCGGTCAAGATGGGCTGAAATGGCAATCGATTTTGCCATTACACGCTGTTTTGACCAGAATCAGGCCCTTTGTGGTCAAGATAGGCTGAAATGGCAATCGGTTTTGCCATTTCACGCTGTTTTGGCCCTGCGCAGCGCGCAGCGGCCTGCACGCCGTACAGCGGCCTGCACGCCGCATAGCGGCGTGCGCGACCCTTGCCAGCCGTTCTCTCGACGTGTTCACCTGCATTCCGAGAAACTTAACGTGCACCTCTGAGCAATGAGCAAGCAATCTTAACGTACACCTCCTGACCAATGAGCAATTTTGTATTTGACAGTGAAGCAGGTGCTCACTATAATTCGAGTGTTGCTCAAAAGCCGTGCCGGTTTTCGTATGCGCGAAGGAAAGATAAGACGCCTACGTGCCGGTGTCTGTTAGAGGAAGTGTTTAAATGAAGGAAAAAATCCATCCCAAGTATGCCACCGCCACCGTACGCTGTGCCTGTGGTGAAACCTTTGAGACGCGCTCAACCATTTCGCAGATCAATGTTGACATCTGCTCCAAGTGCCATCCCTTCTTTACCGGACGTCAGAAGCTCGTCGATACCGGTGGACGCGTTGACAAGTTCAACCGCCGTCGAGGTCTGTCGACGGGGGACCGTCGCCGCTGAGGCGCCCGCTCTGCACATGGGCTTTTTGGCTTCATGACTGGCTTCGGATCCGGGTTCCAGACAGTTGCAAATGACTGGGGAAAGAGGGCACAAGCCCTCTTTTTCTCTGTAACTGTACACGGGATGATTCTCTTCTCTCTGCTGCAGGCGCGAACCAAGCGAACCACCATCGGAGGCCAGGCCCTGATCGAGGGCCTGCTTATGATCGGCCCTGAAAAACGGGCGCTTGTTAACCGCCTGCCTTCGGGCGAAATCCGCATACGCGAAGAGGCGGTTACACCCCGTCCGCGCCTGAAGCGGATCCCGCTTCTGCGCGGAGCCGTGGGCATCATCAGTCAGCTAAAGGTCGGCATGGCCGCCCTGATGGAGTCTGCCGAACTGCAGGAAGAGTCGGAAAACCCCGGGGACAGTCCGCAGAGTCAGGGGACTTTGGGCACGACTCTCACCATGGTCGTCTCTGTCGCCATCGGTGTCGGCATCTTCCTCCTGCTGCCAAACCTTATTGTCTCCTCTGTCCTGGCCTGGCTGGGAACGAGCCGGGAGGGCCTGGCGGCCGTGCTGGGAGCCAATCTGGCCGAAGCTCTGGTACGCATCACGATCCTGCTTGCCTATCTCTATCTGACTTCGCGCATCCCGGAGATGCACAGGGTCTGGCAGTATCACGGTGCCGAGCATAAAAGCATCGCCTGCTACGAAGCGGGCCAGGAGCTGACAGCTGCCAATATTGCCCGTTACAGCCGCTTTCATCCCCGCTGCGGAACAAGCTTTCTCTTCCTTATCGTTTTTGTCAGCGCCCTGCTCTTTGCCCTGGTTGGCTGGCATGGCGTTGTGGGCAATCTCCTGCTGCGCCTGGCTCTCCTGCCGCTGGTAGCCGGCCTGTCCTATGAAGTGCTGAGCTTCTCTGGCCGCCATGCCGACAGCTGGTACGGCCGGGCTCTGGCTGCCCCTGGCCTGCTGCTGCAGCGGCTGACTACGGCGGAACCGGAAGAGGACCAGATCACGGTTGCCATGACCGCCCTAATTGCTGTGATTCCGGAGAATCACGAGCGCGACGACTGGGAACGTCGCTAGATCTGAGGTATGTCACGATGGATGAGAGATCGATTCCCAGTTCTGGCCCCGTGTCCGCCAAGCAGCTGCTGGACCGGTTGACACAGCAGCTTAAAGCCGCCGAAGAGGCACGCGAAGCCGGCAAGCTGACTGTCCGAACCGCATCCCGGAGCGAAGACAGAGACTTTGTCGATGCCAGAACAGAAGTGCTTAGACTTCTGGCACTGCGCCTGGACATGAAGGTTTCGCGCCTGCGCCTCGACCTGCCACAGCTTCAGCTCTCGGCGGAAGATGCCGCCTGGCTGGAGGAGGCATGCGGACGTCTGGCGGCGGATGAGCCTTTCGCTTATGTGGCGGGTCAGACCGACTTCGCCGGCTTGGTGATCCATGTCGGCCCGGGCGTCCTGATCCCGCGGCCGGACAGCGAAGTCCTGGTCTGGCAGGCTGCCCGCATCATCGGCCAGGAGGCCAGGCCCGGCAGGCCCTGGACGGTCCTGGATCTGGGGACGGGTTCCGGGGCGCTGTCGCTGGCTTTGCATAGAGCCGTAAGCCAGGCCTGGCCCCAGCTCAAACTGCGCATCCTGGGTACTGATCTGAGCCCGGAAGCACTGGACTGGGCCAAGCGGAATCGTCAGGCTCAGGGGCTGGAGGAAGATTTCACTCTTATCGCCTGTGATCTGCTGCCGGAGCCACAGCTCGCCGCCCGCTGGCAGGCCGATATGGTTCTCTGCAATCCGCCCTATGTGACCCGGTCCGGTCTGCGTTTCCTGGATGCGTCCGTGCGTGATCATGAGCCACGCGAAGCCTTTGACGGAGGACCGGATGGCCTGGACTACTATCGCCGCCTGGCGGTGGAGCTTGGACCCTGGCTCAGGCCCGGCGCCCATCTGCTGGTCGAGCACAGCGACCGACAGCAGGCGGAGGTGGAGGCGATCTTTAAGGCAGAGTCCTTCACTGTTGAGAAGCGGCTCCAGGACCTGGCCGGGCGCCCGCGTGCGCTCTGGCTGCGTTTTTCGTGACATGAGCTTTGTACTTTACCCCTACCGCAGCGGCATGCTTGTCGAACTTCGCAAGCCTCATCCCTGTGGTTCCCGGGCCTGGCGCATCCTGCGTATTGGGGCCGATGCCCGCCTGCAGTGTGCCGGCTGCGGCCGCCAGATGACCCTGACGCGCCGCCGTCTGGAGCAGGCGACCAGGCGCATCCTGGAGACGGAGATGGAAGAGGAGACGGATCCATGAATCATCGCGATGATCTGGCGCAAAGTCTCATCACGCGCCAGGAAGAGCTTGAAGCCCAGCTCGCCGATCCTGGGCTCTATGAGGATCAGGCCCGTTATCGTGCGGTCGTGCGCGAGCATGCCGCGCTGGAACCTGCCGTGACCGCGATCCGTGAGTACCGTGCGCTGCAGGGGCGTCTGGAGGAGGCCCGTGCACTGCTTGAAGAGAGCTCGGAGCTTGGAGATGAGCCGGAGCTGGAGGAGCTGCTGCGCGACGAAGTTGAGCAGCTGGAAGCCGAGCTGGAGGCTTCGCTCGGCGACCTTGACGACAAGCTGATTCCGCCCGACCCATCCGATCTCAGGGACGTCGTGCTGGAGATCAGGGCGGCGGCCGGTGGTGATGAGTCGGCCCTTTTCGCCCGCGATCTCTGGGACATGTACAGCCGTTACTGTGAGAGCCGCGGCTTTGAGATTGATCTGGTTGAAGTAAACGAATCCGAGCTGGGGGGCCTGAGGGAACTGGTCGCCGTCATCTCCGGTCAGGCCGTCTATGGCCGCCTGCGTTTTGAGTCGGGGGCGCACCGCGTCCAGCGCGTGCCGCGTACCGAATCGCAGGGGCGCATCCACACCTCGACGGCCACGGTCGCCGTGCTGCCGGAGGTGGATGAGGTGGAGCTTGAGATCGACCCGAATGATCTGCGTGTCGACACCTACCGCGCGTCCGGGGCAGGCGGCCAGCATGTCAATAAAACCAGCTCGGCTATCCGCGTTACCCATCTGCCGACCGGCATCGTGGTCACCTGCCAGGATGAGCGCTCCCAGCATAGAAACCGGGACAAGGCCATGGCGGTCCTGCGTGCCCGTCTGCTGGAGCAGGAGGAGACGCGGCGTGACGCGGCTCTGGCTTCGGAACGGCGCAGTCTGGTCGGGACGGGGGACCGCTCGGAGCGCATCCGCACCTATAACGTCGGTCAGAACCGCGTCACCGACCACCGCATCGGCCTGACACTGTACCGCCTGGATCAGGTGCTGGCGGGGGATCTGGACCTGGTGATTGATCCCCTGATCCGCGCCGCCCGCGGCCAGGAACTGCGTCAGGATGCGATCCCCGATCTGGACGACGATGACGACGGGCTCTGACACGGACCGTCTGCCGCGCTGCCTCAGGATCCCGGAGGTGGTGACGGATGAGCGTCTGGCGCAGTTGCTGGAAGCGCCGGCTGCGGCGCTGCGGCGGGGAGAGCTGGTGGCTTTTCCGACAGAAACGGTCTATGGACTCGGCGCCGCTGCTCACAGTGCCACGGTGATTGCCCGGGTCTATGACGTCAAGGGCCGTGATGGCGCGAAGCCCCTGCTCTTTCATGTTGCGTCGCTTGAGGCGGCGCGGGCTCTGACCTCTGCCTGGACCACAACGGCGGAGTGCCTGGCGGCCCGCTTCCTGCCCGGTCCGCTGACGCTGCTGCTGCCGGCTGCCCCGGAGCTTAACGGCCATCCGGCTCTGGCGGGGCAGCATGCTGTGGGCATTCGTATCCCCGAGCAGCGCACGGCGCGCATGCTCATTGAACTGGCCGGTGTTCCTGTCTGTGCTCCTTCGGCGAACCTTTCGGGTCGACCAAGCCCTACGCGTGCCGCGGACGTGATCGCGGATCTGGGTTCCCGGGTTGACTGGGTGGTTGATGACGGACCGACGGCAGTCGGACTTGAGTCGACCGTGCTCGATCTGGCTTCCGGCCCGCTGCCGCGCATCGTACGTCCGGGTGCCGTCAGCGCCGAGCAGCTGGCTGCGGCTCTTGAAGAAGCTGCGGATCAGGTGACGGAGCTGCCCGGCTGGTACGAACACCTTCTGGGCGGATCCGGCAGCGATCCGGGGCAGCGCCACTACGCCCCCGCGACCCCTGTCTGGCTCTTTGACGCTCAGATGTCTGCTTGCGGGGTGGACGGCCCGGACCTGCTCCGTTTGTTGCGGCTCCTTGGCGCCACAGGGATCCGCCAGGCTGCCTGGATTCTTAGTGCCGAGACCAGCGCCCGACTTGACGGGCTTTCTGCCCGCCTCAAGCCGCCTCTGCCGCCTGCCATCTGGCCCGGAAACCGCTTTGTCTACGGCCGCCGCGAAGACCATGAGGCGGCTGCCCGCAGCCTTTACGCCGCCCTGCGTGATCTCGACCGCGGGCGTCCTGATGTTATCCTGATCGAATCGCGCCAGGAGGCAGTCTTCCGGGATCGTCTGGAGCACGCCGCCGCCGCGCGCATAGTTCACGGAGAGCTTGTTCCCCTTCATCTGTGATCTGCTGTGATCTACTATGATCTCTACCATGATCTGCTGTAGCCAGCTATAACCCACTAATGATCTATTGTGATCTACGCAAAGGAGCCCCGCCATGACCGTCATCTTCGTCTGCACCGGCAATACCTGCCGCAGCCCGATGGCCGCCGCCGTCCTCCGTCGACGTCTTGAGGAACTGGGAAGGACGGATGTCGAGGTCCTTTCAGCCGGTCTGGCCGCATTTCCGGGATCCCCCATCCACCCGTTTGCTAAGACTGCACTCCGTTCCCGGGAGATCGAAGCGGGCGGGCATGTGGCCACGCTGCTGGATGCAGAGCTTGTGGAACAGGCGGACTGGATTTTGACGATGACCACGACCCAGGCATCCGAAGTCAAGCAGCGCTGGCCCCGGGCGCGTGCCCGTGTCGCCTCCCTGGGCGCCTATGCTGAAAACCGGCGGGACATCCGTGATCCCTGGGGCAGAAATGAAGCGGAGTACCAGCGGACATTGGCGTTGATTTGGGACGCCATCTCTGCCTGGCTGGCCGAGAACACGCCGGAATCATCGTGTTGAGCGGAAATAGAAGGCGCTAAAAGCCTTCTTTTACCAGTGCACTTTATTCGGTACTGTGTACTTTGCTCGATACTGTGTCTGCGCCGCCATCCTGGGGCGAAAGAACGAAAAAGAGGAGGGCAAAGCAGAGCAGGCAAAAAGGAGAAGGCAGCGGGGTGAGCCTTTTTGGCGGACTGGAGACCGGAGTGCATTTAAAAGTGCCATCTGGTACTCCTCGATGAATCTCTCCAATATCGAGCAGTCCCAATGTTAGTTAGTGCGTTCCGGGCGCTCCAAATTTCCCGTTCGTTTTGCCAACTTTTGGAGTTGTGTCAGCGTTTCCTGACACAACTCGCTTTTTTGTCAAAATCCCCGTTCGATTTGTCAAGTTTTGGAGTTGTGTCAGCGTTTCCTGACACAACTCGCTTTTTTGTCAAAATCCCCGTCCGATTTGTCAAGTTTTGGAGTTGTGTCAGCATTTCCTGACACAACTCGCTTTTTTGTCCAATTCGAGGGTGGAATGGTCAAGTTTTGGAGTTGTGTCAGCTTTTTCCAGACATAACACGCTTTGATGGCTTGAGCCTGTTACACACACAAAGTGTACGTAACAAGCAACCACCCGCTATGCAGATGGTATGGAATAAGCTTTATCTCAAAGAAGCAAAACCTCCTTGAAAAATTGGCAAACTACCACGCAAGCCAGTTAACAAAGGAGGTTTTGACCCATGCTGGGTTCCTAAAGCTTAGCATACAAAAAATGGGAGTGTAAGTATCACATCATCTTCGCTCCTAAGTTTCGCCAAAATAATCATCTGCGGAAAACTGCGTAGAGATAGTCGAGATATCAGATATCAGTCAGATCCTGGTCGAGTTATGCAGGTGCAAAGAGATTGAATTCTGAAATAAGAAGCCTGTAGCGACCATATTCATCTGCTGGTAATGAGCTCACCTCAATAAAGTGTGTCGGACATGACAGGTTATCTAAAAGGAAAAAGCAGCCTGATCATTTTCGATCGTCATGCAAACTTGATGAACAAGTACGGAAATTGTCATTTCTGGTGTCGTGGTTACTATAGTGAGTACATTAGGCAAGAATGAAAAACAAGGGAGTACATCGCATATTAACTCGCGGAAAACAAGCTTCAGGACCTAATAAGCTTAAAAGAGTATGTTGACCCGTTTACGGGTAACCGCAAGACAAAACGCAAGTGATAAGCTGCTTTAGCAGGAGCAGAGAAGGCTGGTTCGCGTGGTAGTGCTCGGAGGACACTAGTCCGGCTGCTAACAACCCCCTATAGCGATTGTGCAAATCGCTGGCTAAGCCGGCGGTTCTGATTTTTGTCCTTTTCACAGGCCTCAAGCGTCAACTTTTGAAGTTTGTTGGATCCTCTTCTTTTTTACAGCTCTTTGCTCACACCCAAGTAACACCTGCTGACACCTGCCATACAGGATGCTGCACAGACTGTGGACAAAAATCGCGGTATTGCCCCTGGAATCGGGCAATATCGATGTTTTTGACCAGGGGGGTGGACAAAAATCGCGGTATTGCCCCTGGAATCAGGCAATATCGAAGTTTTTGACCAGGGGGTGGACAAAAATCGCGGCATTGCCCCTGGAATCGGGCAATATCGAAGATTTTGACCAGGGAGTGGACAACAATCGCGGTATTGCCCCGGAATCGGGCAATATCGAAGTTTTTGACCAGAGAGTGGACAAAAATCACGGTATTGCCCCCGGAATCGGGCAATATCGAAGTTTTTGACCAAGGGGTGGACAAAAATCACGGTATTGCCCCACAACCTGGGTGGGAGCAGAAAAACTTCACCAAGGGTGGACTAAAACAAAAATCAAAAACGGGTCAGATACCGCTAACACTCAGCACAACGATTCATGCCGTTTTGTGCCTCGAGCGAAGCGAGAGGCATGGGGTACAAAAGTGACACAACTCCAAAAATTGGCACATCGAGTAAATTAGAGATGCTGGAATCTCACAGCTATTTCCTCTGAACTGCAACCAAAAAACAACTTGCACACGATGAATGACACACAAAAATGAGGAAGACAGGTAGATGCACGATCAAAGACTGTATCTTCGTGCATAACGCAGACGGGTGGCCTCTTCGCCACCGGTCTGCCAGTAAAGCATGCGCCCCAAAATCTTGTCCTGCCTGAGATCCTGCCCCGGGCCGGCGCCCGCCGACCAGGAAAGCCCCGGCGCTAGCGCTCGTTGATCTCAAGCAGCTCAATCCCGGGATTGCGCTCCCTGGCCCAGCTGATTGCCCAGTCGGACTCAAAGAGCAGGACCGGATCGCCGTTGCGGTCCAGAACGGGCATCGTCGTCGACGTTAGATTCAGCCCCACAAAAGGATCGCTCTCACGCCGTTCGGCACCTTCCTTCCAGCGGATCCAGCGTGCGAAACGGTAGTCCAGCGCCCGCCGGCGGATGGGCACCCGGTACTCCCCCAGCAGGCGATGCTCGAGCACATCGAGCTGCAGCACGCCGACGACGCCGACCACGTAGGTTTCGGTGCCGACATCCGGCCGCTGATAGAGCTGCACGGCACCCTCCTGGGCCAGCTGTTCGATCCCCTTGATAAACGCCTTGCGCTTCATGCTGTCGCTGGCGGCGACCATGGCGAAGTGCTCGGGCGGGAAGCTCGGAATCGCCTCAAACGTCAGATCCGTCGACCCCGAAACCAGACTGTCGCCGATGCGGAACTGCCCCGGATCGAAGACGCCGATGATGTCGCCGGCATAGGCCTCCTCAACCACATGGCGCTCCTGGGCCAGGAACTGCTGCGGCTGGGCCAGGCGGATTTCACGCCCCTCGCGGACATGACGCACCGTCATGTTGCGCTCGTAGGCTCCTGAACAGATACGGATGAAGGCCAGGCGGTCGCGGTGCTCGGGATTCATGTTGGCCTGGATCTTGAACACGAAGCCGGTAAAGCGCGGATCGGTGGCCTCCACGGGTCCCTCCGAGCTCTCACGGGCGGCAGGCGGCGGCGCCAGCTCCAGGAAGGCCTTGAGAAAGGGCTCAACACCGAAATTGGTCAGCGCCGAACCGAAGAAGAGCGGCGTCAAAAGACCCTTCTGCACGCGCTCATGGTCGAAGTCGTCGCCGGCGAAATCCAAAAGCTCCACATCGTCGCGCAGCTGCGCCACTGTTTCCCGGTCGCCCACCAGCTCCTCCAGGCGAGGATCGTCGAGCCCCAGCGTCTCGATCGCCACACGGTCGCGCCCGTGTGTGCCGTCAGAGTCAAAGCGCAGCACCTCACCCTGGCGGCGATCGTAGATCCCGAAGAAATCACCATGAATCCCGATCGGCCAGTTCATCGGGTAGGACTCAATGCCGAGCACTTTCTCCAGCTCGTCCATCAGGTCAAAGGGCGGCTTGGCGGCCCGGTCCATCTTGTTAATGAAGGTGAAAATCGGAATGCCCCGCATGCGGCAGACATGAAAGAGTTTGATTGTCTGCGGCTCCACGCCCCGGGCGCCGTCAAGGAGCATGACGGCGGCATCGGCGGCATGCAAAGTCCGGTACGTGTCCTCCGAAAAATCCTGGTGGCCCGGGGTGTCCAGGATGTTGATGCAGTAGCCGTCGTACTCGAACTGCATGACCGAGCTGGTGACGCTGATTCCGCGCTGTTTTTCAATCTCCATCCAGTCGCTGGTCGCGTGGCGCTGGGCTTTCCGCGACTTCACCGAACCGGCCAGATGGATGGCCCCGCCGTAGAGCAGCAGCTTTTCGGTCATGGTCGTCTTGCCGGCGTCGGGGTGAGAGATGATGGCAAAGGTGCGGCGGCGCCGGATTTCGCGGATCTGTGCCGCGTCGACAGTGCTTGACATTTGGGTTTTCTCTTTCTATAGATCTGCGGCCACGCGGGCACGCTCTTCACGCAAAAACTGTTCTGCCGCCCGTGGCGAACGGCTCTGGCGCCGCTGGCTCCAGACGATGGCGCGCTCGAGCAGGGCGGCGTCGGTCTCCACGCCCCAGAAGGCGGCCAGGTGGCGGACAATGTCCAGATAGACCGCCTGTGTCGGCGGGCGGAAGGGCAGGATGAGGCCAAAGCGCTCGGCCAGACTCAGCCGCTCATCGCGCTCGTCCTCGGCAAAAAGGGCATCCTGGCCCTCATGCTGACTTTCGCGCAGCAGGTGGCGGCGGTTTGAGGTGACGCAAAGCAGCACGTTTTCCGGTCGTGGCTCAAGGCCGCCCTCCAGCACGGTCTTCAGCGCGCCGAAGGCCGCCGTCTCACGCTCAAGCACCAGGTCGTCGATGACGATCAGGGTGGCGAGGGGGCGCGGCGGCAGGCGGCGGATCAGCTGCGGCAGCTCGGCGACCCGCCCGGCCGGCAGCTCGACAAGGCGCAGCCCCGCCCCGGCATGCCGGCTGGCGAGCGCGCGCACGGCCGTTGACTTCCCCGTCCCGCGCGGTCCGGTCAGCAGCATGTCCTGGGCCGCTCCGCCGCGGCAGAAACGGCGCACATTGGCGTCGAGCTCTGCCAGGCGGCCGTCATAGTCGAGCAGGGCCTCCCAGGGCAGGGCATCACTCAGATCAAGCGCTGCGAAGTCCGCCCCCTCCCAGGCGAGCGCCGCTGCCCGGTTGAAGGGCCCCGGCCCCTGGCAGCGGTAGAAGTCGCTAAGCTCCGGCAGCAGCGCGGCCCAGCCGCCCGCTTCAGTACATTTTTCCTGCAGGAGTCGGGCCATACGCAGGCGGCCGGGCAGACAGCTGCCATCGGGCAGAGATCCCCCCAGCTCCCAGCCGGGCAGGCGGTCGATCCAGGAGGCCAGGCGCGTATCGCCGCTGCTGACCGCCATGCGCACCAGGCGGGAGCGCACCGTCCGGAAGGGCAGGGAGGCCAGCTCACGCAGGATCTCCAGGTCATGGGCCGCAGCCCGCTGCAGGGCGGTGCCGGCGTCGGGAAGAACCAGTGTTGTGTCAAGCACCGCGTCGATGAGGACCCGGTCAAGAAACCCCCCGGGATCGGCCGCCAGGACGGCGGCCGTTACCCCTGCCGCCAGCCGTACGGCGCGTTCGGGGCTGCTTCCAGATCCGGCGAGCTCCGTGAGCAGAGGGAGAAGGCTCACAAGCGGCTCCCGTTCGGCGAGCGCCGGGCAGACGATGAGACTTTGGCTGGCAATGACCAGCGGCTGCCAGTCGGCGGCCAGATCGCGGACACAGGCCACGGCAAAGAACCTCCCTTTCGGTTTGTGACGTTGGAGTCAGTCGACTATAATAAACAACCATATCAGTTGCCGACAAGGAGCTCTTCGATGGCAGGTCACTCCAAGTGGAATAATATCAAGCGGAAAAAGGGTGCTGCGGATGCGGCCCGGGCAAAAATCTACACCAAACTCGGTCGTGAGATTCAGGTCGCCGTGCGTGCCGGAGGGCCCGATCCAAACATCAACCGTCCTCTGCGCGACGTCATCGCGAAGGCCAAGAGCCAGAACATGCCGAATGACAACATTGAGCGCAGCATCAAGCGCGCGGCCGGCGCCATGGATACCTCCGACTTTGAGGAGATCCGCTATGAGGGCTACGGCCCGGCCGGAGTGGCTTTCATTGTCCGCACGCTGACCGACAACCGCAACCGTACCGCAGGTGATGTCCGCCATGCCTTTGACCGTCACGGCGGCAATCTGGGCACCACCGGCTGCGTCAGTTTTATGTTTCAGGAGCGCGGCATTCTGGTACTGGATGATCCCGAAGACGGGGAAGAGATTGATGCCGAGTCTCTGATGATGGAGGCCATCGAAGCCGGGGCTGAAGACTTCGAGGATGACGAGGGCACCTATGTGATCTATACGGTGCCGGAGGACTTTGCCGATGTCATGGAGGCGCTTGAGGCGTCCGGCTGGCGCTTCGCCGAGGCGGCAGTCCGCCCGACCCCGGACAGCTGGGTCGACGTGGACGACGCCGAAACGGTTGAGCAGCTCAACCGTCTGATCGACCGCCTGGATGACAACGATGACGTACAGGACGTCTGGCACAACTGGAACCGGCCGGATGAAAGCGATGACTAGGCGGAACTAGTGCGATGGGGCTGACCTGGTTCAGACGCCGACGTCGCGAACGGCTCGTCAGACAGCGGGGGCGGACAGCCGGCGAGCCCGAAGCCGAGATGGCCGAGCTTGAGGCCGAACTTGGCGTGCGGGCGAGCTGGTCGGAGCCGGAGCCTGCGCCTGGCCCCCTGAGCCAGCTTTCGGCGCTGAACCCCATCAGCCTCTATCAGAACGCGGCGCAGCAGCGGGAGGCGGAGACCCAGGAGCAGATTGAACGCCTGCAGCGCGAACAGCTGGCGCTGGTCACCGTGGTCGCCTTTGTCGGACCGAGCGGGACGGGAAAGTCGACCCAGGCCATCCGTGTCGCCCGGGAGAACAACATCGCCTATCTGATTGACGACGGTCTGCTGATTCACGGCGGCCGCATACTGGCCGGCTCGTCGGCCAAGCGCGCCGGTACCCGGATTGAGTCGGTGCGGCAGGCGCTCTTTTATGATGAATCGCGGGCGGCGACCATGCGCCGCACGCTGGCTGAGCAGCAGCCGGTGGCGCTGATGGTGCTGGGGACAAGTGACGGCATGGTTGAGCGTATCTGCGAAAATCTCTGGCTCAAACCGCCGGCCATGCGCATAGGGATTGAGGATGTCACGGATGAGGAAGAGCGGCGCATCGCCCAGATGACGCGCCTGACCGAAGGCCAGCACACCATTCCGGTGCCCAGCATGGAGATCAAGCACGAGTTTTCGGGCTACTTTCAGACCTACATTGACCGCTTCCGGCGGCGCATTGACCGCGACCGGCCAGGCCTGGCCGCCGACACCAGCATGGAACGCACGGTGGTGCGGCCGACCTTTTCGACGCTCGGCCGCTATTCCATCTCGGATGAGGCCATGCGCCACATGATTGCCCTCATCGCCGCCCAGGTGGAGGGTGTCGCCTACGTGACACGGGTGGAACTGGAGACCGGCGTCTTTGGGGTGACGGTCGACTGCCGGATAGCTTTGCATTATGGTTATGAAGCGCAGCGCAGTATGCGTCTGCTGCAGGAAACACTGATCCGCGAGCTGGAGCGCTATACGTCCATCAACATCATCAGCGTGGCCGTACGCGCCGTGCGTGTCGTCCACCCCGTGGGCGAAAGAAGGGAGTCTGTCCATGCGTGAACAGGAAACGATCTACACGATCCCGGTCAATGATGCCTTCCACGCCGAGGGCACGCTCTGTCCGCTCTGTCGCCTGGAGGCAACGACGGACAGCAATCTCATCGAGTACTACCTGGGTCCCAGCCTGATGGAGCCGGATGTCAGGCAGACGACGAATGAGAAGGGCTTTTGCCGCAATCATCTGACGCGCATGTACAATTCCCAGGAAAACCGCCTGGGCCTGGGGCTGATGCTGCACACACATCTGCTGGAGCAGCAGAAGCGGATTCTGGCGCTGCTGCAGGAGGCGGGCGGGACAGAGCGCCAGGGCGGCTTCTTTGCCCGGAAGCCGCAGGAGCGTGAGGCCGCCGCGATTGCCGCCGACCTGGCCGCCATCAGTACATCCTGTGTCATCTGTGAGCGCCTGGACTACACCATGGGCCGCTATTACGATGTTGTCTTCTGGCAGTATTTTCACAATACCGAATTTGCCGAGCTCTTTGATAAGGGCCCGCCCTTCTGCCTGCCGCATCTGGCGGAGCTGGTGAAGGCGGCCGGGACATCGCTGAAGCGGGCGGACAGGAAGACCTTTTTCGACCGGCTCAGGGAGCGTCAGGGGGCGAAGCTTGAGGGTCTGGCGGCCGATGTCGAGTGGTTTACGCTGAAGTTCGACTACCGCAACCGCGACAAGCCCTGGGGTGAGTCGAAGACCGCGCTGGCGCGGGCCATCCGGACGCTGGAGGGAGACAGCGAGCTGACATGAGGCGCTGCCGGAAGGAAGAAAACGAAGCCAGGCGGCCCGAAGGACTTGAGGGCCAGGCGTCGTCAGCCTGCGGGCTGGAGACGGGGGAGGAGCTGCGGCTGCCGCTGCCGCTCATGGCCGAGCTGGATGCCGACGGGAAGGGGCCGGGTTCTCTGCTGCTGCTGCGCGATGAGTGTTTTCCGGGACTCGCGCCGGACTTCGCATGCGATTTGGTACACCATTATCTCCACGCTCTGGTACGCTGTCCGCACCGCCCCCGTGCGATTGTGCTTGTCGGCCAGGCCGTGGCGCTGCTGGCGAGTGAGAGCCCGGTGGCCGGTGAATTATTCGAACTTGTTGAGCGTGGTGCGAAGCTTCTGGTCTGCGCCCGTTCACTCGCCAGGGTGGGGACGGCAGTTTCGCCCCGCCTGCTCTGTCGTATGGAGAGCCTCAATTCCATGCAGCTGATGGAAACGCTGACGACATCTGACCGTGTAATTACTTTGACCTAGGAGAAGCAGCCATGAGCCGCCCAGAGATCTCACTCGTTGAAATTGAGCTGACCGTGCAGCGGCGCGGTACCGTGCGCGCGCTGATTGATCTGGGCAACGGGCTCGTCAAATGGCGCGAGTCCAATCGCTGGAATCGCGATTTCACGCGTTCTCTGCATGAACATGAGATCCGAACCTTCCTGGAGACGGTGGCGGAATGCGGTGTCTGGAGCTGGCGCCCTTGGTATCCCGACCGCGATCGCTGTGAGACTCCGCTGCACTGGCAGATGAGCTGGCAGCTGTCACTTTATGCCCTGGATCCCGAGCCGGTGCTCTTTATCCAGGGGCGCGATGCCTGGCCGCCGGAATTTCCGCTCTTTTGTGATGCGGTCAGCCAGATTCTGAGGCAGCCCTTCCGCGTACAGGAGTAGGCCGCCCGGTGCCTGGTGCTTGGTGCCCGGGTTCAGGCGATGGCGGCGAGGCGGCGGCGATCGTCGCGGTCGGCAATGTACAGGCCGGAGATAAGGCCGGCTTGTATCTGGCGGCCGAGCTGGCGGTTGCCTTTGGGTCGTTCGGAGAAGTAGACGCCGCCGTAGCCCAGATCTTCCTTGCGATGGTAGTCGCTTGAGGCCGTTTCCAGAAGCCCGTGACGGCGGGCGCTGGCGGCGGCCATTTCATTGCCGTTATCGTGGCGGGGATTGCCGTTGTACACCTCAAGGCCGTGGAGATAGCGGACGGGGGCGGGCTCGTTGCCTTCGCGGTAGGGGTGAGCCTGAATGACGCAGAGTCCGTGGCGGTCGGCGAAGGGGCGGAAGCTTTTGACCGTCATGCGGTAGAGCTCGGGGTATTCCAGCAGGAAGTCGCGGTCGACACCGTAGACCAGATAGTCGTTCATGTGGTTGTGAAAGCGCAGCTCCAGGCCGAGCAGAACCTGGAAGTCCGGGCGGCTTACGGCGCGGCAGGCGGCGTAATAGCCGGCCAGGTAGATGTCGACGCGCTCGGCCCAGCTGTTGCCGGGCATCTGGGCGAAACCCCGGTCGAAGTAGTGGTTGGTGATGATGACACCGTCGTAGCCGGCGCCTTCATAATCGGCGACCAGCTCGGCGGCAGGTACTTTGGCGCACCAGCCGAATTCTCCCGTGTGACAGTGTGATTCAAAGAGATAGGCCATGTCTTTCCTTCTTACAGGCAGCCGGGGCGGCTGCGGTGGAGTAGTTGTGCGCGCGGCCCGGTGCCGGCACACCTGATTAGGGTATCACTTTGGCTGACGATTTGGCTGTCAGGGTCGGAATTTAAGCGGGAGCTCGTGTCCCGTTTACGAAAACTACGTCCGCAGAGCATCGAGAGGGACGGGTCAGCGGGCCGACTGGCGGATGGCTGCCGAAGCTGCTTCGTGGAGCGTTGCGTTGTCCAGAGAATAGGAGATTGGAGATCTAAGGTTTTTAGAGGGTGATGACCTGGTGCGAGTGTGTTACTGCGAGTGTTGTTATTAGGAAGATGGTGGAGGTGTTTTTTAATCAATCGCAGGCTTTGGGTAACTGCATATTGAAATAAATACTTATACATAATATTTATGTGATGAGGGAGTCAAAAGGATTTGTTATGTAAATTATTCCCTCGTATCATTTTAGTGGCCTTTGAAATTAATAAATATGTCGATGATGTTCATAATGTCTGTGAAATAGTTTTCCTATCTTTGCTATTGTTTTCAATTAATTAAGGGATAGTGCTTCTTTTAGAGTGCAATTTTTCTGTGTCAGCCTGTTGATGCCGTAGTTCGAAGGAACGAGTTTAGAACTCTACATAGGACATATATATGTATAGAAGAGGAGTACACATGCGTTTGTGCACTTGACATTGCAAGAGGTCGATCTTTTTGTAATCGCCGAAGTTGAATGAGTAGTAGGGGGGTCTCCGTTCCTGACGCTGGTGCCCCGAAACCGGGGCAGGAACAGAAAAACTTGTCCAGGGGTGGACAAAAAATGCGCTGGTGCCCCGAAACCGGGGCAGGAGCGAAAAAATTGGCCAGGGTTGGACAAAAAATGCGCTGGTGCCCCCGAATCGGGGCAGGAGCGAAAAAATTGTCCACTCCCTTGCTGTAGACTGGCGGTGCTGCACCGCCGCTTTCTCTTTTTGATCACAAAGCGGCGGCAAATGAATTGAAAGGCAGCAGTCGGACTGACGGGCGACGCTTGCTGTACTGTCGATCGGGGCGGGAAAAGAAAATCTGACCTCGCCTGGTAATAATGGATGTTAGGCCAGCAAGTTGTGGCAATGGATCCAATTGTTGGTGTACCAGTTTGCTCCAAGGGAGACAGTGAGGTGTACGTTCGTACCCGGAACAAGAGAGCGTGTGCTATTTCTGCCAGGTATATCAACAGGCTTGGTAAAAAGTGCGGGAAACATCTCAACTAATCCGTAATTACGCTTGTTCTGGGTAACAACATCAGAATCACTTCCATATCCTCCTCGAAGCATGCCAATCAAGCTCACCGCCTGCCGCCGTATTACCCCCACCGTCATATCGCCGCCCGCCGTCATATCACATTTCGTTCTCATTTCAGACCGCTTGAAAATCTTATCGCTGCGTCTGGGCGCCTGGCCCTATCGCTGTGCCTGGCATTCGCCTTGCATGGGAGATGCTGTTTTCCAATAAACATACATTCAAGCCGTCCTGCAACTGTGCTGTTCAAGACATCGAGAGACGCTCAGGTAATCTTCTAATCGTCCAGGCAGATTTGAATTGAACCACTGCTGTTTCGATACGATTAGCCGTCTCTATCAGAGTGGTATACTAAGAAAAGCGTATTTTACGAATGCCGCAGGGACCCGGGAGAGTCCGCGCTTTCTGCTGCCAGTATCAGTACAGCGTTACATCAACACAGTGTTACATCAGAGAATTAGGGGGAGTCATGGCTGTCAGCATCGTGAATATTGAAGAGGGTTATCCAAGCGTAGATATGGCAATGGCTCGTCTGCGTTTTGAACTCTCGACGCTGCGGCGCTTGGGTGCGACTTCGATTAAGGTCATCCACGGTTACGGTTCCACGGGGGAGGGAGGACAAATCCGCATCGCCGCCCGTCGCTGGCTGCGCAGTGAGCTGCTTGCCGAACGCATCCGCGGCTTTTGTCCGGGTGAACTGTTCGGGCCCTTTGAGAAGGACGGACTTGAGATCGTCAAGCTGGATGGACGACTGCGTCAGGATCCGGACTGGTCACGGCGAAATGATGGGGTCTCCCTCGTTGTCCTCTGATCTGACGAATGAGCCTTCGCCCCAGATGCTCGACCGTAACTGGTCGGAGTTTGTCAGCGCCTGTTCCGCCTGCACCCGTTGCGGGCTGGCCGCGTCGCGCCTGAATGTCGTCGTCTGGCGCGGCGCCGTCGTCGCTCCCCTGCTGATTGTCGGGGAGGACCCCGGCGCCAGTGAGGACGAACAGGGCCTGCCCTTTGTCGGCCGCTCGGGCGAACTGCTGGATACCGCTCTCACCGCCCACGGCCTCGACCCTTCCACCTATCACATCTGCAATATCGTCAAGTGCCGCCCGCCCGGCAACCGCCAGCCGACCCCGGAAGAGGCGGAGGCCTGCCGCCCCTGGCTGCGCCGCCAGCTGCAGTACGCCGGCTCGCGCGTCGTTCTGCTGCTCGGAGCGACGGCCCTGCGCTATTTCACAGGCGAAACCCAGGGCATCACGAAGGTGCGCGGCCAGTGGCGTGAATCGCGTGGCTTCTGGATCATGCCCAGCTTCCACCCGGCCTATCTGCTGCGCGATCGCCGTCAGCGCGAACCCTTCTGGCAGGATCTCACAGCCGTCAGGGCCAAGCTTGAGGAGCTCGGAGAGCTTCCCCCGCTGCCCACGGGAGAGACGCCCGATGCCGCACGCTTCTAAACAACTGCCCCGCCGCCTCATCGCGGTCAGCCTCCTCCTGTTCCTGATCCTCCTCCTGACCCTGGCCTGGCCAGGCCCCGGAGCCCCCGCCCCTCTGCGGGCCGATATGCGCCGCCTCACTCTCAACGGCGAACCGGTCCCCGACCGCGTCCACCTCGACATGCCCCACTATCGCCAGACCGACCCTGCCTGGGCCTCCTACGAACTGCGCCCCGGGCGCACCATCGGCGACATCGGCTGCGCCCTGACCAGCCTCTCCATGCTCGCCCATGTCTATGGCATCCAGCAGAATCCGGCTGAGGTCGCCGCCAGTCTCGGCAGCTGGGCCGCTCCCCTCGAATGGGAGGTCTTTACCACCCTGCACAATCTGCGCATCGTCCGCGAAGACAATCTCCTCGACATCGACGCCCGCGTCGCCGACCGTGACTGGGTCCGTGACAGCGCCGTCCGCGCTCTTGCCCAGGGCCGCCCGGTCATTGTCGGCATCCAGCACCGTGAGCACCTGACCACCCATTTCATCGTCGCCTGCGGCTACCGCTATGAAAATGGCGCCTACATCGTAGAGACCTACGACACCAGCACCAATAACGACTACCCCAGCCTCGACGCCATCGATCCCGCCTGGGAATATATCCGCTTTCTGGAAATCAGCCGGGGTCCATCATGAGTTCATATATGCGAAGCCCCAAACCACCACCGCGCCCCTTCGACGTCAATCGCCTGCTGCTGCCGCTCGCCACCCTTGTGCTGGTCCTTCTGGTCGTCCTCGTCGTCATCAACCGCCTCCCGCAGACCGCCACCCAGAGCAGCGCCACGCTGCCGCCTGACCGACAGGGAAGTGCGAACCCGACGCCCGCTCTGACCTCAACGCTGCCGGCGACCGAGAACCCGGAACCACCCGGCCTGCGTCTGGAAACCGCCATCGAGCTCGATCCGGCTGTCGCCTCTCCCGTACAGCTGCCCGAAGCCTTCATGCGGCGCGGCTTTGCCGTCCTCCACGTCCTCCCTGATGGCCGCCTCGTCCTTCTGAACCCCATCTCGCTCGCCATTCTCGATCCCAGGAGCGGCACTGCGGTGCTTGTGCATGAAGCCGAATTTGGCCTGCAGGCTGCCGCCAACGACCGCTGGATTGTCTACGGGGAGGGGGGAGATGAGGTCTTTGCAGTTGACGCTTACGACATCGCGAGCGGTGAGCAGCGTCGTCTCCTTGAATCCGACGCCGGCTACTATGGCTTTGAGATCGATGCCGCCGACCGTTTCTACACCACCGAACTGGTCACCCAGCCCGGCAGCTCAAAGCCCGCCGCCTGGCTTGCCGTCACGCTCGCCGACGGCAACATTGAGCGCCGCGATCCCGGCTGCCGCCGTGTCGCGGACTGGGCAATCGGGGAAATCTGGCCGGAGGTGCCCCTCAGCTGGTCCTATGTCGACGGCGCGCGCTGGTTTCAGGCGAAGGAATCGCTGCTTTCCGAGCTCTATGCCCTCTCTCTCCACCGTCTTGACCGCAGCACGGAACAGTTTGAGTGGCAGCTCTTTGCGATACCGGACCGCAGCCGTAAGGGGCAGGATGCCCTCGTGGCGATGACCGATCTGATGACAGGGATTGAGCCACGCCTTTACGTGCAGAACGGCCTGGTGGCCGTCCATGAGACGACCTTCTATCTTCGCCCGCTCGAACGCTGGTTCCGCATCAACGAAGACACGGCGGAGGGGAATGCTGCGGCTTACAGAGTTCTTGCCCTTTCACCGGACGCCGCGACGCTCTATATCGGCTTGGGCGACGACAATGGGCTGGCCACCGGCCTTGGCGCCCTGACACTGGCGGCAGACGAGCCCTGACGGGTCTTCCTCAGTCAGCAGAAAACTATGGCCGAACTGCTGCGTTTCTCCTCCCTTGATGCATTGGCTTCCGTTGAGTAGAGCATGCAGTGCATAAATGATGATTTCCTGTTCAAAAAACCCAGGATTCCCGTGTATAAGGTGCTGTTCAGGGGGTAGCTGTGAGATTCCAACACCTCTAATCTACACGATTTGTCAACTTTTGGAGTTGTGTCACTATTCGCTGACACAACTCGCTTTTTTGACAAAAACGAGGGTGGATTTGTCAACTTTTGGAGTTGTGTCACCTTTTATACCCCATGCCTTTTGCTTCGCTCAAGGCACAAAACTGCATGAATCATTGGTGCTGAGCGTTAGCGGTATCTGACCCGTTTATGATTCTGTTTTAGTCCACCCTTGGTGAAGTTTTTCTGCTCCCACCCCGGTTGCGGGGCAATACCGTGATTTTTGTCCACCCCTTGGTCAAAAACTTCGATATTGCCCGATTCCCAGGGCAATACCGTGATTTTTGTCCACTCCCTGGCCAAAAACTTCGATATTGCCCGATTCCCGGGGCAATACCGCGATTTTTGTCCACTCTCTGGTCAAAAACTTCGATATTGCCCGATTCCGGGGGCAATACCGTGATTTTTGTCCACTCCCTGGCTAAAAACTTCGATATTGCCCGATCCGCGGAACAATATCGACTTTTATACCCCATGCCTCTTGCTTCGCTCGAGGCACAAAACGGCATGAATCATCGGCGAAGATTGTTAGTTCCGCTTAACCAATTTGTAGCCCGCTTTTTATTCAGTTTAATTTGTTGGGACAAGTAATAGCAGTATTGATCCATGATCGTATCCGAATTGTTCGTCTGCTCAATGCTGAGGAGACGTACCAAGGGTCTGGGTACATCTCGGCGCCTAAATAAGCGATTCCCCCTCTTCAATATGTTCTAAGTAAGTGCTTGGATTTGCTTTGCCCGTTTGATATCGCCTGCAGACTAGCATTGCTCCGCTGCGATCTGCCCGGACAGAGTCGTCCGGACAGCTCACGTGAAAAATCCAAACAGACACCACAGCCAGCGCCCCCGTCACAGTGCAGACAACACAAAAGGCGGCCCTCCCACACGGAAGAGCCGCCCCTTTCGTATTTCGATTTTGGGCCATGGCCGCCTGCAGGCGAACTCAGGCCTCGTCGAAGACCACTGCCACCTTCCCACAGTTGCCGGCATCCATCAGTTCATAGGCGGCCGCCACCTGATCGAGCGGGAAACGGTGCGTCACCAGGTCCTCGGGGTGGATGCCCCAGCGGGCAATCCGGATGGCAAGTTCCTCCATCCTCCAGGTGGAGGTGACCCAGGAACCGTAAATTGTCTTCTGCCCGTGCAGCAGGTCGGGGCTCGGGGCGAAGCTCAGCGTGCCACCCTCGCCGAGCAGAACCACGCGCCCGTAGGCCGCGGTCGCCCGCACGGCGAGCTGCCGCGCCTCATCGGCCCCGGAGCAGTCGACCGCCAGGTCCACCCCGCCGCCCGTCGCCCGGCGCACGCGCTCGAGCGCGTCGTCCTCGGTCACGAAAGCCAAGTCGGCCAGTCCCAGATCGCGCGCGAGCCGCACCCGCTCCGGGTTGAGGTCGGTGCCGACGAGCGGCCCGGCACCGAGGGCGCGGGCGAGCATCAGCGTCGCCAGGCCGACGGGGCCAAGCCCGGTGACGAGAACGCGGTCGTTGCCGGAAACCCCGGCTTTCTCCAGCCCCTCATAGACCGTCCCGAAACCACAGGCGAGCTGTGCTCCGTCGAGAAAGCTGAGTTCGTCCGGCAGCGGGATCAGGTCCTTCTCGTCCGCCAGCATGAACGGGGCCATGCCGCCGTCGCGCTGCCAGCCATAGGCGGCGCGCAGCGGACTGGTACAGGAAATCATGTAGCCACGGCGGCAGTCCACACAGAGACCACAACCCGAAATATGGTAGACGATGACGCGGTCGCCGACGCCAAAGCGCCGCATGCCCGGCCCCGTACGCTCGACAATGCCGCAGGGCTCGTGCCCGGCGATGACGCCCTGATAGCCCTCCGGCCCGACACCCGTGTGTTCGCGGTAGATGGCGCGGATGTCGCTGCCGCAGATGGTCGAAGCCTGCATGCGGATGAGCACCTGACCGTAGCCCGGCTCGGGGATCGGGACCTCACGCAGCTCCACCGTGGAATTCCCCGGCAGATACGCAGCCTTCATCGTAGTCATGCCACGCCCCCTTTCACAGCTTCCTGCAAACGTTCCTGCAAACGCTCCTGGACTCTCCTAGACGCGCGTGCGCCCGTAGAGCGGACCGTAGGTATCGCAGGCGCGCAGGTCGGCGGCCTCGGCACAGGCGGTCCCGAAGGCCGTCCAGCTGTGCGGCCGGTAGATGCGCTCCTCAGGCACGTTGTGCATGACCACCGGGATGCGCAGCATGCTCGCCAGCGTGATCAGATCGCAGCCGATATGGCCGTAGGTGAAGGCGCCGTGGTTCGCGCCCCAGTTCGCCATCACGGAATAGGCGTCGCGGAAGGCCCCCTGACCCGTCACGCGCGGCGCAAACCAGGTCGTCGGCCAGGTACGGTCGGTGCGTTTCTGCAAAGCCAGCGACACCTCTTCCGGGAGCAGGACGGCATCGCCTTCGGCGATCTGCAGCACCGGTCCGACACCGTCGATGACGTTCAGGCGCACCATGGTCACCGGCATCTCATACGCCGTCTCAAACGACGACGAGAAGCCGCCGCCGCGGAAGTTCGAGAGGTCGGCCGGGCACCACTTGGTGGCGTTCAGGCAGGCCGCGACATCGTCGCTGGTGAGCTCCCACCACTCCTTCATCAGATGTGTGCCGTCAGCGTCCACCGCCTGCGCAGTCCCGTCGAGCGAAGCCGCCCCCGAGTTGATCAGGTGAATCACGCCGCCGGCGGCCTTCCCCTCCGGACGCCAGCCGGTCACGCGCTCAATCGCATCCGGGCTCCAGTAGGTGCGCACGTCGGCGAAGACGGAGGCACGGTTGTTCAGCAGATGCGTGAACAGCATGGCCAGGGCGTTGTTGTTGTCGTTCTCAGTCGCGAAGATGAAAGGCTCGCGGATGCCGTTCCAGTCGAAGCTGGAATTCAGCATCGCCTCGGCAAAGTCATGGTTCGCGAAGTGGTCGGTCCACTGCCGCTGCCCCTGCACGCCGCCCAGGATCGCGTTGCGCCCGGCCGCCTCCTCCGCGAAGCCCATCTCGGCCAGTTTCGGGTTACCGATCAGGATGTCGCGCATGATCATCATGCCCAGGATCGAGCGCCGCCACTGCTCGGCGAATTCCTCCGCACCGAAGGGCTCAATCTCCGGATTGTCGGCGTAGTCCTCAATGTTCTTGTCAAAGCCCTGCGGACACCACTCCTTCACCCAGGCCGCTGCACGCTCATACTCCTCGTGGTCGTAGATGCCGCGGGCGATACGCCGCTCGATCTCGATCTGATCCAGCGACTCCCAGCGGATGCCAAAATAATTCTGGTACATCATCGGCTGTGCGAAGGAGCCCGCGATGCCCATGCAGCTCGAGCCGATCGACGCATAGGACTTCCCGCGCATCTGCCCGACAGCCATCGCCGCCCGCGCCCAGCGCAGGATCTTCTCCTCGACATCGGCCGGAATCGAATTGTCCTCAATGTCCTGCACATCGCGGCCATAGATCGCGAATGCCGGCAGTCCCCGCTGCGCATGCGCCGCCATGACCGCCGCCAGATAGACCGCGCCGGGGCGCTCGGTGCCGTTGAAACCCCAGACCGCCTTCGTCGTCAGCGGATCCAGATCCATGGTTTCAGAGCCATAGCACCAGCAGGGGGTGACAGAGAGTGTAGCGGTGACATTTTGTGATGCGAAATAATCCGCCGCCATCGCCGCTTCCGCCGCGCCACCGATGCTCGGGTCGGCGATGACGACCTCGACCGGGAGTCCGTTGGAGTAGCGCAGCCGGCTGGTGATGAGCCCGGCGGCTGCCTCGGCCATCGCTCTGGTCTTCGCCTCCATGGACTCGCGTACGCCCTTGCGGCGACCGTCAATGACAGGCCTGATGCCGATTTTTGGCATGCGTCCGATCAGGCGCTTCTGGGGATCGTTCATCGGGTGTGACATTGGCTGTACCTCCTTATAATGACAGGTATGGACCGGCTCCCTGCAGGGAAAGCCCGGTAGCTCAAATAAAAGTAGTTCCATAATAGCGCAGAATCAGCCGCCATGGCGGCGGCGGAAATCGAGGAAGGTACATGGGGAATCTCTGCGACTATGCGGCGGACATGACGGCGTCCTTCGCCGAACGCCCCTTTGATGCCGTCGACAGCCTGCTTTTTTCCACTCTCTGCTATCTGCATCTTGACGGGCTTGTCCCGGGACTTGACGCACCCGGGCAGAGCATCACGATCCGTGAGCTTGCCCATCCGGACCTGAGACCGCGTCTTCTTACCCGCATGCTGGAGGCCGGGGACACCGCCCGGCTCCTCGATATGGCGGCGGGGAATCCGCGCTTTGCCGGGATTCGCCTGGCTCTGCACGTCGACGACTTCCGACCCGATGAGAAGAAGCAGTTCGCCGCCCTCTGCTGCCTGACGGACGACGGCCACTGCCGTGCTGTGTTCCGCGGCACCGACTCGACGCTGCCCGGCTGGCGCGAAAGCGTCAGCCTCCTGTCACATCGGCAGATTCCCGCGCAGGCGGCCGCCTCTGCCTGGCTCACCGAGGTAGCCCGCCTCCGTCCCGAGCCCCTGACACTCTCCGGCCACTCGAAAGGCGGCAACCTGGCCGTCTATGCCGCCATCGACGCTGCCCCTGACGTCGCCGCCCGCATCTGCCGCATCTACGCCCACGATGCCCCGGGCTTTCACGCCGACATCCTGGCCCGTCCCGGCTCAGCGCCGATCGCCGGGCGCATCGAGAAGACCATGCCGCGTCAGGCGATCGTCGGCCTGCTGCTGGAGCTGCCGGGACCTCCCCCGCGTGTCGTCCGTGCCGACGGCTTTGCGGCCGCCCAGCACAGCCCCTTCGCCTGGGTCATTGAGGGGGACGATTTTGTCACGGAAAAGGAAGTTTCTCCCTTCTCCCGTGCCTTTGTTCACAGTCTGATGTCCTGGAGAGAGCGCTTCAACGACGCCGAGCTTGAGCTTTTCTTCGATGCCCTTTTCTCACTGGTTGAAGCCGGAGGCATTCAGGATTTCGCCGAGCTCGCTTCGGCTCCGCGTATTCCGCTCGCCCAGGTCCGGCGCGCTCTGGAGCTTGTGACGCCGGATCAGCGCCGTATCTTTGCCCAGGCCCTCCGCGCCCTGGTCAGCAGCCTTGTCGGCCTGCCCGCCGATACTGACGAGAGCTGACGAAGGGCAGCGGGAGCCGATTCTGCCATTGCCGCTGGCAAACACTCTGGCCTGACCAGGCGGAGTTCTTCGAATATTCAAGAAAACAATCATCATGAAAACAATGGATTTCAGGTGATATTCAACAGCTTGCCCGCTCGTATCATGTGTGGGTCTCCCAGTGTGGAGTTCAACACGACCTGATCTGTCAGTTCTTCAAAATCTTCAAACTACGAATCCCGTGAATCGATGCCCATTATTTCTGAGATAAAAGACGAAACGCAGGCAGACGGATTTGTGTGTAAGAACAGTCGTCGAGATACGCGTGGACTGTGCCAGGTCCAATCCAGATCGCAGGACTCTGGACAGGGATCTGGAATGCGGATCGCTCCTGCATGGTCGCTGGTTTCTCCTGTCGCTGCTCTCTCCTGCACGGTTCAGAAGGCACAGAAGGGTCCGGTCATTGATCGGCTCCGCTTGTACAGCATTCTGCTGGAGCGTGCCTGCTAACTGATCATGCGAAAAACACCCGCTCGCCGCCTCGCCGTACGCGGTTTATGGCGCAAAACGTCAGGACAAGTTTCGCCAGAAAGATGGCAGCATGAGTATCGACAGCAAACAGGACGTTCAGACAGCTGTGATGCTCGTGCAGCTTGATGAACAGGAGCGCTGTCCTGATGCCTCTGCACTGCCGAAGCTGGAGCAGCAGAAGAAGAGGAGTATGCAAAGACCGGAAAGGAGCCGAAAGCAAAGGCGCAGATGTGTTCCTCTTAGCTAATCCCAAGGGGGGTATTCCATGAGCAAGCCAGACCCTGAGATGACCACTGTCCTCGCCCGGATCTTCGCCAAGGCCTGCGGCAAATTGAAGAACTGCCTCCTGACACGCTTGAAAGCGCGTGAACAGAACTGGGTACGCCACGGAAACTGCTCCGAAACGACGGAGCAGATCACACGTCTGCCGGGCTGGGAGAAGACACAGAAGGCTCTGCCTCCGGTCACGTATGAAGATGAAAGCCAGGAACTGCGTCGGGATGGCCTTATCCGTGGCCAGACGGTTCACTACCGGATGTCGACGTCGACGAAGAACCCGATCGGGATATCGACCCGGCTGACGAGGCCGGAGATGGCGGACAAATCTGTGCGCTTCTATGACAGTATGCTGTCGGAGGCGCTGGATCTATACAGGAAGCACTTTAACTTAGATGGGAAGGAACTGCCTCGCACAATCATCCTGTCGGATGATGAATTTGAAGAATTCGTCCTGGCATCCTACTCGGCTCAGTCGAATACGCTGTTCCTACGAGAGCGCGTGTTTGGTGAACAGAGCTTCCGCGTCGCGTTGAAGACACTGAAGACGAATAGCGGTATAAGTGGCCCTCTCTTTGCCTTGGAGGGTCAGCCCCTGGCGACGATCATTCATGAACTCGCACACTGGCTCCATGCGGAGTATGCGCGAAACAGCCCTGAGTTCGGGCCAGGCTATAGCTTACGTGATAGAATGTGGTTCACTGCACAGGAAGTGATAGAAAGAGTCATCAAGCGTCATCCTGATTTTGGCTTCGGCAAGATCAGTGCATATGCCTACACTAACCTGATCGAAGATCCAGAAGAGCTTATCGCAGAAGCGATCACAAGGTACCTGCTTGGGGACATCAACAACGAGGTGCGGATCATTATAGAGGAGGTGGGTTATGGGCGTTTTGTTCCCGGAGAGCGATAAGCTGTTTGAGATGATCCGCCGGAGAAATAAGGCAGGGCTTCGCGTAGAGCCCTATCTCACTACCGTGTGGAATCCGGACGGTAAGCTGGTCTTCGCGCTTAAAGAAGGCGCGCCTCCGGAGTTGCAGACTTCGCTCGATGAGTTAACTGAGGTGGGGCGCTGGCTCCGCGAATACAGTCGGAAGTACGACATCATGATTCCGCGCGTCTACTAGATACGCGCATACATCACACTGAACAAAACCGCCTCCGGGCGGTTTTTTCATGCCGGAAAACGGCCGCGATGAGCGGCATTGCCAAGGCAGTTAAAAGCGTCGATGCAGGGCGTGGCCCGTGACCAGGTGATGAAAAGCCGCTTGATGGTGAAGTAGCAGGTAAGTGCTGTGGCTGATGGCAAGGGCTTCATCGTGAAGAGGGGTTTCAAGTTAGCCGTGATCGCAGGTCATTTGAAAGAAGTGTGGGGTGACGAGAAGGACGCAATCCCATCACAATCAGGACAGCGGGAGCCGGTTATGCCATTACCGCTGGCAAACACTCTGGCCTGGCCAGGCGGAGTTCTTCGAAACATTGATGAAAACAGTATTCGTGAAAACGATGGGTTTCAGATGACGTTCAACAGCTTGCCCGTTCGTATTGTGTGTGGGTCCCCCGGTGTGAAGTTCAACACGACCTGATCTGTCAGTTCTTCAAAATTATCAAAATCTTCAAACTACGAATCCCGTAATTCCTGAGATAAAAGACGAAACGCAGGCAGACGGATTTGTGTGTAAGAACCGTCGTCGAGATACGCGTGGACGGTGCCGAGTCCTGTCCAGATCGCAGGACTCTGGACAGGGATCTGGTATGCGGATCGCTCCTGCATGGTCGCAGGTCTTTCCTGTCGCTGCTCTCTCCTGCACGGTTCAGAAGGCACAGAAGGGTCCGGTCATTGATCGGCTCCGCCTATACAGCATTCTGCTGCAGCGTGCCTGCTGACAGATCATGCGAAAACACCCGCTCGCCGCCTCGCCGTACGCGGTTTATGGCGCAAAACGTCAGGACAAGTTTCGCCAGAAAGATGGCAGCATGAGTATCGACAGCAAACAGGACGTTCAGACAGCTGTAGTGCCCGTGCAGCTTGATGAACAGGAGCGCTGCCCTTGTGCCTTGGTACTGCCGAAGCTGGAGCAGCAGCAG
>JASGUW010000164.1 GCA_030055235.1 Bacillota bacterium
CAATATCGAAGATTTTGACCAGGGAGTGGACAAAAATCACGGTCTTGCCCCTGGAATCGGGCAATATCGAAGTTTTTGACCAGGGAGTGGACAAAAAAGCCGACATTGCCCCTTGGGTCGGGCAATATCGAAGAATTTGTACAGGAAGTGTGTAAAAGCTGATATTGCCCCGGAATCGGGCAATGACGGGAATGAGACTGTTGAAGTGACAGGAGTGTAGCAGACAAAAAACGCTGGTGACTTTTTAATTGAAAGGAGCAAAGCTATTGTCTACTCGCCTGTTTCAGCATTCAAATGGTAGGATCACGCGAACAACTAGTGAGAGCGGAAGGAAGCCAACTTTGATGACAGAGCAAAATGCATATTCTACGACGACAACGCCGCGGGGTCATAATCCGGATCCTGCGCTGCCGGAGCGCCTGCTTCAGGATCTTGAAACACTCGGCATACAGCCGGGATCCAATCTGCTGCTGCACAGCAGCTTCCGCTCGCTTGGAGGCTATCCGGGTGGCGGCGAAGGCTTTCTTGATGCCCTTTGCGCGTACTTTTCTGATGGGCTGCTGCTGCTGCCTGCCCTCAGCTGGGAGACCGTGAACGCCGCCCATCCTTTCTTTGATCAGAAGGAAACACCGTCGTGCGTCGGCTATCTGCCCGAAGCTTTCCGCCTCCGTCCCGACGTCTATCGCTCCGCCCATCCGACCCATTCGCTCAGCGGCTTTGGCTCTTGGGCTGACCTTTACCTCTCCGGTGACGAGCACGGTGGCACGCCCTGTTCTCCACGCTCGCCCTGGGGTCGCCTGCCGGAGATCGATGCCTGGATCCTGATGCTTGGCTGTGATCTCACTTCCATGACGACCCTGCACGCGATCGAGGAGGTAGCTGGCATCACCGGCCGTCTGACGGAAGAACCCGTTGATATCACGATCCGCTATCAGGATGGTCGCGAGCGTCAGGTTCCGCTGCGTTTTCACAGTGGCTTCCCCTCGAACCAGTACTGGAAGCTGGAAGAAGGCCTCCTGGAGCACGGTCTGATGCGCCGCGGCCGACTGCTCGCTGCCGATTGTCTGGTGCTGAAGGCAGCGGATCTCTTCTCATACAGCCTGGAACGCCTGCGTTTTGAGCCAAGGCTCTTCGACGCACCCTGACGGGACTTCCGAGCCAACACAGAAACTGGCTGCACTCTTCCGCCAGACAGCGAAGTCGTGCTGCCCGACTTTATGCTGTATGGACGGAGGGAGAAGAACGCAATTCTGAAACCTTCAGTGTACGAAAGGCTTGCCTGAGCCTGATGCATGAATCGATTTTGGGTAGTAATATCACCATTCGTGCAAAAATAGTTGTATCCACTGTTCAGGGGGTGGCTGAGAGAATCCGGTGCCTCTGACTTGCGCAATGTGCCAACTTTTGGAGTTGTGTCACTTTCTGCTGACACAACTCGACTTTTTGTCAAATTCTCTATCCGATTTGCCAACTTTTGGAGTTGTGTCAGTTTTTGCCGACACAACAGGGCTTTTTATCAAATTCCCGTAGCCGGAAGTGCCTCCTTTTGGAGTTGTGGTGATCCTCTCCTTTTTCAGAGGCTCCTGGTACACTCTCTCAAGCAAGCGCCTGCTGACAACTGCCTTACAGGGTGCTGAATATTCTTAATAGAAGAGCATAAGGCCGGGCTGCTCTGCTCGCTGCTGATGTGCGCAGCAGTTTAAAGATGTCGCTTATATGGAGATTCTTGTATCTCTAAGCCACCTCTTCGAACAAAGAAATGTCTTGTACAAAGAAAATGATGCACCGATCGAAATAATACAGTGCACTGCAACACTCTACTTAAGTTTGTCAGACCCGGCTTTCTCATCCCGGCAGCTGCCGGAAGAGGGTGCCGCAGGCCGGGCCGTACACGCCGCATTCTCTTTGTCGTCCCTCGCCATTAAGTAAATAAAAAAAGGCCGCAACGCACAGGTCACAGCGTTTCGGCCGCTTCTATTGTTAACTGGGAAAGGGCGCCGCCCCTAACGCGGCCGCCGACGCCGCAGACTGCGGTTGTCGAAGCGGCGCGTGTCGCGGTTGTCTGCCTTCTGGATTTCCTGAATCTTCGGGGCGGTCGGCGGCGGTGGCTCGACACCACCCAGCCAGCGACCAAACGGAGAGCCCGCCCGCCGCGGCTGCATGTCGAGTCGCAGCTCCATGAAGCGCCTGCTGTCGTCGAGCCGACTGCCGACGAAGCCCAGCTGGATGACCCCCTGGACGTGCTGCATCTCCTGGGGATTCGTGAGCCGGCGATAGGGCACGCTCACCTGCCCGGGCAGGGGCACGGTCCCGCCGCGCTCCAGGATGCCCGTGAGCAGGGCATCGGGGTAGTAGTAGGCGAAGTCCGGCTCGTTCAGATTGTCGATGACCGTGAAATCGCGGAAACGCAGGGCAATCGTGTGGCTGTCCAGAATCGCGACGTCCAGCATGCGCGACAGATAGTCCAGATAGAAACGCTCCTTCACCGGATGGGCAAAGCAGTGCTCCTGCAGCTGATTGAGCATGCGCCAGCGCCGCAGTTGCTGGCTGGTCTCTTCGCCCAGCGCTGTCTCGAACTCCAGCCGGCGCCGCTCGTCGTCGAGCAGCGGCAGCAGCGGTTCCAGGAGATCGCGCCGCTCCGCTGCGGAAAGAGATGCGTCGTTCATGGCGCGGTGGGCGTGGCGGGCCAGCGAGCCCGTGTCAATACGCGGCAGCAGCCGGATCATCAGCGGCATCAGGTGCAGTGTTGCGAGCGGCGGCAGCGCGGCCAGGTAGTCGGCCAGCATGGAGGCGCCGAAGGGGCTGTCCAGAATAATGACAAACTCATTGCAGAAGCGCTTGATGCGTCCGATGTCGGTTGCGGACTCCTCCGTCACGGTGCGCGGTTCTCCGTTGATAAAGGCGGAGATGCGCTGGGTGGGGTCGACCTCGGTCTGCAGCAGGCGGACAGCGCCGGCCAGAAAGTCGGTGTCGTTGCCGTCGAGCGGCACCTCGTCGGCCAGAACGCGCAGCAGATAGGAGGGGCGGAGGTCACGGCGCACACGCAGCTGGTCGTAGAGCCCGAGCAGGGCCTTCTGGAGCGGGCGGCAGGGGTAGTTCAGCTGCAGGCAGATCCAGGCATTTTCGAAGAGCGTCCAGGAGGCATGCAGGCGGCAAAGCTCATCCAGGCGGCCGAGCAGCCGTGGATCCACGGTGCGGGTATAGGCGAGCGGCAGGATACGCAGGAAGGAGCGGGAGAGCCGGGCGGTGAAAAGCAGCCAGTCCTCGCCCTCCAGTTCACGCAGATATTTCAGCAGGACCTGGGCCTGGTCGCCGCTGCGGGGGAGCGCCAGACGCTCGGACGGCAGCGGCAGTTCGCGGCGCAGCTGTTCAAGCGTCTGCAGGAAGCGTGACTCGTAGACCGCCTCCTCAACGGGGATCAGGCGTGCCGCATCGGACATGGCTCGGGGCGCCGCCTCAGACACCATTTTCAAGATCGCGCTGCATGCGGTCGATCGTCTCGTTGACCTCGGCGGTGGTGTGGGCCAGGCGCAGGGAGATCTCAGCCAGCCCACCGTCAAATTCACGGATGGTGCTGTTGACACCCTGCTGCAGGCGATCGGCGAAGAGCCCCACCGCCTGCCCCAGCTCATGGTTCAGCCGGGCCAGGTGCGCGGCCAGCTCGGTCGCGCTGCGCTCCAGGCCGGTGGCCGTTGTGCCGATGTCCTGCGAAAGCCGGCGGTACTCGCCGAGCATCTTCGTCCCTTCGCTGCGGGTGGTCTCAACCAGCGCGCCGACTTCCGTATTGGCCTGGCCCAGACTGCTGATGACGGCGTTGTTTTCCGCCGTAAAGCGGCCCAGCGAAGAGCCCAGTTCGGCCAGATTGGCGGCCAGGCTGGCCTCGTTTCCGGCCTGCAGATCGGCCAGGCGATCCGTCGTGCCCGTCAGGCGCTCCAACTGCTCGTTCAGACTGGCGCGCTGCTCGGCCAGGTGGGTCGAAATCGCCTCCAGGCGCTCCTGCCAGCGGGCCAGATCGGCGGTCGTGGTGGCGGCCCAGTCGTCGCGGGCGGCGGCGGTTGTGTTTTGCCAGGCTTCATTCGCATCATAAAGCTGCGCCAGCCGCTCAGCCGTCGCGCGGCCGAGATCGTCGGCCTGCTCCAGCCAGGCGCTGATGGCGCCCGCGGTCAGATCGGCCAGCTGCTTCGCCTCATGGATGGAAGCCGTATAGGAGCCGATGAGCTCGAAGAGCGGTCCCAGGTGCTCTGCCAGCGTGGCGCCGAGACGCTCCGAGAAATGTTCGGCCAGCTCCTCCATGCCCTCTTCCTGGCGCCTGGTGAGCTCGTCCGCCAGGCGGCCGAGTGTCTCAGACGCCTCAACCAGGGGCGGTGCAATCTGCTCGCTCATGGTGCGCTCGACACTGGCGGCCACGGCACGGGCCAGGTCCTCGTGGACCAGACCGTCGATGGAGGCCTGCAGGCGCCGGACGGCGGCGGCCATGTCGCGGTCATAGCGGGCGAATTCGTCGACCAGGCGCACCGTGCCGGCGCGCTCCGAATAGATCGGCAGATGGCGCTCCATGGCGTCGGTGAGCCGGCCCAGGTGGTGCTCGACGTCGCGGCGGCAGCCGGTGGCCTGAGCCGCCAGCAGCAGTGCAAAGGCCAGCCCGATCGCGGCCGGCAGAATCAGCAGGGGCCAGTAGACCGCAATGCTGGCGGCGCCGGGATCCAGGGCCAGGTAGAGGGTCAGGCCGAGACTTGCCAGCACGCCGACAATGCCGACACTCTGGGCGGCTTCGTTGCCGAGCAGGCGGTAGTCGGCGCCGCCCAGCACTATAGCCGGCTGGAAGTAGCGGCCCGTCTCCGGCAGCCAGCGTCCCTGCATCAGCGCGACACCGTCGTCACGCATCTGCTCGAAGCTTTCACAGAGCCTCATGTCCCCGCTGTAGTTGAGGATGGCGGCAATCTGCTCGGCATTGTCCAGCGAAAAACCGTCGAGCTGCAGAATGTGCTCACGGGCGCTGCGGTAGCGTGAGATGATCGCTTTGGCGCGGCGTTTGCGCATCACCCAGAAATACAGGCCCGCCAGGCCAACCAGTAGTGTCAGCCCGAACAGCGTCGGCAGAAAGAAGGAGGGCGCTGAGACCTCGACCATCCGGCTTAGAAACATGAGGGTTGCTGCCATTGCTGTTTGTACCTCCCTGAAAAAACTGTATCCAAAGCAGGGCACGCAGATTTGTCTGCGCCCCTTAGCTTTTACTAATACCCTTTTCTAATGATACGGGATGCCGCAAGGGCTTTGAATGACGGCTTTATTACGAGTCGATGGCAAAGTTCCTACAATCTGGTTACAGGCAAAGCTTCAAGCGTCCGACCGAGGCTCGCCCAGTCGTCAACATTGAGGATCCGGTGATTGCGGAACTGGCGCTTGACCAGTCCCGACAGCACAGTCCCCGGCCCGAACTCGATCCAGGTGTCGACACCGCGCCGCCCCAGATTGCGGACGAGCGTTGACCAGCGCACCGGGCTCGTCATCTGGCGGGCCAGGTAGTCCGGCAGGCTGTCGCGGCCGTCCAGCGGCTCGCCGTAGACCGAGCTCATCACCAGCCCCCGACCCTCGAGCGCTTCGAGCTCCGCCGCCGCCTGCCGCAGCCGTTCGGCCGCGCCTGTCATCAGCGGGCTGTGGAAGGCGCCGGCGACATCCAGGCGGACCGTGCGTCTGGCACCCTTCTGCCGGAGAACTGCGGCGCAGTCCAGCACCGCCTCCTCATGTCCCGAAATCACCAGCTGGCCCGGGGCGTTGAAATTGGCGGGGAAGACCCGGTCGACCCAGCGTTCTTCGCAAAGCTCAGCCAGAATGACCTCATCCTCCAGGCCCAGCACGGCTACCATGGCGCCGGCCGTTTCCCGGCAGGCCTGATCCATGAAGTCGGCCCGCTGCCCCAGCAACTGCAGCGCCGCCCGGAAGTCCAGGATCCCGGCCGCCGTGAAGGCCGTCCATTCACCGAGCGAAAAACCGGCATAGGCCGCATCCTCCGGGATGGGCCGGAGCGCGCGGAGGGCGGCGTCGGCGGCCAGGCTGTGGACAAAGGTCGCCGTCTGCGCCCGGTCGGTCCGCTTGAGTTCGTCCGCGTCGAGCGCTGTCACGTCGTAGCCGAGTACTTCGGCGGCTTCAGAAAAGACCTGCGCCGCGGCGGGTGAATGAGCGGCCAGATCGCGGCCCATGCCCGGATACTGGGCGCCCTGGCCGGCATATAAAAAAGCAATCATTTGTGTCAGGATCCTCCCCTTACTTGACAAGTCCACGTTGGGATCCGTAGACTTCTCCAGAAATTAGTTTGATAACCAAAGTAATCGCCCTTGTCCAGTCAAGTATACGACAGCGGCGGTTTTTCCGGGAGGTTTATTAGATGCTGAACAAAGTGCCCATCCGCGCACTCTCGATCGACGGCACCGGTCATTATCTGCCGCAGCTGCAGGTGGCCAACGATGAATTCCGCCGCCTGGTCGACACTTCGGACGAATGGATCCGGACCCGCACCGGGATCAGAAGCCGCCACCTGGCTGAAGGCGAAGCGACCTGGTACATGGGCGCCCAGGCGGCCCGGGCGGCCCTGGCGGACGCCGACTGCCCGGCGGCAGAGGTCGATGTGATTCTGGTGGCGACTGTGACGCCGGACTATGCGACTCCCAGCAACGCCTGCATCATTCAGGCGGAGATCGGGGCAGGGGGGGCTTTCTGCATGGATCTCAACGTTGCCTGCTCCGGCTTCGTCTATGCCTTTGATCTGGCCTCCCGCTATCTCCAGGATCCCGCAATTTCCACGGTGCTCATCGTGGCGACGGAGCTGCTCTCGGCCATCACCGATTTCACTGACCGCTCGACCTGCGTCCTCTTCGGCGACGGTGCAGCCGCCGTCCTGGTCCGCCGCGGCGACGGCACGCGCGGCATCCATGCGGTGGAGCTCGGTGCCCAGGGCGAAAAGGGCGATGTCCTGACCTGCGCCATCGAGCGCCCGACCAGCCCCTTCGCTCCCGCCGACCGCGAGCGCTTCCCGCTGCGCTTCCCTGACGCCCGCCCCGCGCTGCAGATGGCCGGTCGGGAGGTTTTTCGCTTCGCAGTAACCGTTCTGGCTGACTCCGTACGCGCCGTGCTGGAAAAGAGCGGCGCCACCCTGGAGGACCTGGACTACGTCATCCCGCACCAGGCGAACGACCGCATTCTGGAGGCCGCGGCCAAGCGTCTGGGCATTGCCCCCGACCGCCTCTACGCGGGTCTGGATACCATCGGCAACACCAGCTCCGTCTCCATCCCTCTGGCGCTGGACAAGTGCCGCCGCAGCGGCCGCATCAAGCGCGGTGACACGATTGCCATCTGCGGTTTTGGCGGCGGTCTGACCTATGGGGCGGCGCTCTTTACACTCTGATCACAAAAGGGTCGGGGAGTGTTTAAATTTGATAAATACCATGGAGTTTATGTATGAATACTGAAAACAGAACACGCGGCCTGGTGGTTGTCACCGGCGCCTCGCGCGGCATAGGCCTGGCGATCGCCCGCGATCTGGCCGCCCACGGCTACGACCTCCTGCTGACTCATCGGGATGCGGCCCAGGCCCAGGCCGAACGGCAGGCGGATCTGGAAGCCAGAGCGCGGGAGGCGGGCTTCGCAGATAGTAAAATCATCGCGGTGCATGCCGATCTGACGGCGGATGATGCGGGCGAAAGAATTGCCGCCGCCGTCCGTGCGTCGGGACTGCCCCTGACGGGACTGGTCAACAACGCCGGCATCACCCGCGACGGCCTGGCCGTGCGCATGAGCCGCGAACAGTTTGAGGAAGTGCTGACGGTCGACCTGACCGGGCCCTTCCTGCTCTGCCGTGCCCTGCTGCCCATCATGATGCGGCAGCGCCGCGGCCGTATCGTCAACATCAGTTCGGTGGTCGGCATCTACGGCAACGCCGGCCAGGCCAACTATGCGGCGGCCAAGGCCGGCCTGATTGGCCTGACGCGCTCTCTGGCGCGCGAAGTTGCCTCCCGCAGCATCACCGTGAATGCCGTGGCGCCGGGCTTCATTGAGACCGACATGACCGCGGCCATGCCGGAAAAGGCGCGGGCGGCGGTCATTGACAGGATTGCACTGGGCCGTCTGGGGCAGCCGGAAGATATCGCCCATGCGGTGCGCTTCCTGCTTTCGGACGACGCGTCCTATATCACCGGCCAGGTGCTTGAAGTGGCGGGCGGCCTGTCCATCTAGGTTCAAGGCGAAGGAGATTTCCATGACAACTGACAATTTTGCGCGGCCGGGTACGACGCTGCACCGCGTTGTGGTGACCGGCACCGGCATGGTGACACCCCTGGGCATGGATGTCGAGAGCAGCTGGCGGGAGCTTGTCGCCGGCCGCCACGGCATCGGCCCGATCACGCTCTTTGACGCCTCTGACCAGCGCTCGACCTTTGCGGCCGAAGTGAAGAACTTCAACCCCCGCGACTATTTTGACCGGCGCGAGGCCCGGCGCATGGACCGCTACAGCCATTTCGCCCTGCTGGCAGCGGCGGAGGCGATCGGGCAGGCGAAGCTCGAAGTCGCGCCCGCGGAGAGCTTCCGCGTCGGCGTCATCGTGGCCAGCGGCATCGGCGGTGTGGAGACCTTCCAGAACGAGGTGCTGAACCTGGGTGCGCGGGGGCCGCGCGGAGTTTCGCCTCTATTTATCCCCATGATGATCGGCAACATGGCCGCCGGCCTGATCTCCATGAAGTATGGCGCCCGCGGCGACAACATGGACATCACGACCGCCTGCGCCTCCGGGGCTCATGCCATCGGTGAGGCCTACCGGAAGATCCGTCACGGCTACCTGGACGCCTGTATTGCCGGCGGTTCGGAGGCACCGATCTGCCGCGTGGCGGTGGCCGGCTTCTCCAACATGACGGCACTGAGCACGGCCGCCGACGTCGAACGCGCCTCGATCCCCTTTGACGCCGAGCGCAGTGGCTTCGTCATCGGCGAAGGTGCCGGCATGCTGGTGCTTGAGTCGCTGGAGCACGCCCAGGCGCGCGGTGCCACGATTCTGGCGGAGATCGCGGGCTATGGGGCGACCGGCGACGCCTATCACATGACGGCGCCGGATCCGGAGGGCGACGGAGCGCTGGGGGCGATGCGCCACGCGATCGCGGAAGCGGGCCTGACCGCCGACGACATCGACTACGTCAACGCCCACGGCACCAGCACGCCGCTGAACGACCGTGTCGAGACCCTGGCCCTGAAGCGCCTCTTCGGCGAGCGCGCCGGAATGGTACCGGTCAGCTCGACCAAGTCGATGATGGGGCACCTGCTCGGCGCCGCCGGGGCGGTGGAGGCCGCGATTCTGGTGGAAGTGCTGCGCCACGGCCTGATCCCGCCGACCGTCGGCTACCGGACGCCCGATCCCGACTGTGACCTGGATTATGTGACCGAAGGTGCGCGGCAGGCCCGGGTGCGGGCGGCGCTGTCGAACAGTCTGGGCTTCGGCGGCCACAACGCCAGCCTGCTGCTGCGTGAAGCGGAGGCTGCCCGGTGACGCCGGGCGGGGAGGAGAGAAGACCCATGCTGGATCAGGAAGCTGTCGTGCGGCTGATGGAGGCCATGCGCGAAAACGATATTGGTGAGGTTCTGCTGCAGGAAGGCGGCAAAGAGGGCTGGAAGCTGCGGCTGGTCCGCCCGGCGGACGGCAGACAGACCGCCGTGACGGCCGCCGTCGTCGAAGCGCCTGTGCCCGCCGCCGCGCCAGTGCCTGCAGCCCAGGTGCCCGTCGCCGAGCCGCCGGGAGAGATCGTGACGGCCCCGGTCGTCGGCATCTTCTACGCCGCACCCTCGCCGGAATCCGACCCCTTTGTGTCGCTCGGACAGCGGGTGGCGGAGGGAGACGTGCTTTGCATTATTGAAGCCATGAAGCTGATGAACGAAGTATCCTCAACCGCCGCCGGAGAGATCGCCGAAATCTACGTGCGCAACGGCGAGCGCGTTGAGTTCGGGCAGAAGCTTTTCCGCGTCGTCCGGCCGGAACTTTGAGAGGTGACTTTGCATGCTGCTTGACCGCCAACAGATAGAAACCATACTGCCGCACCGCGACCCCTTCCTGCTGCTGGATGGCATCAGCCGGATGGAGGAGACGGAGGTGACCGGGCATTTTTATGTCAGCCCGGACCTGGATGTCTTCCGCGGCCATTTCCCGCAGGAGCCGGTGCTGCCGGGCGTCCTGATTGTGGAGGCGATCGCCCAGGCCGGCGCCGTCCTGGTGTTGTCGCGGCCCGAAAACCGCGGCCGCATCGCCTATTTCGGCCGCATCGACAAGGTGCGCTTCCGGAAGAAAGTCACGCCCGGCGACGAGCTTGAGCTGTCGCTGCGCCTTTTGCGCCTGCGCGGGCCGGTCGGTACCGGCGCCGGCGAGGCCCGGGTCAACGGCGAAGTTGTGGCGAGCTGCGAGCTGACCTTTGTTGTCGGCGACGCCGGGGAGCAGAGCTGATGTTTGGTACCGTACTTGTCGCCAACCGCGGCGAAATTGCCGTCACCATCATCCGCGCCTGCCGGGAGCTCGGCATCCGCTCGGTGGCCGTCTGCTCAGAAGCCGACCGCGACGCCCTCCACACCCTGCTGGCCGACGACGTCATCTGCATCGGTCCGGCGGCGCCCACTGCCTCCTATCTCAACCGCCAGGCCATCCTTTCGGCCGCGGTGGTCGCCGATGCCGACGCGATCCATCCCGGCTTCGGCTTTCTGGCGGAGAATGCCGCCTTCGCCCGCATGTGCGAGCAGATGAACATCCGCTTCATCGGCCCTTCCAGCCAGGCGATGGAAATGCTCGGCGACAAGCAGCGTGCCCGTCAGAGCGCGCTGGCCGCCGGTGTGCCGGTGATTCCCGGCTCCTCCGGGATTCTGGATGCCGTCAGCGAGGCGCGGCGGGTGGCGCGGGAGATCGGCTATCCCGTCATCATCAAGGCCACGGCCGGCGGCGGCGGCCGCGGCATGCGGGTCGTCCAGGCAGAGGCCGAGCTGCAGCACGCTTTTCTGGCGGCGCGGGCGGAGGCCCGGGCGGCCTTCGGCGATCCACGCGTCTACATGGAGCGCTACATCATCGAGCCGCGCCATATCGAGATCCAGCTGCTTGCCGACAGCTACGGCCAGGTCCGCCACTACGGTGAGCGCGACTGTTCGGTGCAGCGGCGCAACCAGAAGCTGCTGGAAGAAAGCCCTTCGCCCTTCATGACCCCCGAACTGCGGGAGGCAATGGGGGAGAGTGCCATCCGCCTGGCCCGTGCGGTGGGCTATGAGGGCGCCGGCACCGTCGAGTATCTGGTCGACGCCGACCGCCGCTTCTACTTCATGGAGGCCAATACCCGCATTCAGGTCGAACATCCGGTGACGGAGGCCGTTGCCGACGTCAACCTGATCCGCGAGCAGATCCTGATCGCCGCGGGCGAGCGGCTGGAGCCGGCCACCGGACCCTTCGAGCCCCGCGGCCATGCCATCGAGTGCCGCATCAATGCCGAAGACCCCGTCCATGACTTCCGCCCCCGTCCCGGCCGTATCGGCACGCTGATGCTGCCGGGCGGCCATGGCGTCCGCGTGGACACGGCGCTCTATCCCGGCTACACCGTGCCCGCCGAGTACGACAGCCTGCTGGCCAAGGTCATCGTCCATGCCCCCGACCGCCTGCAGGCCATCGCCCGCATGCGCCGCGCCCTGACCGAGTGCGTGATCGAGGGTGTCCCGACCAACACCGACTTCCAGCTGGCGATCCTGCGCGATCCGGTCTTCCTGGCCGGCGAGGCCAACAACGGCTACCTGGCCGCCCGCCTGCCCCGGCTGCTGCGTGAACTTGCTCCACAGGAGGCCGTCTAATGGTAGATAAGCTGCGGGATCGGCTGCGTCGTCGTGTGGATCATGAACGCGAAGCTTTTGAGCGCCTGGAATCCAGTGTCCGGCGCCCGGGTGCCGAGAGCGCGGCCAATGACGTCGCCGTCGATCTGGCGCCTGCCCTGCCCGCCCGGCCCTATGCCTATCGTCAGCCCATCCCCGACGACCTCTGGATCAAGTGCCCGGCCTGCAACGGCATCATGTTCAGAGACGAGTTCCATGCCAACGCGTCGGTCTGCCAGCACTGCAATCATCACTTCCGCATCGGCGCCCCCGAGCGCATCGCCCTGGTTGTCGATCCCGACAGCTTTGTCGAGCACGACCGTGAGCTGGCCTCTGTCGATCCCATCGGCTTTGACGGCTATCTGGACCGCCTGGCCCAGCTGCGGCGGCGCACCGGCCTGACCGAGGCGGTGGTGACCGGCCGCGCCACGATCGGCGGCCTGCCCTGCCACATCGGCGCCATGGATTCGCGCTTCCTGATGGGCTCGATGGGCTCGGTGGTGGGGGAGAAGATCACCCGCCTCTTCGAGCGCGCGACGGCGGCCCGGGAGCCGGTCATCCTCTTCACGGTGTCGGGTGGCGCCCGCATGCAGGAGGGCATCCTCTCCCTGATGCAGATGGCCAAAACCTCTGCGGCCCGCGGCCGTCACCGCGACGCCGGCCTGCTCTACATCGCCGTCCTCACCGACCCGACCACGGGCGGCGTGACCGCGAGCTTTGCCAGCCTGGGCGACTATTTGATCTCGGAGCCCGGTACACTGATTGGCTTCGCAGGCCGCCGTGTCATTGAGGGCACCATTGCCGAGCAGCTGCCCGAGGACTTTCAACGCGCCGAATTCCTGCAGGGCCACGGCTTTCTGGACATGATTGTGGGCCGCCATGAGCTGCGGCCGGTGCTGGAGAAACTATTGCTCTGGCACCAGCGAGCTGTCGTTTCGCCTGCGGGCGACCTTGTCCCGGGCGATGCCGTTCCGGCGGCCAGTGACGCGGAGATGGCGGTGCAGCCGATCGAGCGCACAGGTTCCGCCTGTCTGACCCAGATACGGCAGAAGGGCCGGCCGACCGCCGATCTCTGGCTCGGGCTGATCTTCGACGATCTGCTGGAGCTGGAGGGCGACCGCCGCTTCGGTGAAGACGAGGCCATCTGGGGCGGGCTGGCCCTGCTTGACGGCCGTCCCGTGACCGTGATCGCGACGCGGAAGGGCCGCGATCTGGCCGAAAACCAGCGCTTCCACTTCGGCATGCCGCATCCCGAAGGCTACCGGAAGGCCCTGCGCCTGATGCAGGAGGCTGCCCGTGTCGGTCGCCCCATCATCACCTTCATCGACACGCCCGGTGCCTACTGCGGCGTCGGTGCCGAGGAGCGCGGCCAGGGCGAGGCCATCGCCGTCAACCTGATGGAGATGATGCAGCTTGGGGTGCCGGTGGTCTCCGTCGTCACCGGCGAAGGCGGCTCCGGCGGCGCCCTGGCCATCGCCGTCAGCGACCGCCTGGCCATGCTGTCGAACGCGACCTATTCGGTTATCTCGCCGCGCGGCTTTGCCTCTTTGCTCTGGAAGGATGCTTCACGCGAAGAAGAGGCCGCCGACTGCAGCGCCATCACCGCCTTTGACCTGCGGCGCTTCGGTGTCTGCGACCAGATCCTGGCTGAGCCGGAAGACGGCGCCGGCAGTGACCCGGAGCTCGTTGCGCGCCGTATCAAGCGCTATTTTCTGGACAGCCTGGCCGAGCTTGATGTGTTTGACGGTGAGGAGCTCAAGGCTGCGCGCTACGAGCGCTTCCGCCGTCTGGGGGAGTTTTCTGAAGGGCGCCAGGGCGATTAGGCCGGGACCGCCGGGTTGGAAAGAAAACTTGAAACAAAAAAGACAGCGACCTGGGATTGTAACAACGCGGATTGAAACACTGCCGGGGCAAGTGCCAAGAACGCATACAATGCTGCGAGGTCGCTGCGTCTACTACTATACAGCATGACGGTTAAGATTTCACATTTGTTGAGCTAAATGCCTCAAGAAAAAGCCAGTCCCTGGAGGGACTGGCTTTTCGCTATGCTGGATTCCGGTTGATTCCGGTTGATTCCGGTTGATTCCAGTTAATTCCAGCTGATTCCAGTTGATTCCAGCTGATGTCAATGCTTTACCTGATGCTATTTGACCACGATCTCCTCGGTCAGCACATAGGTATAGACAGAAAGGGCATTACCTTTTTTATCATTATCGCTGTAGTACAGCGTGATGTAGTACTGCTCGGCGGCTTTGTCAGGAATCATGTAGACCATGAGACCTTTGTAGGCTACGCCGGTCAGATGCTGGTCGACCTTGGGGGAAATATCCGTGACGCTCAGCCCGATATAGGATAAGCCGTCAGTGGTATCTAAACCACCGCCCGACTCTGAGGCGATGCCGAACGAAAGGGCCGGCGTGTAAATGACGTTGCCGTCATCGCCATAACCGGGGAAGTCCTCTTCGTAAATAACTTCATATTCACAGGCGCGCAGAGAGCAGTCGGCGGGAATCTCGGCTTTCACCTTCCGGTAGTTTTCCTCTTTGGCGTTGTAGCCTTCGATCAGGGCCAGAATGGCGTCCTGATCGTAGGTGATGCTGGTGATGGCATAGCGAATCTTGCCCAGCTCCATGTCCTTGCCGTTCTGCAGCGTGCTAACCCATTCGCCGAGTTCCGCAGCATTTTCCCTGTCCTCGGCAGTGACGGTCTCAGTGGAATCAGTCTTCCCGGTACTGGGTTTTGTCGATGCTTTGTCGGTTTCAGATGCTGATGTTTCAGCCGGCACCGTGGTGCTCTTAGTGCTGCTCTCTTTGGTTGTTGACACCACGGTGGTGGTTTCTTTGGTAGTGGTTTCTTCGGTAGTGGTTTCTACAGTGGTGGTCTGGACTGTGGTTGCTTTCGTTGTTGCCTCCGTCTCATTGTTGGTAGTAGCCGTTGTACTGCCAGCCGTCGTTCCGGTCTGGCCCGAGCATGAGACGAGTGTCATCAGAGCCAGGGCAAGGGCCAGCAGCAGATGGATTCTCTTCATGTGCATCTTTCTCCTTTGCTAAAAAACCAATTTAAGGATTCTAGACAAATGAAGTAAGGTATCAATAACGTTTTTGTTAACGTCAGACTGTCCGATTCAATGTCCGGTTCCTGTTCGGTTCAATGTTCTAAAAATGATTTACTGCGACTGTCCGGGGTCTTCACCGTTCCAGTATTTTGGCTGTTGCAGCTGGCGTTTCTGAACAGGAGCGGAACCTCTGACCAGGGGTGGACGAAAACTGGGCTGGCTTCCCGGAACGGGGCAGAAACGGAGATTGGCTGCCTTCCCTGTTTCCAGCTGGCGGTGCAGCACCGCCGCTCTTTTTATTAATCATGAGCGGCGGCAAGCGAATTGATAGGAAGCAGTTGTGCGGGCGACACTTGCTGTGGTAGTTGGAAGGGCTTGGCTCAACAGTGCCGTTTGTGCCCGCAGAATCGGGCAGTGGCTCCGGCTTCTGATCAGGGGGTGGACAAAAATTGCGCTGGTGCCCCGAAATCGGGGCAGGAACGAAAAAATTGTCCAGAGGTGGACAAAAATTGCGCTGGTGCCCCGAAATTGGGGCAGGAACGAAAAAATTGACCAGGGGTGGACAAAAATTGCGCTGGTGCCCCGAAATCGGGGCAGGAACGAAAAAATTGTCCAGAGGTGGACAAAAATTGCGCTGGTGCCCCGAAACTG
>JASGUW010000165.1 GCA_030055235.1 Bacillota bacterium
TGGAGTGCTGCTTTGTCCGTAACCTCCGGCTCGTTCCATTGGAATCACTCAAACCCCGTTCCCGCAAAGCACTGATACACAGGGCTTTCGGGCTTGACACAATAGGGAAAAATTGCGCTGGTGCCCCCAAATCGGGGCAGGAACGAAAAAATTGTCCAAGAGTGGACAAAAATTGCGCTGGTGCCCCCAAATCGGGGCAGGAGCG
Source organism: Bacillota bacterium (assembly GCA_030055235.1). Classification (GTDB taxonomy): domain Bacteria; phylum Bacillota; class Clostridia; order Saccharofermentanales; family Fastidiosipilaceae; genus JAEZYR01. The sequence continues at coordinate 206 of JASGUW010000165.1, forward strand.
AAAAAAATTGGCCACACCTATTTACTCCTCATGGCGGGCTGCACCGCCGCTTTCTCTTTTTTGATCACAAAGCGGCGGCAAACGAATCGATAGAAAGCAGTCGTACGGGCGACACTTGCTGTGTTGCCCTGAAATGAGAACGTGAAAACAACCAAAGGAGGTCAAACGCGTTTTTACCTGCGAAAATCGACAGGGGTTCCGAGTTTTGTCCACGGCTGCAAAAAGTGTTGTTTGTGCCAGCAGACAGAAAACAGGAAATGCCACTTCCCTGTGCGCCGCTTTGGCGCACGGTGTACTGGTTCGGTGCAAGAGCATAATGAAACAGTGATTCTTCACCTATTCAAAGAACGCTTCGACGCCATGGCATCAAACCCCGCAGATCTTTCTACCGGCGACTGGATTGACCGGATACCTGGGATTCGTGTTTGTCATGACACAGCTCTTTGCAGGACGAATAGCTGCCGCCGAAGATCATTTTCATTGTTTGAAGACCAAAAGCAGCTACGCGGATGTCATCTGAGAGATGAAAAAACCGACTGCGACTGGCTTGTGTTTCATCACTGCAAAAACAGCTACTCAAGACAACACGCTATTTCCGATACTCGAGCTTGTAAAAGTTGGAAAAGCTGATTCCGAAGTGCAGTCACATCATCTTTCGAAGCAGAAACTCACGACAGAAAAGCGGGGCCTGTACTCGTATGAAGATAGCCTTTCCAACTTCTGCCGTGACTGTGGATCCTGAAATGTTGACTGACATGAAAAGAATTGAAAGAAAAGCGGCGACAAGCTGCAAGAGAGTTTGACACATACTGGCATGGTCCTAAGAAGATAGGGGATTGACCCGAACTCTGCGGCCCAGGACTAATTAGATATTGGAATCCAAGCTCTGCTCCCAGGTCTTGGCATTCCCATTTGTGACCAGAACAAGGAGAAATCCAAATCAGTTTTTGGACTTCTCTTCGTTTTAACCATTCGGAATGAGCCAATAGATTTCATGCCTTAGCAACCATCCTCTTGGTATGCTCGCCGCCCATTATTTTGATGCACATCCCTTTGGAGGAAAAGAGGGCTGGAATACCAAGACCGCATCAGCTGGGCGGCTCTGTTGTTTTATGCATAAAGGGGTCGTGAGTAAAAACCGACTTATACACGGCAGACTGTGTACATGTCGATTTTTGAGCACTGCATACTTTACCCAGGCTGAAAAGAATCGTCTCCGGCTGCCAGCCTCAGACGTTGCCGAGCAGAACCTGTGACAGGTGGCGGCGGGCGATGTCGCGGAGGTTTCTGAGGGTCGGGACCGGGGTCGGCGGGCGGTCGGTCAGGCGGTACTGCGGGAAGAAGCGGCTCAGGTGGAGCGGGATGTCGGGGCGCACGGAGGCGAGCCAGGCGGCCAGGGCGTCGATCTCGTCGGGGCTGTCGTTGAAGCCGGGGACGATGAGGGTGGTGACCTCGACGTGGGCGGTAGCAGCGGCGGCGCGGATGGTTGCCTGCACGGCGGAGAGGTCGCCGCCCAGGCGGCGGTAGCCCTCCGCCGTGAAGCACTTGAGATCAATGTTCCAGGCGTCGGTCAGGGGCAGCAGTGGATCGCGGCCGGCGGCAGTTACGCAGCCGTTGGTGACGAGGGCGGTTTGGAGGCCGGCTTCGCGGACGAGGGCAAAGGCTTCGCATATATATTCCACCGCAATCAGGGGCTCGTTGTAGGTGAAGCAGAGACCGATGTTGCGGCGGGGGCGCAGGCGCAGAGCCTGGTCGCGGAGCTCTGACGCGGGGACAGGGTGGCCGGCGGGCGTGGGGACCTGGGCGATGCTGTAGTTCTGGCAGAAGGGACAGCGCATGTTGCAGCCGTACATGCCGGCGGAGAGGATCGTGTGGCCGGGATGCCAGAAGGCGAAGGGCTTTTTCTCGACGGGGTCGAGGGCGAGGGCGGAGAGGCGGCCGGGCGCGGCGAGGACGACGGCGCCGTCACGGGCGATGCGGGCGCCGCAGCGGCCGGTCTGGCCTTCGCGGAGGCGGCAGTGATGGGGACAGATGGGGCAGGTGGCGGTTTCAGTCGTCGACATGGCGGGTGACTTCGAAGCGCTCGATGCTGTAGGGTTCGTGGGGGCGGATGCCGGCTTTTTCGCAGGCGATGGCGAGCTGGTCTTCTACCGTGTCGACGCCCTCCAGGTCGGGCAGGAGGACGCCGCGGCGGTAGCCGGCGCTCACCAGGACGCCATAGCGGCGGGGGTCGAGCTCGGCTTTTGAGGTAACGGGCTCGGCGGGGTGGAGGACGTCGACGGAGATCTCAAGGCCGACGAGCTCGGCGGCGCGGAGGGGGCGGAAGCGCGGATCCTGGCTGGCGGCGGCGATGGCGTTGCGGATGATTTCGGAGCCCAGGCTGGGGCGGGTCGGCTGCAGCGTGCCGATGCAGCCGCGGAGGCGACCGCTGCGGTGCAGGCTGACGAAGCAGGCGGCGGGTTCGGCGAGATCCTGTCCGGGGTCCGGGACAGCCGCGATGAGCGCGGCTTCGTTGATGCGTTCGCCCTGAACCAGAGCGGTGATCGTCTGACGGGCGAGTGTGGTGTAGGGATTCTTGGGCATATCAATCCTCCTGACGGAAGGCGGCAACGGCATAGCCGACGCCGTAGGGACCCTCATAGGAATAAAGTTCGGATTCTCCCTGCCAGGGACCCGCGGCGAGGAGGTAACCGGCCAGGATCTCCAGGGCCGTGAGGCCGCAGTGGCCGGCCTGGTCTGCCAGGCGGTGGCCGATGGCGAGGAAGTCCTGGGGGCGGTTCGCGGTGATGGCGTCCTGGACCTTCTGGTCGAAGAGGGGGCCAGCGGGGTCGTAGCCGTAGGGGCCGTCGCTGCGGAGGCGGTGCGAGAGGTCGCCGCTGGCAATGAGAACGATGCGGCGGCCGGTGGTGTTGACGGCGGCGGCGAGGGCCGTGCCAAAGGTCCGGGCGGCGCCTGTGTCTGCCTGGGTGTAGGCGATGCGGACAAGATGGGCGTTGTTGAGCCCGGCCTGCTGCAGGAAATAGAGGGGGATGAAGGTGCCGTGGTCGAGACTGTCACGGCGGCGGTGGTCGGCGACTGCCGGCAGGGAATCCTGGGTGGCGGCGCGGACGATGGCGTCGTTCAGGGGGCGGTCGATGGACCAGCTCAGGCGGGTCCCGGGGGCGCGGAAGGCGGCCATGTCGCCTGCGAGCTGGCCGCTGCTGTCGCCGGCGGAGAGGCGCCAGGCATCGGCATAGCCGTCGGCGTGGGGCGAGATGACGACGATGGTCTCTGGCGCGGCGGCCGTGATCTCGGCGGCCAGGCGGCGGTAGGCGGCGGAGGTGGCGGCGACGCCGGCTTCGCTGCCGCGGCCAACAGGGGGCAGGATGAGGGGCGGATGGGGAACCAGGGCGGCGAGGATCATTGGGCACCTCCCATATATAGAGCGGCTTCATATGTATCCTACCAAGTCATGGGGCGGGCTGCCAGTTCGTATGGACTGGTGGCGGGACGGAGGGCTGCGAAGTGGCTGCAAGTAGCTGCAAGTAGCTGCGCAGGTCGTTGCGGTGCGGAGGGTGCGAAGTAGCGGTGCAGGAGACATCGAAGTTGTGGCAAAAACTTTACTTCATCTGCTCCGAATAAGCCCCGGAAATCTGCCATATCCCAAGATCGCAACAAAAAGATTGGCACTACAGGCTGCTGGATGCGAGGCATCAATTATTCGCAACAACACTTGTTGTCACAGTTTATAGCAGATACAGGAAGTTGCTTCAGAAGAAGGGGTAGCAGAGAGATTCCAGCACCTCTAACTTACTCTTATATGACAACTTTTTGTCAACTTTTGGAGTTGTGTCACCTTTTGCTGACACAACTCGATTTTTTGACAAAATTGAAGATGGATTTGCCAACTTTTGGAGTTGTGTCACCTTTTGCTGACACAACTCGACTTTTTGTCAAAATCGAGGACGGATTTGTCAACTTTTGGAGTTATGCCGATCCTCTCCTTTTTCACAAGTCCATTGTGTTTTCTTAAACAAAGCCAACTGACGTCTGTCAAACGGGATGCAGCGCTCAAAAATCACTTTAAGATTGCAGAACTTCCGATCTGGACAATTTACCGCAAGCTTTGGCCACCCGCTGCTTTTTTCTTTCTTGTTTGCAGTAATAGATCGGAAGTAAACGATTACACGAAAGCTCCTGCAATCATGATGTTCCTGGTGTTGAGGATCGTGATGATATGTGCGGCAAAGGCTGCCGAAAGTACGAATGCTCAGTTTCCGTTCAGTACAGCGCAGCTCCTGGCGGTGTGATGGCTTCAGCCGGTTGGTTGGGTCGACCGGCCGGGAATTACGATGAGCTCCGGTATGCCTTCTCCCTGCCAGGCATCGTACTGCGATACCAGCTCGGCAATAATTCCTTCACTGTCTGGCAGCGTATAGCGGTGAAACGACCCATCAGCTTCGAGCGCGACAAAACCACTTGCATCAAAGTACAGGTCTGCCTTTGTCCAGGTTCTGTTTTCTTTCTCGCCCCAGATCACTACGCGGATCCGATAGGTCTCAGGTACCTCACTTAATTCTGCCGCTGATACTTCTTGAAGCGAAAGCAGTCGTTTCCAGATCTTTTCGCCCTGTGAAGCGCCGACCGACACATAGCGCGTTTCTGTTTCGCTGATCTGCTGTTCCAGATTCAATAACATTACGGAGCGGATCGGCAACCAGGGAGGGGGAGAGATAGATGGCCTGTTGACCGTAACGACGTAAAGGATGATCGCCAGTAAAACAACAAGTACTACAGTAGCAGTGATCCACCGTATCGGTAAACGCCCTTGTTTGGTCTGCATGTTTTTGCCTCCGCCAAGCGTACGATTTCAGCACGCATTAGATTTCTTGTGTTGTAAGTGTTGCAACAGGTATGACCTGGATAATCGTTCTCTGTTGAAGAGCATAACTCTTTTCACCGGCTGTGTTATGGCCTTCGTCGTTTACGCGAACACTGTCAGCATCTGTCTCGTCGTACCTGACACAGGCTGTCAAGTGAGCGCCATCCCGAACGACCTGCCTGGAGCCGATAATGGCGGTCGATGTGCATTGGCATGCTGCTTTGAGTCTGGTAAATGAGGGAGACCCGTCAGGTGTATTTCGCAAGCGATGCACATGCAGAGTATTGCCGACGGTTCCCGAGTACTTTAGCCTGTCCAGACCTTGCTTAATGCATGAATTAGAAGTGCGGTTTGTCATAGATTGACGAGCGAATGCACCTGTCTTATCCAGAGAGCCGATAGGAAAAGCATATCCACAGGCAAGAGTCCAATCATTGGCAGTATTACCGCAAGCTGTCGGTATGCACAATTGATTAGAGTCAGCAGGTGCTTCAGCTGCAGCGGACAGCCGTTCAGCAGCCATTGGGATAATCATTTCAGGCGAAACATGCTGCGTTCCCGTCAGTGCTTGCTTTCATCAACTGGCACTTCATTTCGTCAAGCGCTTCGATAAGCGTTTCAGTTGCTCTTTGCTTTCTCCTGCTTCTTCCATACGTTGTAGGATTCTTCTTGCTGATAAAACCAGTTCTCAACTTCGGCGAGAGTATTGCACTTGATATCCAATAACTCTGGAGCCTGAGGTGCCAGGATCGAGGCAATCAGGTAACGATCCTGCTCGGTCTTCACGAGCAAGATCTCATCGAGTCCGGAAATAGCGAATCGGATCTCCTTCGGTTGCAGCTGCAGGACAGAAAGCCGATCAAGCAGTGAAAAGATCGGTGAGGCGCTGTTTCCGACCTGTTCAATCTGGGCGGTGTAGGGATTCGTGTAAAAACACCCTACAATCTGATCGCCGCTAAGCACATGATAGATGCGAAGCCGCACCTGATCCAGATTGACCGGATCATAGAATGCACCAGCGAATTGGATCTTGTCGAAGGAAGGCATGCCGCTGGTCGGATAATGCGTTTTCGTAAAGTCATCAATGGTAGCTTTATCGAAGGCTTCATCCCGCAGAGCAGCTAACTGCAGATATGAATCCAAGTCAGTACGATCAGAAAAATCTGTAGCCAGTGTTGACCTGAAGCTGAAAGTCAGGAACAACAACAGTAACAGCAGCAGGACTAATGCAGACTTCCTGGACGGTATTGGGAAACGTTTTGAGAGCATCGTCATTTCCTCCTGTCTTCCTCGAAAAAAGTGAGCGGAACACTCAAGCGGAGCCTTTGTAAATGATGGTCAGGGTGTCAAAAGGGCTGTTTGCGTTTTGGATCTCTTCCAACAATCGGATGGTTATTATGAGTTAATGAATGGAGCGGCAATTTAATGATGTTGATGTAGACAAATTCTTTGATGTGGCTATTGCAATCGAATCATCAACGAAGAATAGATTATTTAGAACTGAGGTAGTTCCTGTGCCAGCCTATTGATGACGAAGTTCTAAAAAACCTGAGCTTTGATACCTGAATCTTAGTTGTTTCATTATAAACCTGGCGTCAAGCATGTGCGAGTCCCCTATGAATAATGGATTCATCAATGGACTTATCGACTGGATGAGTGGAAAAAGACCGCTGCAAGCAGGCAGCAGGGCTTGCGGCAAATAAGGCCGCGAAAAGCAGTGCCCTGTGGTGATTGTGAGAACGGGAATTCTCAATCATAACGAGGGCGGGTGAGCTATTTACGCCCCTGTACAGGGGACAGCGGCAGCTCATCCGGAGTGGCCCTAATCCGTCCAGCGCGTAGATTTTACACAGCAGAAGCCGTTTTCTGAGTGGTTTTTCACCGTCCTGCGAAACCTTGAAGATTCCCTGCTCTGCCCAGTCCTAAAACCCACCAGAGATTCTCCACATCTAAACTCCGGAAGATCGAGATGATGTTTTTGAATCAATTCGCTTGTTTGTCTGACCCAAGGAAGGGGGCTAGCCCAAGTATGTAAAGCACCTCAAACAATCGGAATGCTGCAAGCTGGCCTGCTGTGTGCGCATTCACGTTCATGTTTGCCCGCATGCATTGCGGCAGCCGCCAGGATACCTGGAGTTCACATCCTCTCATACCTCCCTGCACCGGCAGCAGCAGTCGTCCCTGCACCGGCAGCCGTCCGGACATGCGGCCAGCAGCTGGAACTTCGCTTAGAAACCCACACCCGGAAACCCGCACCCCGAAATCTGCACTGTTAATAAATGATGTTATGATATGAAATTGTGTACACATGATTGGCATGTGTGGGGAGGGATAGGGCGCAACAACGGCCATGGTCCACTACGATACCTGCGTTGTAAGTCGCCTGTCCTGCTTGAGGAAGACAAAAAAGACGGATGCTGAAAACTACGATACCCGAAGCCCTGCTTGCCACGCTCGCCGCTGACGACCCGGCCCGCCATGATCCGCGCTGCTTTGCCCTTGCCGACATCGACCGCGATGGGATCTATCGACCGGTTCTGCTGCTTCTGGGTCCAGATGAACTGCGCGTCCTGCAGTACGAAGGCACAGAAGAAGAACCAGGCAGGGTCACACGCGAAGATCGCCATCCCTACACCGAGATGCGCCAGCCCCGCCTCATCAATCAGGTGGTGGGCGGCCTCTTTGTCTTTGACCGCCCGGATGATGAGACAGTCTGGGTCTGCCGCTTCAGTGGCTCCCGGATGCGCGACATGCGGCGCTTTGCCGCCCTTGTCCAGCAGCGCATCGACGGCGAGGAGCCGCACGAACCCGATCTCGGCGAAACGGCAGAGGTCACCCACTGTCCGGAATGTGGACGCCGCTATCCGGAGCAGGGGCGCAGCTTCTGCCCCCACTGCACGAAGAAGGTGTCGGTCTTCTGGCGGCTTTTGCAGGAATTCATCGCCTATCGCGGCCGTGTAGCCCTGCTGCTGCTGGCGATCGCTCTTTCCGGCCTCTTCAACGCCACCCTGCCCTATCTCAGCGGGAAGGTCCTCTACGACGCCGTCCTGCGCCAGAGCCCCGAATGGGCCGGGCGCCTGGAGTCATGGGGACTGGCGCTTAAGGCACCGCTGCTGCTCGGCTGGCTCATCGTTCTGCTCTTTGTGCTGCGCCTGGGGCAGCAGCTGACCGGCATCCTGCACGGCCGCATGACCGGCTACATCGTGCCCGGCATCATCGCCAGCCTGCGCGCCCGCGTCTTCTCGGCCCTGCAGCGGCTGTCGATCAGCTTCTTCACCAGCAAGCAGACGGGCTCGCTGATGAACCGCGTCAACGGCGACACCGAAGACATCTCGCGCTTTTTCATCGACATCCTGCCCTACCTGATCTTCAACGCCCTGACCCTGCTGGCGACGGCCGTCATCATGCTGCGGATGAACCTGCTTCTCGGCATCGTATCCCTCTGTCTGCTGCCGCCCCTGGTTGTCGTCAGCTTCCTCCTGATCCCGCGCATCTGGCGCGGTTTCGGGCGCCGCGCCCAGGCCCGCCGCCGCGCCTACTCCGTGCTGACCGACTCCTTCTCCGGGGCCCGCGTGGTCCGCGCCTTCGGCCAGGCCGAGCGCGACGACCGCCGCTTCGCCAGGGCCAGCGGCCGCCTGCAGAACGCCCAGCTGGTGCTGATGCAGAACTTCATCCTCTTTGACGCCCTCTACGCCGTCGCCGAGCAGCTGCCGCTCCTGATCGTCTGGGTCATCGGTGCCGTCCTGATCCTGGGCGGCGACCAGTTCTCCTACGGCGAATTGATGACCTTCACCGGCTATCTGGCCATGCTGCAGGGACCGCTGCGCTTCATAGCGGCTGCCTTCCAGATGTGGTCACAGGCCATGAACGCCGGCCAGCGCATGTTCGAGATCATTGACGCCAGACCGACCATTGTCGAGCGGGAGGATGCCGTCTCCATTGACATGAAGGGCGCCATCCGGATCGACAACATGAGCTTCGCCTATGAGATCAACCGCCCGGTCCTGCGCGACATCAGCTTTGAGGTCAAGCCCGGAGAAATGCTCGGCATCGTCGGACGCTCGGGCGCCGGCAAGTCAACGCTGGTCAACCTCATCACCCGCCTCTACGACGTCGAAAGCGGCCGGATCCAGATTGACGGCCACGATGTCCGTGATCTGGACTTCGCCTCCCTGCGCGGCCAGGTGGCCATGGTCAGCCAGGAAACCTACATTTTCATGGGTACGGTGGCTGCGAATATCGCCTACGGCCGCCCGGACGCTCCCTGGAGTGACATCGTCGAGGCCGCCGTGGCCGCCGACGCCCACCGCTTCATCTGCCGCCTGCCGGACGGCTATGACACCGTCATCGGCACCGGCGGCCGTCGCCTCTCCGGCGGCGAACGCCAGCGCCTCTCGATCGCCCGCGCCGTCCTCTCCGACCCCTGCATTCTGGTGCTCGACGAGGCCACGGCCAGCGTCGACACGGAGACCGAGCAGGCGATCCAGGCCTCGCTCGCCCGCCTGACCCGTGGGCGCACGACGCTGTCCATCGCCCACCGCCTGTCCACCCTGCGCGGCGCCGACCACATCATCGTACTTGACGGCGGCCGCCTGACCGAACAGGGCACCCACGACGAACTGATGGCGCAGGACGGCACCTATGCCCGCCTGGCCCGCATACAGACGGACGCGCTCGCCATGCGCGGTTCGGAGGAGGAGACCGAAATGACTGACAATCTCCAGCCAGAAGAGCTGCAGAAAGAGCTGCAGGGCTCGGCGGCGCTCGAAGACGCCATCGGCTCCGTGCGCGGCTCGGGCCGCATCCGCCTGACGCCGGCGAATGCCCGCTTCACGGCGAGCCCCGGCGGCTTCGTCGACCTGGAGCATGACGGCCACAGCTACCGGCGCGTCGCGATCCACCGCTGCTTCCCCTTCTCGGCGCCGGAGCTCTACATCTCCGTGCGGGAGGCCGAGCCAACCGGAGAGGCCGGCCGCGAAATCGGCCTCATCGAAACCCTCAGCGACTTTCCCGCCGACGTCCGGGCTCTGATCGACGCCCAGCTCGAACTGCGCTATTTCCAGCCCGTCATCCAGCGCATCCGCCGTATAAAGGAAGAGTACGGCTACTCCTACTGGGAGACTGAAACCAGCCGCGGCCCGGCCAAGTTCACCGTGCGCAACGGCAGCGGCCAGGTCTTCTCCATCGGGGAGCGCCGCTACCTCGTCGTCGACATCGACGGCAACCGCTATGAGATCGCCGACACCAGGAACTTCAGCTCACGCGAGCAGAAGCTTCTTGACCTCTACATTTAACGCAATATAACGCATGCGAAGCCGGCAACATTAAGCCCGCAGCCCCAGGAGAAAGTAAGCCCAAGTACCGATGAAACTCATCCAGGATCCGCCCGCCACCCTCATCGCCCGCCTCTTCGGCCGGGCTGATGCGCCGCTGCGCTATGCGATCCGCTGCGACCTCGATCAGCAGGGCCGGATCCAAAGCGGCGGCTGGCTGCTGGTGGGGGAAGACCGCCGTGTCGCCGTCGGCCATGAAGAAGATGCCCGCGGCGACCGCGTCTGGGCGATCTCAGAGATCGAGCGTGCCGGCCTGGACGTCGGCATCGGCTCGGCCCGGATCTACCTGACGCTTTCAGGCCGCGACCATGCCATCGCCCGCGTCAGCATGCGCGCGCTGGTACGGGCCTCCTATGTCGCCCGCGGCATTGAGCTGCTGGCCCGGGGCCGTGACGTCACCCTGGTCAGCCACGAACCCGAAAGCAC
>JASGUW010000166.1 GCA_030055235.1 Bacillota bacterium
ATCCTCGAAGGCCGAAAAGCCGATCCCCGTTTTTATCCGGTCATATATGGACTGCCTGAAAACGAAGACTGGACGAGCGAGGAAAACTGGAAGAAAGCCAACCCGTCCCTGAACTTCACGATTGGCATTGACAAAGTCCGGGATGCCTTCCTGAAAGCGCAGGAGACACCTGCGGATGAAAACGCCTTTCGTCAGCTGCGCCTGAACCAGTGGGTGAAGCAATCCGTCCGCTGGATGCCCATGGACAAATGGGATGAATGCGGCGGTGTGGTCGATGAATATGAACTGGAAGGCCGCGCCTGCTATGCCGGACTTGACCTTTCCAGCACAAGCGACCTGACGGCCATGGTGCTGGTTTTCCCGCCGCGTGATGAGGATGAGCAATACATCGTCCTGCCGCACTTCTGGCTTCCAGAGGAAACACTCCGTCTGCGCGTCCGCCGAGATCATGTGATGTACGACAAATGGGAGAAGCAGGGCTTCCTGCACACGACCGAAGGTAATGTTGTGCATTACGGCTTCATCGAACAGTTCATCCTGAAGCTGGGAGAACGGTTCAACATCCGTGAAATCGCCTACGACCGATGGAACGCCACCATGATGGTGCAGACCCTGGAGGACGACGGCTTCAACATGGTGCCCTTCGGGCAGGGCTTCCGGGATATGTCGCCGCCCACCAAAGAACTGATGCGCATCGTGCTGGAGCGGAAGCTGAATCACGGCGGTCACCCGGTGCTCCGGTGGAATATGGACAATGCCTTCGTGCGCACCGATCCTGCCGGTAACCTGAAAATCGACAAAGAAAAATCCACGGAAAAGGTGGACGGCGCGGTCGCTCTGGTCATGGCGCTGGACAGAGCCATGAAGAACCAGGGCGGAGAATCCGTCTACGATACCCGTGGACTTTTGATTATCTGATGGAGGTGCAAAATGCCCCAAAAACCAAGAAGGCCCTGCCGCTATCCCGGTTGTCCGGGTCTCTGCGAACAGGGTCAGGTGTTCTGTAAGGATCACATGATGTGGAGCAGCGACAGGCTGCGCGGTGGCGCGGATGCCCGTGGGTACGACAGCCGCTGGCGTAAAGCCCGCGCTCTTTTCCTGAAACAGCACCCGCTGTGTGCTTTCTGCCAGGCAGAGGGCAAGGTCGTTCCTGCAACGGTGGTGGATCATATCATCCCGCACCGGGGCGACCAGCGACTGTTCTGGGATCAGGGCAACTGGCAAAGCCTTTGTGCTGGATGCCATAACAAAAAAACAGGACGCGGATTATAATCTTCCCGGCTTTCTTATCATCATCTGGCCAGAAACCGGGAATTCCTGATATTACCCGGCTTTAGTGGGTAATCATGTAGCGGGTGATGGCGGCGCATCGTACCGCTGCAGCATGTTCAAATTCAGTGTAATCCATTTCAGCAGAACCGTCTGCCTTGTCTGAGATTGCGCGTATTATAACGAAGGGCACTTCGTTCTGACAACAAATCTGGGCAATGGCACCGCCTTCCATTTCGCAGCAGAGACCGCCAAATACTGCGATAATAGCATCCTTCTGTTCCGCAGACGCGATGAACTGATCACCGGTGCAGACACGGCCCTCAAAAACGTGAACTTCCGGCGCGCACTGTCTGACTGCATTCACAGCTCTCTCCCGCATGGACACATCCGCAGGCAATGACGGCGAACCGATTTCATACAGCGCACCGGGAGCGTATCCCAGCGGAGTCAGATCAAAATCGTGCTGTACTGCATCGGTGGATACGACAATATCTCCGATATCAATCGAAGCGTCCAGGGATCCGGCTACCCCGGTATTGATGATGCGGTTCACGCCAAAGATGCTGATAAGAATCTGAGCACAGTTTCCCGCATTGACTTTCCCGACGCCGCATTTGACAATAACCACGTTCTGTCCGTCCAGCATTCCCTCGCAAAACTCCATGCTGCCGATGCTTGTGGTTTTTGCATCGCTGACCGCTTTTTTCAGAGAATCCACTTCCTCATCCATCGCGCCGATGATTCCTGTTTTGACAGATGACTCCGCCTTTGTATTGCAATCCGGGAACGCGGATACAATCAGAAGGGCAGCAAGCAGAAGGCTCATGATCGTTCTCAGTTTTCTCATCTGAAAATCTTCCTTTCAATATTGATTGGGTTAGAAAGACCCAGCCCAATATAGCATAAACCACAATCAAAATCCATTGACAAACAGGGAGTGATATCCACATGAAAAACCCCTTCACTGCTCTATTCCGTGCGCGGGACAAGCCCCAGGACAGCGTCAGCGCTGCTCCTACCTTCTACTTTGGCACCAGCGGTTCCGGCAAGGCGGTCAATGCCCAGACAGCAATCCAGCTTTCCACAGTGTACGCATGCGTCAGGGTGATCTCGGAAACAGTGGCCAGCCTGCCGCTTGGTGTATATGAAGCCAAGGAAGACGGCAACCGCAAGGCGACGGAGCATCCGCTGTATCGCCTGATCCATGACGAGCCGAACAGCGAAATGACGTCCTTTGTGCTGCGGGAGGTCATGCTGGCGCACCTGCTCCTGTGGGGCAACAGCTACTGTCAGATCATCCGCACAGGCCGGAATAAAATCACAGATCTATACCCTCTGCTACCGGACAAGATGACTGTAGACCGGGATAAGAACGGCATCCTGACCTACACCTATATGACCAATACCGGCCAGACGGTTGTGCTGTCTCCTGAGGATGTGCTTCATATCCCCGGTCTCGGCTTTGATGGCATCATGGGATACAGTCCCATAGCACTTGAAAAGAACGCCATTGGCTTGGGTATCGCTTCAGAGGAATATGGCAGCAAGTTCTTTTCCAACGGCGCACGCCCTTCCGGTATCCTGACACATCCGAACACCGTGAAAAACCCAAAGGCACTGCGAGAAAGTTGGAACGCGGCCTACGGCGGATCATCCAACGCTAACCGGGTGGCCATTCTGGAAGAAGGCATGAAGTTTGAGCCCATGGCCGTGCCTAATAATGAAGCGCAGTTTCTGGAAACTCGAAAATTCCAGGTAGATGAGATCTGCCGGATCTTCCGAGTGCCGCCCCACCTGGTCGGCGATCTGGAGCATGCCACATTCTCAAATATCGAGCACATGAGTATCGACTTCGCCGTCCACACCATTCGTCCCTGGCTTGTCAGAATCGAACAGTCAATGAACCGCGCCCTTTTCACCGATCAGGAGAAGGGACGCTTTTATGTGCAGTTCAATATCGATGGCCTGATGCGCGGCGATTACAAGAGCCGCATGGAAGGCTATGCAATTGCCCGCCAGAACGGATGGATGAGCGCCAACGACATCCGAGCGCTGGAAAACCAGAATCCCATCTCTGCCGAGGAAGGCGGCGATGCATACCTGGTTAACGGCAACATGATTCCCATTACAACCGCCATGAAAGCGCAGACCCCGGCTGAACAGACGCAGACAGCCGAGCAGCGCTCCCGTGAAAGGAAGTGATCCACATGCGTCATTTCTGGAACTGGGTCAAAAACGATGATGAGACCCGTACCCTGTACCTTGAAGGCGTGATCGCCGAGGAATCTTGGTTCTCCGATGATATCACGCCCGCCATGTTCAAGGAGGAGCTTTTCTCCGGAAACGGCCCCATTACCTTGCACATCAACAGCCCCGGCGGCGACTGTATCGCGGCCAGTCAGATCTACACCATGCTCATGGACTATCCCGGTGACGTCACCGTGCAGATCGACGGCATGGCGGCTTCTGCTGCTTCCGTCATCGCCATGGCGGGCACCAGAGTGTGCATGAGTCCGACCAGTATGATGATGATCCATAATCCCTTTACCATGGCCATGGGTGACACCGAAGAAATGCGGAAAGCCATCCAGTTGCTGGATGAGGTAAAGGAAAGCATTATCAACGCGTACCAGATCAAGACGGGTCTGAGCCGGGAGGAGCTTTCGAAGCTCATGGATGGTGAGACCTGGATGAACGCCCTGAAGGCCAAGGAACTCGGTTTCTGTGACGAGGTGCTTTATACCGGAGACCTGGATCTGCCCGACAATGTGTCGGGTTTTTCTTTTGGTCGCCGTGCTGCAGCCGCCTGTCTTATGAACCGGGTAATTGCCACCCTGCCCAAGCCGAAACCGGCGCACCCGCCTGATCCGGAACTTACCACTGAACCTGTACTTCCTGACAACCGAGTGAAAGCGGCAGACCTTGAGAAAAGGCTGTCGCTTTTGAAATGAAGAAATGGAGGATATCACTATGAATCAGATTCTTGCTCTGCGCGAAAAGCGCGCTAACCTGTGGAATCAGACCAAGGCTTTCCTGGACTCTCATCGCGGCGAAGACGGTATGGTTTCCGCTGAAGACAACGCTACCTATGAAAAGATGGAGGCCGACGTGGTCGCTCTCGGCAAGGAAATCGAGCGTCTGGAGCGCCAGGCCGCGATTGACCGGGGAATGGATCAGCCGACTGCTGCTCCTCTGGTTTCTCGTCCTACTGCCGCTTCTACCGAGAAGCAGGGCCGGGCTTCCGATGAATATCGGAATGCCTTCTGGGGCATGATCCGCAACCGTGCTGCCAACCCCAGCATTATGAACGCCCTGCAGATCGGCACCGATTCCGAGGGCGGCTACCTGGTGCCTGACGAGTTCGAGCACACCCTGGTGCAGGGTCTGGAGGAGGAGAATGTTCTCCGTTCCCTGTGCACCGTCATCCAGACCTCCTCCGGTGACCGGAAGATCCCGATTGTCGCTTCTCACGGCACCGCGTCCTGGGTCGAAGAGGAAGGCGCCATCCCTGAGAGCGATGACGTTTTCGGCCAGATCTCCATTGGCGCTCACAAGGTGGCCACCATGATCAAGGTGTCCGACGAGCTCCTGCAGGACAGCGTTTTCAATATTGAAAACTACATCTCCGCTGAGTTTGCCCGCCGGATCGGCGCTGCCGAGGAGGAAGCCTTCATCACCGGTGATGGCTCCGGCAAGCCTACCGGCCTGCTGCACGAAACCCTCGGCGCAGGCACTGGCGTGACTACCGCTGGCAACACCATCGCTGCCGATGAAATCATCGATCTGGTGCATTCCATCAAGAGCGTATACCGCAAGAAGGCGGTATTCCTGCTGAACGACAGCACCATTAAGGCGATCCGGAAGCTCAAGAGCATCGAAGGCCAGTACCTCTGGCAGCCCGGCCTTAAGGAAGGCCAGCCCGACACCCTGCTGAACTACAGGATCGTGACCTCTCCCTATATGCCTGAAGTGGCTGCGGGCAACAAGGTCATCCTGTTCGGCGACTTCAAGTCCTACTGGATCGCTGACCGCCAGGGCCGTTCCTTCCAGCGCCTGAATGAACTCTTCGCTGTCACTGGCCAGGTCGGCTTCCGCGCTACTCAGCGTGTGGACGGTCGCCTGGTGCTGACCGAGGCCATGAAATGCCTGGCTGTGAAGGGTGCCTGATCCTGCCTGACCATGGGGGCCGTGCTGATGTGCGGCTCCCTTCTCTGATTGGAGGTGCTCTGCATGAGCAATACCAAAAACTACTTTGCCCACGGCGGCAATGAACTGGTGATTGGCGGGAAACTGACCTTTCTGCCCGGCGCGACCGTGGAAGGCGGTGAAGGGCTGTTCGATCTGCCTGCCGGAAGTCCGGTCACGGCGCTGCCTTTTCTGGCTGACAGTGAGGCAACCACCGTAGCTGCCTTGCGGGAGGACTACAACCGCCTGCTTGCCGCGCTGCGCACAGCCGGACTGCTGGCCCAGGAGGCAGGTGATCCCTGATGATCGTCACCGTCGATGAGGTTAAAACCCATCTGCGCATCCAGCACGATGAGGAGGACGACTACATCGAAAGCCTGATCAAACAGGCGCAGACCGCCGCCGAGGATTACTGCCGGGTACAGTTTGAACCGGAGCCGGATGAAGAAGGCAACGTCCCTGATGTGCCGGAACCCGTCCGTCTGGCGGTCATCCTCATGACCAGCTTCTACTATGAAAACCGGGACATCCCGGACATGACCACCTACAAGGCTACCCGGATGGCCTTCGACAGTCTGCTGTATCCGTACCGCGATCCGGAAAAGATGTTCTGACGGAGGTGACGCTGCATGCGCGGTTACAAAAACTTCGACAGCGATCCGCATCCCGGAGACCTGCGTCACATGATCGAGATCGGATACACCGAGAACCAGATCAATGAAAATGGCTATCCGGAACCTACGGATGTGGTGGTATGCCGCGTATGGGCCGCTGTGACGGACGCCGGAAACCAGCACTACCGCAGCGCGGACGTCATGAACACCGAGGCCGTCATCAACTTCACCATCCGGTACCGGGAGGACATCAAGCCCGGCATGTGGGTGCGCTTTCAGGGAGATAAATGGAACATCTCCACTCTGGGCGAGTACAGCTTCAAGC
>JASGUW010000167.1 GCA_030055235.1 Bacillota bacterium
AGCCGTTTCGCGTGAGAGAAAATCGTTGACCTGGCCGGGAAAGCCCGATGTTCATGGCAGTCTATGACAGCAAAAGCAATAAGCCGTGCCTGACGGAAAGACTGTTTTCCGGCCGCAGGATATCTGCGCCGCTGTATTGGCTGTCTTCGCGAGCATCCAAATATGAGAGCCATATCTAGAAGATTAGGGTGTCAAAGCCCGATGTTAGTGAACTTCAGCATCAACAGGCTGGCTCCCAGAATATCGCTCATTCAAAAGGTCTATATTTACTTACTTAATTAATATTAATAGTCAAGGAAAGAAAATTAATTGTAAAAACTCTGCTATTACAGATGCTTCATTTATTAATACTCGCCAAAATAGTGTCATTACAGGATTCGGCTGAAACAGACTTTTTGACGCCCCGATCACTTCATAGATCGTTTCGTCCAAAAAAATCGTACAAAGTAATTGAGTATATCGTACGATATGATGAAATTGAACGATAACTATGCGGGGGAGAACAGGATGAAAATAACGGCAACCGAACTGAAAGAAAACCTGAGTAAATACCTTCTTTTGGCTGAAACCCAGGATGTATACATAACAAGGAACAACAAATTGATAGCCAAGCTAAGCAATCCATATGAAGACAGGGTAGAAATTTCCAGATCTCTCTTCGGAAGCCTTCCGGCAGACATCAGCTTCGAAGAGGCAAAGGCGGAGAGGTTGGCTCAGAAATGAAGGCTCTAATTGATACCTGCGTGATTTTAGATGCAATGCAGACCAGAGAGCCGTTTCACAAAGCTGCGGAGAATATACTTTTGGGTTCCGCTTTAAATAAGATATCCGGCTGTATCACTGCAAATTCCATAACAGATATTTATTATATTGGTTACAGAATTACAAAAGACCGGAAGAAATCATTAGATCAAATAAATAAACTGCTTGTTATTTTCGAAGTGTTAGATGTGAACGCTGTCGACTGCAAAAATGCAAGTCTGTCTGAAATAGAGGATTTTGAAGGTGCTTTGCTTGTTGAGACTGCTGTAAGGCACGATATGGAATGCATAGTTACGAGAAATATAAAAGATTTTAAAGGAGCGGACATACCGGTCTACTTGCCAGATGAGTTTCTGAAACTTGTTGAGCTTTGACTTGTGGGCTTTTAATAATGATGTTGTTCATAAGGACGGCGAGCTAACGAACGATATCTTGACTGGCTTGAAGAGATGGTTGATGGAGAATCTCGAGGTCGATGAAATAAATGTCTACCCAGCACATCAGCAGTGTCTTTAAGCTGTAACACGTGTCAGAAGCGAGCGGAAAAAGCAACCTGGCTGACCCCCTCTGAGCAGAGAGTCACGAACATGCTGAGCGCGGAGATGCTTTGATACAGAGACTTGCAGATTCTCTCACAGAAAACATCCTGAATCGAAAAGCTTCAATTGTTGTTGGCTCTACAGAATAAAGAAGCTCTATGAGCTTTACAGGGGCAATGAAAAGTGTCACCACTGGTGACACAATTGAGCTGGACGAATCAGTTAGGTCATGCTGAGTGTTAGACGATAGAAGTACGCATAGGTCAATTTTCGCCTCATGAGGCGAAAATCTGAAAACGCTATAAAAGGAGAACAGCTAAATGATTTGGAGGGGATTAGCTGAATGCTTCCGGATTGAAGCTTATCATCCTGATTAATCGGTAGTAAACGGGAACCATCCGGCCACGCGAGCCGGGTTGTTATGGTTTTCAACGGGGAGGCTTACTCCGCTTGCAGACTCAGCGCTATTCTATCCAATACCTCTATCAATAAAGTCCTCCGGCAGGCTTTCCTCATAGCGCGCATGTCTGGCCTCTAAATCCAGATTTTTCACCTGTTCACATAAAATGACGCCCTGAGTCCGTGTGCGGTTGTCCAGTTCCACATGCATGGGATAAGCCCGTTTGGTGCTGGTGATTGGGCAGACTATACCCATCCCGGTGTAACGGCTGAAACTGTGGTTGCTGACTACCAGAGCAGGCCGGGTACTCTTTTGCTCATGTCCGCTTTGTGGGTCAAAGTCCATCCAGATAATGCCTCCTTGATGGGCTTCATACATTAGTCAATTACCTCCGCGCCCAGAGCAGGTTCCGTCTGCCACTCCTCAGGCTGATAATCGCCCTTGTAGCCTGCGAAAAGCTGATCCAGGCTGATATAGCGTTTGACTTTACGGATGAGGATGCCTTGCTCAGTGGCCACAATTTCCACTTTGTCATTATCGGCAAGCTGGGCCTTTTGCAGTACCTGTTTAGGCAGGCGCACTACGGAGCTGTTGCCCCAGCGCTGAATGCGTGTAATGCTCATGCTCACCCCTCCTTTCAAAAGGAGTGTAAACAAAGTATCTACGGCGTTTCAATGAGAGAAAGTGGATGAATCCGCTTTGTTGTCAGATTCTCTCATTTGTCATCCGCCTCTCGCTGAAGGGCGTATTGTAGCGAACCAGAAAGAAGTCCTGCCGCTGTGCGACAGATTGAAGTGATTACTCCAATCTGCGTGGGTGGATAATCGCATTCCCTGTCCTCGAAACGCATCGCCTTCTATGGCACCGGGATATCCGAGTTGTCGCACATCACCGAGCGGGTAAAGCGCTCGATCCTGTCGGCGTAGCCCTTGTAGCCCATGTTAAGCGGCAGAGACAGCCAGGGAGCGTGGCGGTAGGGTTTGAGTCTGTCATGGACGGAGCGGTAGCGGTAGACCTCCCGCCAGGCACGGAAGGTGCCGGCCTCCAGCTCCTCGGGCGTCATCTGGCGCGGGCGGAAGACACAGTGTTCCACGTCGTACATCGGCCAGGCGCGGTCGATGATGCGCCCTTCTGCCTCCAGCTGACGGTAGTAGGCGGTGTTCGGGAAGGGCGTCAGGATCGAGTAGCGCGGCAGGTCGATCTTTGCCTTGATGCACAGCTCCACCGTGCGGTCAAAGACCCCCGGGTCATCCTCGTCGCCGCCGAAGGCGAAGCAGCCCTGCACCAGAATCCCGTTGTCATGCAGGATCCGCATCAGTTCGTAGTAGTTGGTGACCTGGTTGACACCCTTGTTGATGAAGGACTGCGAGGCCTGGTTGACCGACTCCATCCCAATCAGGAGGCCGCGGCAGCCCGAGCGCGCGAAGCAGCTGACGAGTTCGGCGTCGAAGCCGACGTGTGAGGTCGCGAGACCGAGCCAGCTGACCTTGAGCGGCTCGATGGCCCGGAAGAGCTTCAGAGCATAGCTGCGGTCGGCGATCAGATTGACGTCGGGAAAGACGACGACGCGCGCGCCTAGCGCCGCGATCTCGGCGACCACCTCTTCCACCGGGCGGCGGTAGACCTGGCGCCCGAAGGCGGCCGGATAGGCGCAGAAGGTGCAGGGCAGCTGGCAGCCGCGGATGGCCTCGACCGTGTTCTTTGTGATGTAGCCACGGCGGCTGAGCAGTTCGCGGCGCGGGATCGGCCGACCGGCCATGCTGAAGCCCGGCTGCTGGCTGTAGCGCGGCTTGAGCTGACCTGCCCGGGCATCCTCGAGCAGCTGGCCGAAGATCTGTTCGGCGAAGCCCGTCACCACCGCATCGGCATGCTGCCCGGCCTCGTCCGGCATCAGGGTCGGGTGGACACCGCCGAGCACCACCGGAATTCCACGCGCCCGGAAATAGTCCGCATAGGCATAGACGCGCGCGGCCGTCCCCGTGATCGCCGTCATCAGGATCAGGTCGGCCTCCAGATCAAGCGGAATAGGCCCGACCGTCTCGTCGTAGATCACCGCTTCATGTTCAAAATCCTCCGGCACCAGGGCCGCAAGCGTCGTCAGTGTCAGCGGCGCGTAGTGCAGGCTGTGGCCGAAGCTGCCGTCATGGCGGTGCATGGCACCCGCAGGTGCCAGAAAGGCCAGCCTCATCATTCAGGTGCCCTCCCTTTCCCTATCTCAGACATGATAGCAGCGTCGACGCCAAGCCGCTTGGCCCAGTCGAGCCGCCCCGACAGCCGCAGCGGCTTGAGATCGCCGAGCCGCCGCCCCTCCGCCAGCTCTGCCGCCACATAGCGCTCCTCGGCATCTCCCGGCACGGGGACGACCCGCGCCCGCTCCAGCTGACCCAGACGACGGCAGTAGTCATAGTGATAATGTTTGCGAAGTTCCAGGTCGAGTGCCGCCTCAAGCCGCCAGCTATCTGGCTCCTTCTCAAGCCGTGCCGTGTCACAGAAAAGCAGGTAGCAGCGCCGGGAGGGATGCGGAGCTAAGAGGCAAAGCCCGGGCCCGTCCCCCGCGGCCGGCAGCAGGCGGTCCAGAACCTGAGTGACTTCGCTCTCTGCCAACTTTTCCCCGTGCAGGTCGACCGTCGCCTGCCCGCGCCCGATGAAACGAAAACGCGGCACGGCCCCGAGTTTCCTGCTGACCAGAATACGGTCGCCCAGGCGGTAGCGGCAGAGCCCGCCGCCGTTGGTCACGACGACCTCATAACGGGCGCCGGGGAGGAGATCGGAGGCGGACTTCGCATCATTTATACGCACCGTGCCGTCATCCATGAGCGGCAGGAACTCGAAGTGATGGGAGCGCCAGGCCAGCAGCGGCTCGCCCCCGTCCTCCCAGGGCAGACTGACAAAGCCTTCCGTGGCCAGCAGACCCTTGGGCTGCAGCCGCACCTGGGGGAAGAGGAGCTCGAGCTGCCAGGCATCCTGGGCGGCGGCCGCGTCCGCCCAGCAGCTGATGACGCTGAGTTCCGGCCAGAGCTGGGTCCAGTCGCGCTGCCCCAGGCGCTCGAGCAGGCGCAGCAGGAAGCTTGGGTTCCAGACAGAGATCAGGCCCAGGTCGGGGCTGGTTACCAGATCCTCCAGGCAGTGGCGGAAGAAGCGCTCCATGTCGCGCTCGGCCGCCAGCCCCGGCCGGCTGACGAAGACGGCGCGCATGGCCCGGGCCCCCAGGCGGCCCAGGTAGTCGGTCTCGTCGTCGAAGCCGATTACCAGGCCACCCGCGCTTCTGGTCGGCCGGTCCCCGACCGGCGTCACCGACCAGTAGGAGCGGGTGCGCAGCAGGCGGGGATGGGCCTGATAGAGGTTCGTCAGCCAGGCCGCAATGCCGCGCGCGAAGGCCCGCCGCAGCCGCTCACCGTAGGGGATCAGCTTGACGGCGCCGCCGGATCCTGAAGTCGGCTCCAGGCGGCGGATTCGCTCGCCGGTCAGCACCGCGGGCTCGCCGGCCGCCGTCCGTTCAACATAGGGTGCAAGTGAGGTCCAGGTCTCAAGCGGCACCTGGTCGCGCCAGGCGGCCAGGAAGTCTTCGCCTTCATAATGAAGAAGTTTGCGAAAGCCGCGCTCCCGCCCGTAGGCCGTATCGGCGTCCAGTTCTACCGTCTGCCGCAGCAGCCCGAGCTGGCCCTGCCGCAGCGCTGCTTCTCCGGCTGCCCCCGGTACCAGGGCGCGCCGGAAGCGGGCGGCCTCGGCACGGAAACTCGCCCGCAGCAGGGTGTTGGCACCCAGCGTCAGGAGGCGTCGCGGGACGGTCCCTGACATCAGCCGAGCAGGCGCTCCGGGTCGCGCAGGTTCGCCGCTGCCAGGGAGGCCAGGCAGACCAGGTCGTCCCCGTCGACCCAGCCGGGATTGGCCGCCTGGAACCAGGCGATGTCGGGATTGCGGAGACGGCGCTCATCGATGTCGGCGATGCCCGGGCGCAGGCGGTCCTTCGCATCCCTATAGCGCAGTACCCCGCTTGAGGCGTCATAGATATCGCCATAGAGTTGGCGGGCATAGGCCTCCCGGATCGCGTCGATGCGCGGCGGCGTCGCGGTGTCGCGGCGTGGATACCAGTCGCGGAAGAGGGTGGGGAGGATGCGGTAGGTCTTATAGCCCTTGGAGATCAGGAACCACCAGTAGTCGCCGTTGGCGGCTGCGGGAACGTGGCGCCGGGCGAAGGAGCGAAAGAGGGCTGTGGAGCCGCGGCTTGTGGCCCGGATGATGGTGTCGCCGCTGAAGACGCCGGTCTCCCGGCTGCCGTCGGGCAGGGTTACCGTGAGGCGGCGCTCGCTCGAGAAACCCTCGACGTCGCCGTCCGGGCCGCGGAGGAGGTGGATGCCGTCCTTCGCCATGAGGTCTTCCCGGAAGCGCGCCTCGTCCATACCGAGATAGCTCTCCTCCATCAGTTCGTAGAGGGTTACGATGAGGTCATCGGACAATGCCGCAATGGGCAGAAACTCGGCTTCCAGGCGTTTCATGGCGTCTCCTTGCGGCCAAAGGGTTCAAGGTCGCGGTCCTCGATCCCAAAGTGCAGGCCCTGCTTGCGAAAGACTTCGCGGCGGAAGAGCGGATTGTAGAGCCAGTAGGTCAGCGCCCGGTAGGGGCTTCGGAGGTTGGTCCGCGGCTCCAGAAAGCGGCTCCAGATTGCGCCCGGCGCCGAAAAGCGGCTGCGGCACTCGAAGCCGATCGTGGTCAGTTCATCGGCTGTCATCTGAGCCGGCACGAAGGCCGCATGGTTGAAGCGGTAGTCCGGATGCAGCCACCATTTGCCGTCGTAGAGCAGGCGCCCTTCGGCCTGGAGGCGGCGGTAGAGCTCCGTGCCGGGGTAGGGCATCAGGATGTTGAAGGCGGCGAAGGTGAACTTCTGCCGGATCGCCCAGTCGCAGGTGCGGCGGATCGAGGCCAGGTCGTCGCCATCATGTCCGATCGTGAAGGCGGCCCAGGTCTGCAGGCCGAGCCGGCGCAGCTGTTCTACAACCTCGTCGTACGGACGGCGGTTGGGGCTTTTGCGCATCTCATTCAGGCTCGCCGCTGTCAGCGACTCAAAGCCGATCACGAAGCCCAGGCAGCCCGAAGCCACAATGAGCTCCATCAGCTCGGGGTCGTCGAGCATGTCCATCGAGCCCTGGCTGACCCAGCGTACCCGCAGCGGGATGAGGGCGCGGCAGAGTTCTTTCAGCGCGCGGCGGTTGGCGGTGATGTTGTCGTCGACGAAGAAGAGCAGGCGCCGCCGCTGGGCCCGGATCTCCGCGACCACCTCAGCGACGGGGCGGGTGTAGTGGTGGCGGTGGAAGTAGCAGCTGATGGCGCAGTAGGTGCAGGCGTGGGGACAGCCGCGGGAGAACTGCAGCAGCGTGATGGGGAGGTAGGGTTTCTTGGCGAAGACCGCTCTGTCGACCGCCACCCCAAGCTGGGGCTGAGGGTTCGCGGCTGCGTCGTAGCGCCGCTTTAGGCGGCCGGCTGCCAGGTCGGCGAGCATCCCCGCCCAGACCGTCTCGGCGTCGCCGGTGATGATGGCGTCGGCGTAGTCCAGGGCCTCTTCGGGAAGGAGCGTTGTATGCATGCCGCCCATGACGACCGGGATGCCGCGGCGGTGCAGGGCCGTCGCGATCTCATAGGCGCGGCGGGCGGTGAAGCTTTCGACCGTCAGTGCCGCCAGGTCCCAGCCGCCGTCGTAGGGGATTGACTCGAAACGGTCGTCGGCGAGTGTGATTTCGTGTCCGGGCGGGGTCAGGCCGGCCAGGAGGCCGAGCTGCAGCGGCTCCATGCGCCCCTCGTCGACGTAGCGGCCCTGGTCGGGGCGGCCGATGGTGGGCTTGATCAGGAGGATGCGCATGGGGATCTGCTGTCTGTGTCGGCGGAGGCGGCGCTGAGGCGGTGCCCCTGTTTGCGGAGGATGGAGCGGCGGGAGACGAGGTTCGCGCCGAGCTGGATCAGGCGGGCGCGGAGTGTGGCACGCCGGACCGTGCGCAGACGGTGCAGGATGGAGCCCAGGCGGTTGAAGTCGAGGCGCAGTTTGTAGCAGCCGGCGGCGAGCTCGTCCGCTGTCATCCCGGCCGGCTCGTAGGCGACATCGCCGTAGCGGAAGTCGGGGTCGAGCCACCATTCGGGATCGGGCAGGCGGCCCGCGGCGACCAGGCGGCGGTAGAGGGCGGTGCCGGGCATCGGCATCAGGGAGTTGAAGTTCGCCATGGCGAAGCCCGCCTCCTGGGCGAAGCTGCCAACCTGCTTAAAGCTCGATGGGTCGTCGTGGTCGTAGCCCAGGATGAAGGTGGCGTAGATCAGGAGGCCGTGGGCGTGGACGCGCTCGACGATGCGGCGGTAGGCGGCCTCCGGACTGTCGCTGCCGGCGGTCAGGAGGTTGCTGGCTTTGCGCATCTTCTTAAGATTGGCGGGATTGAGGCTCTCGAAGCCCGTCAGGACGAGGAAGCAGCCCGATTCGCGCAGGGCCCGGAGGTGGCGCTCACTTGCCAGGATATCCAGGCTGATCTGGCAGCACCAGCGCTTGCCGCTCTGGCGGAGGACGTCGAGGGTGGCGAAAAACTGCTCGTCATCCTGATGAAGGTTGTCGTCAGCGATGAAGACGGTGCGGGCGCGTACGGTCCGGAGCTCGCGGGCGAGTTCGTCGAGGGGCTTGCGTCGCAGCCGGCCGCCGTAGAGGGCGTGGATGGAGCAGAATTCGCAGGCGTTGCGGCAGCCGCGGGAGGTCTCGACGATGGCAAGCGGGAGGTAGCGGTGGTGCTGGCCGCGTTCGTGGCCCGTGCGATGGGGCACGGCGGTGAGTGGTGCCGACATGTCGGAGCGGTAGACGGGCTGCCGGCGGCCGGCGGCGTGGTCGCGAAGCAGCGCGGCCCAGGTGTCCTCGGCGTCGCCGATGACCACGGTGTCGACGTGGCGGGCGGCTTCTTCCGGGCAGACCGAGACATGGTGGCCGCCGGCGACCAGGACGCAGCCTTCGGCGCGATAGCGGCGGGCGAGCTCCCAGGCGCGGGCGGCGGCATAGGTTTCGACGGACATGGCGACGATCGCGAAGCCTGCGCCGGACGGCAGCTCCTCCACGCGGTCATCGCGGCAGGTCAGTTCGAAGCCCGGCGGCGTCAGCGCCGCGAGCAGATCAAAGATGACCGGGTCGAGCGCATCGCTGCCGCGCTGCCCGCCCATCCCGACCCGGATGAGGAGGATCTTTGTCGCAGTCATGGGTGGATTCTAGGCCGACAGGCCCGTTTCTGTCCACGACGGCGGGGGAGAGGCTGTGGGTGCGGGTGCATTGCCGTGCTGTCTGTGCATGTTTCAAGGTTTCGCATGACTGAGTGCATAAAGATACGTATTCGTGCGTAGTTTGTCAGAATATGCAATGTTGTGAATCTTTATGAGTGCGCGCTGTATTTGTCGGGACTCGATAAGCCTTTTCTCAAGCTTTCCTTGAAATACCGGAAACACTGCTGTTTTAGCGCAGCTTGCGTTTAAATGTTTTGAAGATCGCTCCACCTATTGCTTGCGCGCGATCCGCTTCACAAATTGCCGGAATATGAATGGAATGCGATAGGACAGCGAGCGACGAAACGGAATATGAATGGAATGTCATAAGGCAGCGAGCGACGAGGATAATGAGCATATTTATAAAGGTACAGGATGGGGGTGATCCAGACCCGGTTGCCCTGAACAAGTGAGGTGAACGGTGATATCGCTCTGCGCGCCGTGCCGCGGCGCGCGCGGCCTCTTCGTGGTCAAAGTAGCCTGCTATCCAAATGGTTTTTTGGATTACACGCTATTTTGACCAGAATTGGGCCTTCTGTGGTCAAAGTAGCCTGCTATCCAAATCATTTTTTGGATTACACGCTGTTTTGACTAGAATCGAGGTCTTCGTGGTCAAAGTAGCCTGCTATCCAAATGGTTTTTTGGATTGCACGCTATTTTGGCCAAAATTGGGCCTTCCGTGGTCAAAGTAGCCTGCTATCCAAATCATTTTTTGGATTACACGCTGTTTTGACCAGAATTGGGCCTTCCGTGGTCAAAGTAGCCTGCTATCCAAATCATTT
>JASGUW010000168.1 GCA_030055235.1 Bacillota bacterium
GGCAAGTTTTTGTCACTCAAAACATTTCGAAAGAAATACTCCAGTTCGATTGGGCAAAGCATTTTGCTTTCCCAGAAAGATCTCAGGCAGGAAGAGGAAATCGAGTTCTTTCCGATATATATGGCTCCCTTTATCAGCGAATCCGAGTAGTTGCAGAAAACATCATGGCGGTGGTGTATCTCTGCCTTGGGGGTTCGACCATCTCCGCCACAATTGTTTCTCTTGTATTGCAATCTTTTCGATCAATCTGAGATGTTCGTGAAAGGCGCCGTCTGCTTGTTGCTGCCTCGAACTCAAGTTCATGGTGCCCGTTCAACACTGTAGAGACAGGAGCTGTTTCACAGGCGAAGAATGCGCGGCGCGGCTGCTAGTATCAAGAACTTTAGGGTGTATGAATTGCACATGCAGCAACAAAATATTAGGCATGCTGTGGACAAGCGCTACGTTGGTGCCCAGAAACAAAAGAGAGAAGCGGAAAACTTGTCCACTCCCTTTGCCGCTAACTGTCAGTCTGCATCGCCGCTTTCTTTTCCAATCGCAAAGCGGTGGCAAACAAATCAATAAGAAGCCATAAGGCTGTACGGGCGACGCTGCTTACTGAGGCGCCTCAAATCTCGGCAGGGATTCCATTTCTTGGCTACAGCTGGCCAAAAAGTGCCGTTTGTGCCCGGCTTCGCGGGCACAAACCCCAATTCCTGGCTACAGCCAGTCAAGTCACGTTGTCAGGATCAGCTCCGGGAGCGATCAAGTCAATGCATTTCGCGGACTACACAGAACTACTTAGACTGGCACAGATGAAGCTGCTGCCCCGTCCAGTCTATCGGGTCACGCCTACCACTCGACCACACGCCGCTCGCCGGCCGCGAGCTCCACCACCTTCTCCACACCACCCGAGCGCAGGACCAGGACGCGATCCTGCCCCAGCTTCTCATCCAGCCAAACCCGCCTTAGAGTCCCGGCGGCCCAGGCGATCTCCACCTCTATGCCGCCCCGGCAGCAGAGGCCACCGACCCGGCCCGTCGGCCAGGCCGCGGGCAGCGCCGGCAGCAGATCAATCGACCCCAGATGCGTCTGCAGCAGCATCTCCGCGACCCCGGCCGGGAAGGCGAAGTTGCCGTCGATCTGAAACGGCGGGTGGGCACTGAAAAAGTTCGGGTAAAGGCCGCCGCGCTCTCCCCTGTCCGCTGCGGCAGCGGCCGGGCAGAGCATCCTTTGCACAACTCCATGCGCTCGATCGCCATCCCGGAAACGCGCCCACAAACAGATGCGCCAGCCCATGCCCCAGCCGGTCGCCTCGTCGCCGCGAATCTCGAGCGAAGTCCTGGCCGCCTCCATCAGCTCCGGCGTCTCCTCCCAGGTGATGCTGCGCCCCGGAAACACGCCCAGCAGGTGCGACACATGGCGGTGGTGGCGCTCGTTGTCCTCGAAGTCGAGCGACCACTCCTGCAGACGCCCCTCGCGCCCGATCCGCCAGGGCAAAAGCCGCGGCATGGCGGCCCGGATATCGTCGAGAATCGGGTCCTCGAGCTCAAGCCAGCCGGCAAGCTCCACCATGCCCTCAAACAATTCCCGAATCAGCGCCAGGTCCATCGTCGCCATCGCCGAGATGGAGAGTGCCTCCCCCTCCCACAGAAATTTGTGCTCCGGAGAGGTGGACGGCGCCGTCACCAGATAGCCATCCTCGTCCTCATAGAGGAAGTCCAGGCAGAAGCCGGCCGCCCCGACAAGCAGCGGCCAGGCTGTCTCCCGCGTCCAGGCGGCATCCAGGCCATAGCGGGCGCGCTCAATCAGGTGCAGGGAGAGCCAGACACCACCCAGCGGCCAGATGGCCCAGGACGGGTCGCCGGAAACGGGCTCGGACTTCGCCCAAAGATCCGTATTGTGATGCGCCACCCAGCCACGCGCGCCGTAATTCACCGCCGCCGTATGGGCGCCGGTCACAGAGAGACGCTTGATCAAGTCAAAGAGCGGCTCATGACAGGGGGCCAGATTGCTGACCTCCGCCGGCCAGTAATTCATCTCCGTGTTGATGTTGATCGTGTAGTTGGAGCTCCAGGGCGGCTGCAGCAGCTCGTTCCAGATGCCCTGCAGATTCGCCGCCTGCGTGCCCGCGCGCGAAGAGGCGATCAGGAGATAGCGGCCGACGTTGAAGAGCAGCTCGGTGAGATCCGGGGCCGGCTCCTCGCCCGCCAGCTCCGGAGCCAGGATGCGCTGGTAGCTGTCCTCGGCGTCCCGAGCATGTGCGACCGCCCGTCCCAGCCAATCGTTTACAGGCGTCGTCGCGCGTGTAAGATCCGCGTCATCAAAACGCAGCCAGGCAGCCCGGTAGAGCGCCTGATAATCCTCGACATGCGCGCTCATGAGATCGGCAAACGTGAGCTTTGAAAGCGCATCCAGCTCCGCCACAGCCGCGTCTTCAAGTCGCTCGCAGAGAGCCTCGGCCGCCTCGGCATCGGCATCCGGGTCGATGCCATGCCCCGGTTCAGCAAAACTCGTCCGGCTCACCAGGCGCAGCTCGACCCGCCCGGCCCCGCGCAGTCGAATGCTGTCGTCGACCACCTCAACAGGGCCGGCGTCTGCCCGAATCTCCACTGCCAGCGCCAGCCGCAGGCTCGTCAGCTGCTCGTCGGAGTCGTAGCGGACCGCTTCCGGGTCGGCGACATAGACCGGCCGGGCCTTCGCCGGCGCACGCAGCGTCTGGATAAGGCGCGCCCTGTCCGCCTCCGCCTCTGCACTGCCATGACCGGGATGCGGGGAGTCAAGACGGATGTCGACATCAATCGGGTGGCTGTCGTCGCGGATTTCCAGAACCAGGGCATTATGAGGATAGGATGCGAAGGCCGTCACCGTCCGCCGCGATCCATCCGCCCGTTCGAGCAGGGTCGCCGCCACCGCCGTATCCAGGTCGAGCAGGCGCCGGTAACGGCTCGGCTCCTCATGCGCCGCAGTGCTGACCTCCCCGCCATAATCCAGAAACAGGTCGCCGGCCGGCAGATAGCTCTGGGACCAGGGACCCATCATCCGTTCGCCGAGCTTCGTCGCCGTCCGGAAATCGCGGCGCCCGATCGCCTCTCGAATCTCCGCCATGGCAGCTCTGGCGTCGGGGTTTGTCCCGTCCTGCGGGGCTCCGGACCAGAAGGTATCGTCGTTGAGCGCAATGCGCTCGCTGTCCAGGCGGCCAAAGAGCATGGCGCCAATATGGCCGTTTCCGAGCGGAAGAGCCTCAAGCCATTGTCCGGCAGGCTGGTGGTAGAGCAGAACTTCGTTGGCACGCATCGTATGTAATCTCCCGTCACTCCATTCCGGCGACGAGGCATTCCCGTCGCAGCTCCCGCCATCCTATCATGGGTTCGGAACGGCAGCCTGAGCCGCAGTGTTTTGTGCTGGCCCGGCGCATCAGGAATCGTGATCAAAAAGCTGTTTGGAGTGGAGGCAGCTCGGCAGTTCCTGCACCTCCATCAGCATCAAAAGCTGGCGGCATACGGCAGCCTGACGGAGCACTTTTGAGCAGCTGCTTGTTTTAGCAGGTTCAGGGATCTAAAAATCAATTTGGGAAAGATAATGTGATGCTAAAGCCGGACTGCCATTCGGATGATGCCTCCAGGTCTATGCCCAGGTCATCGGCTAACTGCTTGACTAAATACAGGCCCATACCGCTCGATTTTTTCCTTACATCACCGGAGTCTCCCGTGAAGCCTTTTGCAAAAATGTAAGGCAGGTCACAGGCTTTAACACCCTGCCCGTTATCCTTTAGAGTCAAGATTGTCCTATCGCCACCGCTGACCATCGATATATCCAGACAGGGATCATCTCCCGAATACTTTAGCGCATTGGCAATCATCTGCCCGATGATGAACTCAAAGCTTCTACGGTCTGTATAGATCTCATAATCTAAATCCTGAAGAGTGATCTTCAGGCCGCTTTCGTGAATCAAAGGAGCATAATCCTTCAATATCTCGTCGATACAGCTTTCCACATTAAGCTCCTCAAAGAAGTAATCCTTCCTTTCGCTTTTTACGCGATGATAGAACAAAATCCGCGAAATATGATTTTGGATTTGATTTCGAATGTAATCCAGTTTGAAGGAAAGGTCTTGCGGCAAGGAATCTCCCTGGTTATCCAAAATGAGGGTCAGTAAAGAGAGCGGCAGCTTTATTTCGTGCGCCCACAATTCTATGTAATCCTCGTAGTCAGCCAAATGTGAAACGGCAGTTTCTATTTCTGCCTGTTTTTGATAAAAGGTCTCTGTCAGAAACAGAATGATTTCTCTGTTTCCCGGCCCGTAGGCATCCAGCAGGGCCTTCCCGCTGTTTCTGTCCGAATTCAGCAGAAATTCTTTCAGGGCTTTTTCTTTCCTTTTTTCTATCCTTATCAGGACGCAGGAAATGACGATGAAGAGGAAAAGTGTGGACAGCAGCAGCAGGGGAAATAAGGCTTCAAATACCTGTATGTCTGCCAGCCAGAGCAGGACAGCGGTAAATCCCTCAACTGCCAAAAGAACAAACAACCAGGGAAGATATTGCCTGATGCATTTAAAAAACAGCCGCACTTAGATCACCGTTAACTATCACCGTTATCATCTAACTCACTGATGCCACTTCCTGGAAGGTCACTACCTGTTGTATTTGGGGAAGAATTGCCATCTTCAAGCAGCCTGTAGCCTACGCCTCTTACTGTTTCGATTTGTTGAAGCATACCCACGTCGTGCATCACTTTTCTCAGCCTCATAATATTGACCTGCAGGGCCGTTTCATCGATGAATTCCGTTGTACCCCACAGTGCAGTAGCCAACTCCTCTTTGGTCAACACCCTGGACTCTGAAAGAAGAAAAGCCTCCAGCAATTTACCCTGGTTTGCTGCTAAGACAACAGACTTGCCATGTATATATAAAGTATATGTATGTTTGTCCAGCAAAAAATCGTCGCGCTCCAACAGGTTCGCTCTGCCCCTATATCTTCTCAGCAAATTGCTAATGCGTATTAAAAGTCTTTCTTTCCGAAACGGTTTCGTCAAATATTCGTCCGCACCTAATTTCAATGCCTGGATCTCATCTTTTAAGCGCTCGCGGGACGTAAGTACCAGAATGGGCAAAGAGCTTTTAGCTTTTACCTGCCTGCAGATTTGAAAACCACTCTCATTGGGAAGATTTAGGTCCAGCAAAATTAAATCCGGTGACGAACTCAGAATCTGCTCTGTGACATTGTGAAAGTCCGTTATCTTTTCAACTTGATAGCCGGCATTTTCCAACATGACAGCCAGCTCATCTCTTAAAAGCTTCTCGTCCTCCACCACCAGTAATCTCTTCAAGGCAGCACCCCTTTCCTCGTTCTTTTACACTTAATCTACTCTTTGAGGAATCATCAATGTCCGCAGAAATGTGTCGCTGCTTCTTTTCACCAGGCTCATGTAAATATACTCAATGAGCGTTAAGACAAGGATGACAATGCCGGCAATGAAGACTCTCCTTCCGACATTCGTCCTTAAACTGGCTGCAGGCAGCAAAGCCGGAAACAAAAACAGAACACCGAAAATACTGTTGATCAGGGCTACCGCAATGGGCAGACCAAAATACCAGTTAATCTGTTTTCTGGCGGATTCACACAGCGTTTCACAGGTCGCGCCCAGGTGGACGAGTATCTGATAGCGCCTGTGCGTTTTTCTTTGCCCCATCAGAAAGAGAACAGCGATTGTGGTGTTGGCCACCACCAGGAAAATGAGAGCCAGATATATCGTCAAATAGCTTGCGGCCACAACATAAAACAATTTCCTTCCCATGCTCTGCAGATAGCTTTCATAAGCAAGTGGCATTTTGTCCAGAGCATTATTTGTTTCCATGATCGCCTGCATCAGGCCTTTTTCCTGAACAAAATCAGGATCTAAGACAGCACTGACGTAATTTGTATAGTTCCCGCCTGTGTATGATTCAAAGCGTGTGTCCGTAACGATAAGAGCAAAGGTGAGTGTAATGCTGCGATCTGTAACAATCGGCAAGGATTCAATCTGCCCGGTCAAGGTCAGTGTCTCACCGGATTGCCGGATCGCAGGTCTGGTAGCGATGATGGAATTCAAAAGTGCTTCATCGATCAGGAAGTCCCTGTTCATGTACAAAGCCGCTTCTTGATCCTCCAGGACAAAAGGCTCAAGATCTGCCGCCTGTCTTAATTCATTGTAGCCACTCAGGGAGATCAAATAGCAGTCATCTCTATTTTTCAAATTGTGCAATAAGGTATTTCTCGCATCGTTTAAAGGAGCCCTTTCTATTTGCTCTACCAGATTATCCAGCGACAAAGAATGCAATTCTTTCGGATGTCCCACTCTTATTCCCAGTACGTTTGAAAACAAAGGCGCCATCCCGTTCTCTTCCAGGAACTCCTGCACCTGTTCCGTATCGAGATTCTCGTAAGAATCTTTATTGCTGAACGTGTAGTCCAAAATATGTATATTATCCGTGGCGTCCATCGAAATGGCGATCCCGGCTCCGAACAAGCAGAGAGAAGCAAAAATCAAAAGCGAGCAGATGGCAACGGTCGTGGAGCGGTGAATCACCATTTCCTGAACTTGTCTAAAGTTGAAGTTGTGTAATTTCTTCCTGTTCCGCCTTCCTGTACCGGCGAAAAAACCTATGACCATTCTCAGCCCATAGAACAGGAGTATGGTGCCAAGGCCACCTAAGGAAACTGTTAAACCCATAATTTTTCTGTCAAACCACGCCCTGCCACTGATACCGAGCTGATATGCCTTGGCCAGCATGAGGGCTCCCAGAATCATGGAGAAAAAATAGATAATATTGGGAAGCTGTTTCTTTATTCCGGAAGGAGGGTAGCTTAAAAGCTCGCCGATTTCCTTGCGTGTCACCTTAATGCTGAAAAATACAAAAGCAGGCAATTTGACCAGCAGAAAACCGACAACAGTAAAGACGACAGCCGGCAGCGAAAGCGAAAACTGATGCCCTATGATGCCCAGGCCGACTATTTTGCTGGTCACCAGGCTGATCAGTTCTGATAACAAAACAGCAACGGGCAAAGCGATGCCAAGCGCAATAATATTGTTGCGCAGGTCTTCCAGCAGGAGCATGAAAAATAAGCGACTGCGCTTCATACCCAGTGTTAAATAAACGCCGAACTCGTGTTTTCTTCTTTCTATCTGGATGCTGCCGGCAAAGTAGACCAGGAAGAATAAGATGAACAGACTTAGCACATAGAAGACCGGGATAAGGGTCATCAGACGATCGACTGCATCGCTTTCCATTTTCTTTAGAAAGAGCATTACGTTCTGATTGGATAGAGAAAGTATGATGTAAAACGCTATGATCGAAATGACCATGGAGCTGAAGTACAGGATGCTGTCTTTCCTGTTTCGCCTGCTGTTTCTGGCAATTAACTTAGAAAACATTCGGTTCACCCCCGGCAAACATGGACATGACGCGCAAAATTCTCTGGTAAAAATCTTCCTGCGTTTCGCGCGGATGATCGCGCCTGAGCTCGTGAAAGAGTTTGCCGTCCTGGATGAAAAGAATCCTGTTACAAAAACTCGCCGCATATGAATTGTGTGTGACCATAAGGATCGTTGTCTTCTCAACAGCGTTCATTCCGGCCAGACGCTCCATCAGGATTCTTGCATTTTTTGAATCCAAAGCGCCTGTAGGCTCATCGGCAAACACTATGTGCGGATCCAGAATCAAGGCGCGGGCAGCTGCCACTCTTTGTCTTTGCCCACCTGACATCTGAGACGGAAATTTATCAAGCACGTCCGTGATGTCCAGATAGTTGGATAAGAGCTTTAATCTCTCTGCGCTCTCTCTTTCAGAAACCTTGTGCAGGGAGAGGGGCAACAAAATATTTTCCTTTGCTGTTAAGTTGTCGATCAATTCGAAGTTTTGAAACAGATAGCCGATTTCGTTACCTCTGTAATGTGCCAGCTCGCTTTCTTTCAGTCTGCCAAGCTCCTTATCTTTCAAATAAATGGAACCGGCTGTTGGCCTGATAATGCTTGCCAGACAATTGAGAAGCGTGGTCTTGCCCGAACCACTGGCTCCCATGATGCCCAGGAATTCGCCCTGTATAACTTGAAAAGACACACCGTCCAAAGCCTTTGTCTGGTTCGGCTCTTTGCCATAATATTTTTTCAGTGACTGGACATCCAGTATTGTTTGCATATTCTTCTCCTATTCCTTTCCAGAAATAAAACAATAAGACCAACGTATCATCTGCCTGCCACCGGGGTCTTTCTGGAAAATATCCACTCCCGGTAATTTGATTGTAGGTTTGAACAAGCCCGAATAACACTGACAGATGATGTTAGATTCCGTTGCGGTCCATAGCAGGAGAAGATGTTCTTATCCAATAAGGTGAATTCAAAATTTTAAAATATTCCATCCGCAACAAGATCAACCACTGGATTGATCACGATCTAAACTCAAGCACAATTGTTAATAACCCCTGATTCTTCCAAGGCAATTAGCAGATCAGCACTGACAGACAGACTGCAAGGAGGAAGGCTTACGGGATTCGCGCAAGTCCATATCTATTGCTTCTTTGATTCGCACAATTACCATGCTTAGCTGTTCAGATTCCTCCACTTCTTTCTCTGCAAATGCCAGTTTACGGGTCGGTATCTTATCCATAACACGTTGAGTTATGTACTCTTTTCGTTAGAATTGAAGTTCATTACGAAAGATAATACTTCCTAACAGAAGGAGGCTTTCTATGGCTATTGTTTATCAACACGACAAGCGCTGCGGGATCACGTATGCCTATGAGTCGAAGTCCTACTGGGACAAGGAAACGAAAAAGCGCCGGGCAAAACGTAAGCTCATTGGCAGAGTGGACCCTGAGACGGGTGAAATCGTTCCGACCGACGGGCGCAGACGAAATGCGGAGCAGAATAAAGCGGCTAAAGAAAAACTGCACGAAGAAGCTCTTTACGAAAAGGCTCTCAAGCAAATCGCGGCCCAGGAGGCGCTCATAGCCCATCTGAAGAAAGAGCTGGAGCAAAGGGACGCTTCAGATTAAGCGATGTTGCATAGCATGGCACCGGTTCCGACACGAGTCGCTCACCTCGAGCTGCCACGCAAATGAAAGATCAAAAAGCTCTTTCAAGCTGCTGGTGAGGTAAAGGTGAGGCATCGCATTGGGCTGTCAATCGTCTTCATTTCAAAGAGGAACGAGAACAAGAAGCCTCAGATAAATGTCTTCCAACTCATCATCGCTGTTGATTCGCTGCGACACACATCAGAAACGGCGTCAGAGCGCAGCCTGGCTGGTCCTCTGAACAGCATCCTGCATACTCTACCCAGGTCAGCCCAGTCCCCAAAGTCCCGCTTACTCGGTCCCGAGAGATCTCAAAGTCAGCCACCATAAGTCTGGAGGCAATAGCATCGTCGCCGCTTCCGTTTTCCGGACGTCCTGTCTTCTTTTGTCCGCAAGCAGGCAGCGACTCCTTGAGCGTGGCGCAGACCAAGCGGCCGGAGGCAGATAGAAGTAGATAAAAGGGCCAGGCGTCATGTAAATCCAGAAAGTCTCACAGATCCATCTGGAATTTTGTTACACACTGCCTGAGATACCGTCAAAACGTGCGTGTCTCCGGCATTTCGGCCGCCTCTCATTCCATAAGCCGGCAAGTCCCGCTAGAATCACATCAGAGTCCCTAACCGGGCCGGGCCCATCAACGCCCGCAGGAGGTCCCCATGCACACCAGTGAAGCTCTGCAGCCCCTCGCCATCAGCAGCAACTGCCGCCACCTGACCCTGGCCGACGGCACGCCCTTCTTCTGGCTCGGCGACACAGCCTGGGAACTCTTCCACCGCCTCAACCGCGAAGAAGCCTGTCACTACCTCGACACCCGCGCGCGCCAGGGCTTCAACGTGATTCAGGCCGTTGCCCTGGCCGAGATTGACGGCCTCAGCGAAGCCAATGCCCACGGGCGTCTGCCCCTGCTTCGCAAAGAAGGAAATCATGGCTACGGCGACATTGAGCCAGATCTTGGCGGCCCCTACTCCTATTGGGATCACGTTGACTACATCATTCGACAAGCGGCCCGGCGCGGCCTCTACATTGCCCTGCTGCCGACCTGGGGTGACAAAATCAACCGGCTCTGGCACGGCGGACCCGAAATCTTTGACGGCCGGACCGGCCAGCGCTACGGCCAGTTCATCGGCGCACGCTATGCCGGGCACCGGAATATCATCTGGGTGCTCGGGGGCGACCGCAACCTGCTGACGCGCCGCCATCACGAGGCCATTGCCAGCATGGCGGCCGGCATCCGTCAGGCCGGGGCCAGGCAGCTGATGAGCTATCACCCCAAAGGCGGCATGTCCTCTTCTGAGCAGCTGCATGCCGAGACCTGGCTCGACTTCAACATGTTTCAGTCCGGCCACAGCCGCCGCAATGATCCCAACTATGAATATGTACGCGAAGACTGGAAACTCTCCCCCGCCAAGCCGACGCTGGAAGCCGAGCCGCGCTACGAGGACCATCCCGTGGACTTCAAGGCGGAAAACGGCTACTTCGATGCCGCCGACGTACGCCAGGCGCTCTACTGGGCAGTCTTCGCCGGCAGTGCCGGCGTGACCTACGGCCACCACTCGGTCTGGCGCATGGTGCGGGAAGCTTCGGACTACTTCCCGCTGACCTGGGAACAGGCGCTTGAGCGGCCCGCTGCCAACCAGGTGCGCTGGCTGCGCCGGCTCTGCGAGTCGCGGCCCCTGCTTGAGCGGCGCGAGGCACCGGAACTGCTGCTGTCGAACGGCAGCGGCGCCAATGTGCAGATCGCGGCGCGGGGTGAGCGCTACGCCTTCATTTACACGCCCAACGGACTCGGCATTGAAGTGGCGCCGGGTATTCTGCCGGGCGAGCGCCTGGCGGCCGCCTGGTTCAACCCGCGCAGCGGCGAGTCGACGGCGATCGGGACCATCTCCAACCGCTCCACCACTCCGAAACTCTGGCCGCCCAGTACGGGTCGCGGCGAAGACTGGGTGCTGCAGCTCGACAGCTTGGACTGAGGCCTGCACGACGGGCCGGGCCGGGCGCCATGCCCGCCGGATGGCTGCGTTACCCTGTTGCATAAGTGGAGCTTGAGCAAAAAATCGACTTGTACACGGAGAATGACACATAAATCGAAAACTGTGCATTACATACTCTACCCAGGATGAAGGGAGCTGCCAGCCAGGCTTCAAAGGAGCTACATATGCCAGGGCCAGGGCCAGGTGTCGCTGCTTCGGGTTTCTGGAAGCCTGTCTCATAGCGTTCGGTGGGGAGCACTGCAGAAGCCTCTCACCAGCTGTTGAGCCACTCTGCACAATTTGGGGTTCGCACATTAGTGGCTGTCTCTGCTTTTCTATCCGCCCGGCCATTCAATCAATGAATAGACGGGCTTCCTGGCAGCAAGAGCAGAGGAGCCAAATTGACATTCGGCTCCTCTTCAGCAAGTAAACTATTTCAGTAATCTAATTCTCAACGCTTCATCATTTTTATTTTGCGAAGCACGAGCAGCAACCCGCCTGCCGTCAGCAGCAGCAGTGCCAGCCAGAGGTACTGTCCGGCGTTTTCACCAGTTCGCGGCACAGTGTCGACTGGCTTCGTGGTCTCTTCGGTTTTCCCGGCAGCCGGTCCTTCGATTTCAAGCATGCCATGGGCTGTACCTGATTTGGACACAATTTGCACCGGGTGCTTACCCACCGAAAGCGTCTCAAGGTATTTGGCTTTGAAGGCAATAATCGTTGAACCTTCTCTTGCATCATAGTTGGATTCATCAACCACGCTTCCGTCAACCCGGACATACAGGAAGTCAGCAAACCTGGCACTGGAGGTGAAGCTGGCAGCAAGAAGTGATCCCTTGGTCCATACCGGAGGCTGGACAAGCATCCTGATTGCATCTGTCTGGCTCGGGTCGGTCGAGGTCGGGCTCGTCGTGCTCGGATCAACCGAGGTCGGACTGGTTGAAGTTGGGCTGGTCGTGGTTGGGTCAAGCGTGGTTGGACTGGTCGTCGTTGGGGTGGTCGTTGTCGGATCAGTCGTGGTCGGGGTGGCCGTAGTCGGGGTGGCCGTCGTCGGGGTGGCCGTCGTCGGATCAGTCGTTGTTGGACTGGTCGTTGTTGGGGTGGTCGTTGTCGAATCAGTCGTAGTCGGGGTGGCCGTCGTCGGGGTGGCCGTCGTCGGATCTGTCGTGGTCGGGGTGGCCGTCGTCGGATCAGTCGTCGTCGGGATGGCCGTGGTCGGATCTGTCGTGGTCGGATCTGTCGTGGTCGGGGTGGCCGTCGTCGGATCTGTCGTGGTTGGATCAGTCGTAGTCGGGATGGCCGTAGTCGGATCTGTCGTGGTCGGACTAGCCGTCGTCGGATCTGTCGTGGTCGGGGTAGACGTGGTCGGATCTGTCGTGGTCGGAATAGACGTCGTCTGATCTGTAGTGGTCTGGGTA
>JASGUW010000169.1 GCA_030055235.1 Bacillota bacterium
GGTCAAACCTCCTTTGTCAGCTTACTATCGTTATCGCTTGCCATGCATCACGGAGGTTTTGCTTCTTTGAGCTAAAGCTTATTTCATACCACCAGCTATGCGGGTGGTTGCATGTTGCGCACACTTATGTGCGCAACATGCTCAAGCCATCAATACAAAAAAGTCCGAAAAGCCCTGCACATAAGGGTTTTCGGACTATCTTGGTGCGGCCGACAGGACTTGAACCTGCATGACTTTCGTCACTGGAACCTAAATCCAGCGTGTCTGCCAATTCCACCACGGCCGCATTACGTAGCTCTGTCATGCGGCTATGACAACCGCATTTAGTTGCTATCAGGAGACCGTAAAGGTCGCACACCAGCGATTATAATACATGCCTCGCCTATCCAAATCCGGCATCACTCTCACTCATCAAGTCTCAGCACCGCCATGAACGCTTCCTGCGGCACCTCAACAGAACCAACCTGCCGCATCCGCCGCTTACCCTCTTTCTGCTTTTCCAGCAGCTTCTTCTTTCGCGTGATATCACCGCCATAGCACTTGGCTAGGACATCCTTTCGGAAAGCACGCACCGTCTCCCTGGCGATGATCTTCCCCCCTATCGCAGCTTGGATTGGAATTTCAAACTGATGGCGCGGAATATTCTCTTTCAGCTTCTCCGCGATGCGGCGACCGCGCTCGTAAGCTTTATCACGGTGCACAATAAAGCTCAGGGCATCGACAACCTCCCCGTTCAGGAGAACATCAAGCTTTACAAGATCGGAAGCTTTATAACACTTAAAGTGATAGTCCATTGAAGCGTAGCCGCGCGAGCGGCTCTTCAGAGCATCAAAGAAATCATAGATGATTTCGTTCAGTGGAATGTCATAGCGCATGTCAACCCGCGTCTCATCAAGATAGGTCATATCAAGGTAGTTGCCACGGCGCTGCTGACAGAGTTCCATGATGTTACCGACATATTCCTTGGGCGTGATCACCGTCAGTTCGACGATCGGCTCCTCCATCTCTGCAATCAGAGAAGGATCAGGCATGTTGGTCGGATTGTCGAGCACCAGCTTCGTGCCGTCAGTCATGAGCACGTGGAAGACAACAGAAGGGGCAGTCGACACCAGATCAAGGTTGAATTCACGTTCGAGGCGCTCCTGCACGATCTCGTAGTGCAGGAGACCAAGGAAGCCGCAACGGAAGCCAAAGCCCAATGCCGCTGAGGTTTCAGCTTCGTAGGAAAGCGCAGCATCGTTGATCTGCAGGCGTTCGAGAGCATCACGCAGGTCCGGGTAGCGCGCATTGTCGGCTGGGTAAAGGCCACAGAAAACCATCTGCTGCACCGGCCGATAGCCAGGCAGGGCCTCCGCCGCCGGCTCCTCCACCAGCGTAATCGTATCGCCGACAGCCGTGTCACGAACGTTCTTAATCGAAGCAGTCAGGTAGCCTACATCACCAGCCTGGAGAAAACCCGTCTCAAAGAGCTGACCCGGACGGAAGTAACCAACTTCAGTCACAGTAAACTCCGCTCCGGTATGCATCATGCGGATGACATCACCAGTGCGCACCCGACCGTCCATCACCCGCAGGTGGACGATGACACCACGGTAACTGTCGTATTTAGAGTCAAAGATCAGTGCCCTGAGCGGGGCGGCACTGTCCCCCTCCGGCGAAGGAAGATGAGCAACGATAGCCTCCAGGACATCCGTGATGTTCAGTTTCTCCTTGGCTGAGATGAGCGGGGCATGAGAGGCGTCAAGGCCGATGACATGCTCGATCTCTTCCCGCGCGAATTCCGGGCGGGCAGCCGGCAGGTCGATTTTGTTGATGACCGGCAAGACTTCAAGGTTGGCATCAATTGCGAGGTAAGCATTCGCCAGCGTCTGCGCCTCCACTCCCTGGGCGGCATCCACCACAAGGATCGCTCCGTCACAGGCGGCCAGGCTGCGCGAGACCTCATAGCTGAAGTCAACATGGCCGGGCGTGTCAATCAGGTTGAACTCATAGTTCTGGCCATCAAGGGCACGGTAGATCATGTGGACGGCCTGGGCCTTGATCGTGATGCCACGCTCACGCTCAATATCCATGTTGTCGAGGACCTGCGACTGCATCTCGCGCTGTGAAAGAACACCGGTGGCCTCTATCAGGCGATCGGCGAGGGTGGATTTACCGTGGTCGATATGCGCCACGATGGAGAAATTGCGGATCAGGCTGCGGCGGCGGGCGTCGGCGGCCGGGTCGGGCTTGGCGTGCATGTTCTAGATTGATTCTCCTGTTTGGGTCAGGGGCGTCCGAAGCGATCCAAGGGGAAGACACGGATCAGGGTCTCCCCGATCACATCATCTTCCCGGATAGGTCCAAAGACGCGGCTGTCACTGCTGTCGGGACGGTTGTCACCGAGGACATAGTATTCATTGGCGGCTAGAGTCAGGTCGGCAAATCCGACAAGGCGCGGCTCCGTTACGACGCTTTCAGCGAGATAGGGCTCGGCGAGGCGCTCACCGTTGATATAGACGGCACCGTCACGGATCTCGACCCGCTCACCCGGCAGGCCGATCACGCGCTTGACGAGATCCTCCTCCCGATGGCCACCCGGCAGGTTCGCCGTACTGAAGGTAATGATATCACCGCGTCCAACGCCGCCAAAGTGATGCGTAATCTTCTCCACCCAGAGCTGGTCGCCATGGTAGAGGGTCGGGTACATGGAGTTGCCGACGACCTCGTTGCGCTGCAGGACAAAAGTCGTGATGGCAAGGCCCAGGACGATCGCGATCAGGATGTATTTGATCCAGTCAAGGACCTCCAGCAGGAAGGACGTCCGGCGGGAGGGCGGCGAGGGATCACCCGGCCTGGCGGAAGGACCATAGCGGATGTCGCCCGGGCGGATCATGCTTCACTCTCTGAGATGGCGCGAGCGGCCGTCGGACCGAGCAGGAGATCAAGCTCCTCAAGCTGCTCGGGAGCAACCGGAGCCGGGGCACCCGTCATCAGGTCGGCGGCACTCTGTACCTTCGGGAAGGCGATGACCTCCCGGATATTGCGGGCACCGGTCAGCAGCATGACAAAGCGATCGAGGCCGAAGGCAAGGCCGCCGTGAGGCGGGGCACCGTAGCGGAAGGCCTCCAGAAGGAAGCCAAAGCTGTCTCTGGCCGCTTCTTCCGTGAAGCCAAGCAGGGCAAGCATGCGCCGCTGCAGATCGGACTCATGGATGCGGATGGAGCCGCCGCCAAGCTCCACGCCGTCCATGACAATGTCATAGGCCGCGGCGCGAACAGAAAGCGGATCCGTCTCCAGGAGGTCGATGTCAGCATCCAGAGGACGGGTAAAGGGATGGTGCTTGGCGTAGAGGCGGTCGTCGCCTGGTTCTCCGGCCTCAAAGAGCGGGAATTCGGTGACCCAAAGGAGCTCATGGCGATCAGGGTCGATCATATTCATGCGCGTGGCTACTTCAACGCGCAGCTGGCCCATCGCGGTCTGGACGACACTAGTTGAGCCGCAGCCAAAGAGAATGAGATCGTTGGCACCTGCACCGATAGCCGTGGCAAGGCGGGCCGTGGCAGCATCGTCAAAGAACTTCCGGATCGAGCCACGCACAGGCGGACCGGGAACGAGCCAGGGCAGACCGCCGAGGCGATAGGTCTTGACAAAGTTCCCGAGATCATCGATCTCCCGCCGCGAAAGGCGGCCACCGTCGGGAACAACAAGAGCGATGGCCGAACCGCCTGTGGCAATGGCCTCGTCAAAAGGAGCAAAGCCGGCTTTGGTTATTTCTGGAAGCTGGCTGACATCCTGCAGTTCCATGTCAAAGCGCAGGTCGGGCTTGTCGGAGCCAAAACGGCGCATAGCTTCCTGCCAGGTCAGACGCTGAAGCGGCAGAGGGATCTGGATGCCGACGGTCTCTGACGCGACCTTGGCAACGCCTCTCTCCACTATGTCCATCACCTCATTGGGGCTGACAAAACTCATCTCCAGGTCGACCTGGGTGAATTCAGGCTGGCGGTCGGCGCGCAGGTCCTCGTCACGGAAGCAGCGGGCAATCTGGATGTAGCGATCGAAGCCGGCCAGCATCAGAAGCTGCTTGTAGAGCTGCGGCGACTGCGGCAGGGCGTAGAAGCTGCCGGGCTTGACGCGGCTGGGGACGAGGTAGTCGCGGGCGCCCTCCGGGGTTGAGCGGCCGAGCATGGGGGTTTCTATATCGATGAAGCCCTCTGCGGCAAAGTAGCGGCGGATGGCAAGGACAATCTGGTCGCGCTGCATGATGCGCCGGGCCTGGTCAGGGCGGCGCAGGTCTAGGTAGCGGTGGGTGAGGCGCAGGGCCTCGTTGGCTTCGCTGTCAGGTTCGATATAGAAGGGCGGCGTGTCGGACTCCGATAAGATGCGCAGGTTGTTGACAACGAGCTCAATCTGCCCCGTCATCATGCGCGGGTTGGGGTCGCTGCGCTCGCGGATGTGGCCACTGGCAGCCAGGACGTATTCGGGACGGACGGAGGCGGCAAGGGCGCGCAGCTCGTCCGGGGCCTTATCCTCGACAATGAGCTGGATCTCACCGCTGCGGTCGCGCAGGGTGATGAAGAGCATGCGGCCAAGGTCGCGGATGTGATGGCACCAGCCCATCAGGGTGACCTGGCGGCCGGGGATCAGGTGTTCGAGTTCGGCACAGCGGCAGCTGCGCACGAGGCCGGTCATGGATGTGGCCATTTGGATGGGTCTCCTTTTATATCTCTAATGTCGGCGTGGCCGCAGTGGGTGGCGGCGGGTGGCCGGGAAGGCGTGGGGCGCTGGTCAATCCGCAGTCCGCAGGTCGAGGCGGCTGCGGATTGAATCCGCGTCGAGGCTGACCTCCTCCTCAACGCCATCCGCGAGGCGGCGCAGGCGGGCAGTACCGGAGGCGAGTTCGTCCGAGCCGAGGACAATGACGTGGCTGTAGCCGCTGCGGGCAGCATACTTCATCTGGGCACGCAGGCTGCGACCGACGAGGTCACTGCCGGCTGTGATGCCGCCCTGACGCAGGCGGTCGGCAAGGCCGGCGGCTGCCGTCTGGGCCGCGCGGTCGAGCGAGGCCAGATAGAGGCGGGGGCGGACGGGCAGGACAGGCAGGCGGGACTGGGCTTCCAGCTCCATCAGGAGGCGTTCGACACCCATGGCAAAGCCACAGCCCGGCACCTGTTCGCCGCCGAGAGCCGCAACAAGGCCGTCGTAGCGGCCGCCGCCGCAGATGGTACCCTGCGTCCCAACATTCTCCGATATGAACTCAAAGACCGTCCGGGTGTAGTAGTCGAGGCCGCGGACAATGCGCGGATTGACCTGATAGCGGATCCCCTGGGCGTCAAGGAGCTCCGTAACGCGCTCGAAGTGGGCACGGCAGTCGGGATCCAGCTCATCGAAGAGGAGCGGCGCGTCCTGGAGGCGAGCCTGATCTTCCGGGACTTTGCAGTCCAGGATGCGTAGTGGATTGACATCAAAGCGCTGCCGGCAGTCGGGGCAGAAGGAAGCGATGCGC
Organism: Bacillota bacterium; assembly: GCA_030055235.1. Classification (GTDB taxonomy): domain Bacteria; phylum Bacillota; class Clostridia; order Saccharofermentanales; family Fastidiosipilaceae; genus JAEZYR01. The sequence continues at coordinate 5,486 of JASGUW010000169.1, forward strand.
GGGCGCAGCCATTCGCGCAGGGTCTCATGGTAAGCGCTGCGGCAGTCAGGGCAACCGATGGAGTTGAGTTCGAGGTGTACAGCCGTGAGGCCGAGCTCTGTGAGGAAGCGGTCGACCAGGCCGATGACCTCTGCATCGACAGCCGGGTCGGCGGAGCCGAAGCATTCAACGCCGAACTGGTTGAACTCACGCTGACGGCCCTTCTGCACGGCTTCATAGCGGAAGAGGTTCATGCGATAGTAGAGCTTGACCGGATAGGCCTCCGAACTAAGGCCATGCTGGATGAAGGCGCGCGCCACCCCGGCCGTTCCTTCCGGGCGCAGCGTCAGGCTGCGGCCGGCACGGTCGTCGAAGGTGTACATTTCCTTACGCACAATATCGCTGCTGTCGCCGACACCCCGGGCAAAGACTTCCGTATGTTCAAAGCTGGGCAGGCGGATTTCGCCGTAGCCGTAGCGATGGCAGATGTCGTCGAAGCGCTTTTCCAGCTGCTGCCAGATATCACTCTCCGGCGGCAGGATGTCTCTCGTTCCGCGCGGTGCCGCTTGGTCCATACGTCCTCTATTCCCTTTCTCTCACGGGCGGCTCCGTTAGGACTGTTTCCATTGATGGGCCGCTCTTTCAGATGATCAATTAAATATTATACGGTATTTCGCGAAGGATCTGGGGTGGGTGTAAGACGTGCTGCGCGGGGGCGTGGGGCGGCAAGTGGCCGGGGAAGCGTCATGTTCACGGCGAGCCAAGCAGCTGTTGAGGAATGCATCTGCTGATTTAGAAGTTGCAGTTTATGATTTAGTACGTGTTGGGAGACATTCCGAAGTGTATCTATACTCCAGAATTGCGAGAGTAAGAGCATCCTGTTTAGCCGCAGGCAGGACAGCGGGTGAAACTCAATGGGTGTTCGAGAGGAACTAATCGATCTTGATACGCACCCAGCGACCGCGATGATAGCGGGTATAGATAATCACCCAACGCACAAACTGATCCACGAAAATCGCGATCCAGGCACCCGGCAAGCCCCAGCCAAGCATGTTCACGAGCACGTGGGCCACTGTCGTCCTCAGCAGAAGGAGACTGATCGCTGTCGCAATAAAAGGGCTAAAGGTGTCCCCTGCCCCACGCAGCGCCCCCGCCAGAATCAGCTGAGCCGCCTGGAAGGGTTGAATCAGGGCGACGATACGCAGGGCTATGGCACCGTGGCGTATGACCTCCGGATTTGAGGAATAGAGGCTCAGAAGCTGCGGTGCGAAGAACAGGAAGACCAGCGCCATCACAGCAGCAATGGTATAGCCGAGGCACATGGCGGCCTTGTTACGGCGCTTGGCCTCCTCCGGATCACGGGCGCCCAAAGCCTGGCCCGTCATCGCCGAAGCAGCGATGCTGAAGGCCTGGCCCGGATTGAAGGTCAGACTCAAAAGGCTCAGCGCTGACTGGTGTGCCGCATAGACCACATCTCCCAGGCTGATGACGGTCCGCGAGAAGGTCAGGATACCGACACGCATGACCAGCTGCTCTCCCGAAGCCGGCAGTCCCAACCGCAGCAGATTTCCGATCAGGTGGCGATCAAAGCGAAAGCCGCTGCCGTCGAAGAGCCGAAGCTCGCGGTCCGGCAGTGAGAGCATGCGCACCATCATGGCAAAGGCGAAGACCTGGGAAAGCGCTGTCGACAATGCCGCACCCGTCGCGCCCAGAGCCGGGAAGGGCCCCAGACCGTAGATCAGTATCGCGTTGCCGACAACATTGGCGGCGTTCGCCACCAGATTGATGCGCATGGGGGTCTGTGTCTCACCGATACCGCGCAAGGCGGCGGAAAAGGACAGGTTCGCCGACTGAAAGAGAAAGCCCAGAAGGAGAATGCGGAAATAGTTGAGTCCGACCGTTATAACCGTCTCACTGGCTCCCATAAAGCGGAAGAGATCGTCCGCGAAGATCTGCATCACAACGACAAAGGGCAGCGTCAGCAACGTCAGGTTCAGCACCAGCACATGCTTGAGCACCGGGCTCATACGCTGCCTCTCCTCGGCGCCGTAATAGCGCGCGATCATGGCCGTGCCACCGACATTCAGCGCCTGAACCAGAGAGACACCGATAAAGATCAGCTGATTGGTGACTCCGACTGCAGCGACAGAAGCTGCGGCAACTGAATGATCCGCCTGACGGCCGAGCATCATCAGGTCGATCATGCCAAAGAGCGAGCTGAGAACCAGTTCGATAAGGACCGGCCAGGCCATGCGCAGGACATTTCGTTCGTTCGGGCCCATGAAGCGCCGGAAGAAACTGGCTGGAGGTGATTGTTCGTGGCTCAGATCTTTATCCATGCAAGCTATTATAAGACACTTTAAAAATATGTTAAGAGCGCAGTTGAAGCACTGAGGATCTGACAGTAGATCTGGAAGTTGTTCCCATTAGCGTTTCAGAGACAGGAAGCAACTGGCCGACCGTCATGTCCGTGAAGCAGGAGATCTCCTGACAGCAGAAGTGTTCAGCACTGACGCAGACGGTCTGGTACCAGATATACATGGACAAGCAGTCTGGTCCAACTTATGACGCGTTTTCTATATATCCAGGCTGTTTATCTTTTTGCGGATTTCCGCATTTTTGATCAACAGCTTTCCATTCCAGCAGAGGAACCATAAGGACATGACTGTTTCTGGGACCCAAAGCCACTCCATGAAACGGATGGCAACTCAACGACCGACATGCCTATTCACAAAGATACATAGGTGTAAAGGATCACTGCAGCGCCCAGACTACATGAGTCCTTGATTTTGAAAAGAACAGCAAAAAGTGTAACATATGTTTCAGATTTGTTCTAAGGTTAGATTTATTCTAATATCAGATCATTTCTAAGAAACGGAGGAAACTTGATGAGACAACGACAAAGTGCAGCTCAGGACATGCTGAAGAAGCATGGTATCAAGCCCTCCTTTCAGCGCATGCAGGTGCTGGGAGAAATTCTGGCCCACGGCGGGCACCCCACCGCCGACGAAGTCTACAGCTGGCTGTCCGACATTCGCCCGCCGATTGCCCGGGCTACGGTCTACAACACTCTCAACCATCTGGTCGATCACGGTCTCCTGGAGCGTTTCACGCTGAACCGTCTGGAAACACGCTATGACCTCCGCATAGAAAAGCACGGACATTTTGTCTGTACAAGATGCGGGCTGGTTGAGGACATCCCCTTCCCTGCCGAACTCGACTCTCCCCGGCTGGAGGGCTACCAGATTGAACGCGCCGACTGGCTTTTACGCGGCAGCTGTCCCGGCTGTCACGAACAGATAGACAATTCGCCGACACCTGACAGGCAGGCCTCAGCACCGGATGGTGACGAGGGGCAAGCAGCAGGCGTCAACTAAGAAAAGGAGTTTTTCCATGAACGACAACAACAATGTTAATCAGGTCCAGTTCCCGCTGATCGGGACACCCGCTCCCGCCTTTGTCGCTGATACCACGCAGGGCGAAATCAACTTCCCCGCCGACTATGAGGGCAAGTGGGTCATCCTGTTCTCCCACCCGGCAGACTTTACGCCGGTCTGCACGACCGAGTTTATGACCTTCGCCAGCATGCATGACGAGTTTAAGGCGCTGAACACCGAGCTGGTCGGCCTGTCGATTGACTCGATCCACGCGCATCTGGGCTGGCTGAACGCCATCCGTGACTACAGCTGGAACGGCATTGAGAAACCGGAGATCAAGTTCCCGGTTATCGCCGACATCAAGATGGAAGTTGCCAGGCTCTATGGGATGCTCCAGGGCGAGTCGGACTCCAATGCGGTGCGCGCGGTCTTCTTCATCGATCCCGCCGGCATTGTCAAGACGATTCTTTACTATCCGGCTTCGCTCGGACGTAACTTCCCAGAGATCAAGCGCATCCTGATCGGCCTGCAGAAGGCTGCCGCTGAGAGCGTCGCTCTGCCCGCCAACTGGGAGCCCGGCCGCGATGTGATCGTGCCGCCGCCCGCGACCTGTGATGGGATCGTTGAGCGCAACGAGCTGGTCAAGCAGCCCGGCTACAAGATGCTCGACTGGTTCCTGACCTTTAAGGAGGACAGCGCCGACTAAGGTCTGGTTGCTGGATCCGGCCGGCCTGGACAAGGCCTGGTTGCTGGCCAAGCTACTTGGACAAGGCCTGGAACTTGAGCGATCAACGAAGCCCGCCCCCGTTGCCTGGTGCACGGTCGGCGGGTTTTTCGTTGTGTGCAGGCGGGGCGCGAGTTGGCGGGTTTGCGGGGTGACGGGTTGGTGGATGCGATGGTGTTTGCAGCCTGGGAGCGATGGCGATTTTGATAGCTGATGCACCAAGTGTAATGCGATTTCGTGTTCTTGAGGCACCTGAAAAACTCGCACCTTTCGTTTTTTGGCAGGTTCTGGAAGTTGTAAATCCTTGAAGTCAGCAATATTAAATACATTTAGTAATGGCGCCTTTTGCTTATTGTAGGGTTTATTGCTACTGTAGTCGCCAGCCGGAAGGCTATAAATGCATCTATGTATTTTTTTGTAAAACAAGGAGAACGGTAAACATGTACGTTTCACTTGAGAGAGAATCCAATCCGATCCCCGAGGCCATGCTGAAGCACGTCGAGTCGTATGCCGAGAAGCTGGCAGCCTACCCCCGTTTGCAGGAACAGTACAGAAGGTGCTTCGTGGGCACTTGGAAAACCGCCCTGCAGAAGCAGGAGGACGGGACCTACTTCGTCCTGACCGGGGATATCCCGGCCATGTGGCTCAGAGACTCCAGTGCTCAGGTGAATCATTATCTGGATCTGTGTGTGGATAACGAAGAGATCGCTGCTGTCATTGAAGGTGTTCTGCGCAGACAGTTCATGTATATCAAAATCGATCCCTATGCGAATGCCTTTAACGTCGAGGACAACGATCAGGGATATGTCAACGATATTCCGAGGAAGAATCCCTGGGTCTGGGAGCAGAAGTATGAAATTGACTCTCTCTGCTATCCCATCCGGCTGCTGTATCTCTACTGGAAGAAAACCGGGAAAACAGAGCTCATCGAAGAGCATCTGGAAGAGCTGGTGCAGATCATTACAGAGCAGTGGCGGGTTGAGCAGCACCACATGGAGAAGTCGCCCTACCGCTTCACCAGACCTGATTACTGGAACCCCTGGGACACGCTCCACAACGAGGGCATGGGCAATCCCGTGGTCTACACCGGCATGACCTGGTCCGGTTTCAGGCCCAGTGACGATGCCTGCCAGTACGGTTACCTGACGGCTGCCCAGATGTTTGCTGTGGTTGTTCTGGGCTATATGGAAGAGATGCTTCTGGAAGTCTGCGACAACTCTGAGCTGGCGAAGTCCTGTGCCGAGTTGCGTACTGAAATTGATGCGGGAATCCAGAAGTACTCCATTGTTGAGGACGATACCTTCGGCAAGGTGTACTGCTGTGAAACCGACGGCATGGGCAACTACATGATGATTGATGACGCCAATATTCCGAGTCTTCTCTCCGCTCCCTACATTGGCTATCTGGATGCGCACGATGAGATCTATCAGAACACCAGGAAGTTCCTGCTGAGCGAGAAGAACCCCTATTACTTTGTCGGCAAATATGCCCGTGGTATCGGCTCCAGGCACTCACCTGACAACTATGTCTGGCATATGGCGCTCGCCATGCAGGGGTTGACCTCCATAGACCGGGAGGAGAAGAAAGAACTCCTGCACATGATCTCGACAACAGACGGTGGCACCTTCCACATGCACGAAAGCTTTGACGTGGACAACCCGGAGAACTACACGCGTGAGTGGTTCACCTGGCCGGAGGCGCTGTTCAGCGAGTTTGTTGAGCACTGTGTTGACGAGGGGATTATTTAGGAGTCGGATGGCGACTGGCTGACGGCGGGAGGCTGGCAGCGGGGACGGCTGGCTGGTTGGAGCGGGGCGACTGACTGGTTGGCCCGGGATCTTAGGTAGATTTGGAGCTGCCAAGAACTGCGTGGCTGACTGGAGCTTGGGTGGTAGCAGGAGCTTGGTTTATGGCTGAACCGAGGACCAGCTTGGATTCTGGCCGAGGAGAGTGACTGCGAGATCGGAAACGCTCTGACGAGCCAGAAAGAGCTTGGAGCTAGCCGATCAGCTTCGGCAATTGATGATCGTGGTTACTGTATGGGATAGCACGTTTGAAGCATATGTTTTCACGATGAAGCGGGAGCTCTCCTTACGGGGAAGCTCCCGCAAGCCGTTTTTGGCACTCGAGGCCTCTTAAATGGCAAAAACTCGTGTTTTGTCTGAGGAAAGTGATTCAGGAGCGCAACCTGATGCTCCTCCCTTTTGCCAGAGGGGGAAACTGAATCATTCCAACACCTCCACATAATCGTGGCGAAACTTTGCCAAGGGACGAACAGTTTCTACCCACGAAAGCGTCTGGCCAAAACGATTACTATGTGCATTTTTCGTAAGCTCAAGTTCTGGTGCTGATGAGACAGGTCTTCCTATCTAAAGTTGCAGGTCATCTTCTGAAAGGCCAATTCATAGGATATGTGACACTCTTGAATAGCATATAGCGATTCTATTGATAAAGCGTATAGTGAATCTTTGAAATGCGTATAACAAAACTCATGAAAAGCGTATAATGTATCCTATGAAATGTGTATAATGAATCTGTTGAAAAGCGTATAACAGATTGAGTGAAAAGTGCATACATGAATACTTGCTTGTCTTTTGGAGGGGTTTGTGAGCTTAAGAAAAGACGGATACATGCCGAGATTGATTGACGATAAGGTGGAAAGATATCTTAAAATCTTCGGAGCAGTGTCTATTGAAGGCCCTAAGTGGTGTGGGAAGACATGGACCGGTCTAAATCATGCAAACAGCGTCTCATATTTGACAGACATAAGTCAGAGAAATATAGCTGGTATTGACCCCAGGTATATTTTTCTGACTGACAGACCGCAGCTAATTGATGAGTGGCAGCTTGTTCCAAACATATGGGATGCTGTTCACCATGAATGTGACAGCAGTCGTCAAAAAGGGAACTTTATTCTCACAGGATCAACATCACTTGATTCGACATCAAGCGACGAAGTGTATCACTCTGGAACAGGGCGGATCGCTACGAATCGCATGCATCCCATGAGCCTGTATGAATCTGGAGACTCGACTGGTAGAGCCTCAATCGCTGACATGCTTAACAATCAGTTAAACGAAGGACACAGCGGCAAGGTCGAACTGAACAGGCTTGCCCATCTGATCGTCAGAGGCGGATGGCCGGCGAACATTGGTATGGCAGACAGGGATATCGGCATTATCCCAAGAAGCTACATTGACTCCCTCGTCAGCAAAGATATGCATGAAGGGCAGGCGCGAAAGAGAGATCCCACCAGGATGCGCATGCTGCTCCGTTCGTTATCTAGAAATGAAACAACACTTGCCGGCGATGCGACGCTGCTTAAAGACATTGAGAAGTATGAGAAGGAAGGGCAGCTTATAAAGAGTCGTTCGACAATACGAGACTATCTTGGAGTATTGGACAGCCTATACATTACGGCCAATCAGGAGGCCTACAGTTTGAATTACCGATCTTCCTCGCGGGTAGGAAAAACCAGCAAGCGGCATCTGGTCGATCCGTCACTTTGTTGTGCAAGCCTGCAGCTTACAACGGACAAATTACTCCATGACCTTGAAACGTTCGGTCTCCTGTTTGAAGCATTAGTCGAACGGGATCTTAGAATCTATGCGGATTATCATGACGCTTATCTCTATCATTTCCGGGACAATGTGTCCGGAGATAAGGTGGACGCAATCATCGAATTCAGCGATGGCAGCTATGCGGCTTTTGAAATAAAGCTGGCCAGCAATCGCATCGAAGATGCTATCAGCAGCCTCTCGCGTTTTTACACCAACGTAAAGAGGAAGCCGGTATTTATGTGTGTGATAGTCGGGCACTGCGAGGCGATCATGAAAGATCCCGAAACAGGTATTTTTATTGTCCCGGCAACATCATTAGGTCCGTGAAATCTTCTGTTCCGGAATGGGACAGATCACGAGATGAATTGCGCATCAAGCACTCCTTCCATAGGGAACAGAAAACCAGCGGCTGATAAATTCTGCCGCTGGTTTTCTGTTGTTGATTTATCTTTTGCAGAAGCGGGTTTTCGTACTTGAGAGCGCAATATCCTGATCTGCGAAACAAGAATCTGGCAGAAGGGCTGCTGGCCGGATTTCCGCTTCGTCAGGATAAGATTCTGACCATCCGTCTTTGCCCGTCCTCCCCTATCGAACCTCATGTAAGAACACAAGACTACATTTCGACTTGTGCGTCATTTTCTGTGTACAAGTCGATTTTTTGCTCAAAAGACCGGTATGCAAAAGGCAGCACGAACGATGAAGTATGCACTCCGTTACCGATACAGAGCCAGGCGACGTATATTCACCGTTTGGCAGAAACCTGCAGGCCCCCCTCTCTAACAGGAACTCAGGAATCTATGTCAGGGATTGGCGGAATAGACAAACCAGTGCTTGTGGATACGCCGCGTGAAGTAGCGTTCCTGTCCCTCCTCATCGCGGTAGGTCCAGATCTGGGACTCGGCATTTTCTTCTAGCTCAGCGGAGGCGGGTACATGGCCGAAGGTCCGGGGTTCGTCGAGATAGCTGTAGTAGAAGCCGTAGCAGCCGCGCTCGGGAAAATTCCTTTCGGGGTAGTCGAAGCGGATGGCGAAGTCCTCTGATGAAATCTCAAAAAGTTCAATCTCATCGACGGGACCGAGCCTGAGGTCGTTGGCGTCAATGGGTTCGCCGGCGCGCAGCTCGGTCAGCACTTCAGGCAGAAGCTGATTGAGACGAGCTTCGTTGCTGAGCACGAACTGATAGACGTCGAAGCGGGCACGCATGCGGGTAGACAGGAGTATGACAGCGGCAAGCAGCAGGACGATCACGACCGCGATCAGGATCTGAAAGCGGTGGCCGCGGTGAAAGCGCGGCTTCTTCGACCGGGGCGGCCGGGCGGAGCGGGTGGAGCGGCTGGATTCTTCGGACTGGGCTAACGGCTCGAGAGCAGCGCTCATGGCTCGTCTCCTCCTGTCAGGAACTTGGCTGCCTGGGCGATCGGGTTCCGGGCTGGGTCGGAAGGACGGTCCGCAGCGAGCTGCCAGGCAAGGAGCATCGCGAGGACGGCGGGGCCGGCGGTCTCGGTGCGCAGGATGCGCGGACCAAGGCTCACGCTGATGAAGCCGGCCGCACGGGCGCGGTCGACCTCTTCCGGATCGAAGCCGCCTTCGGGTCCGATGAGGACATCGATCCGGTGCAGGTCACCGGGGCGGTGGCGGCCAAGCGGCTGCGGCAGGACGACGGCCTCCTCCCCCTCCCAGGGCAGGAGACCCAGACGGCGCTCGGGCTCTGCGGCGGCCTTAGCAGCGGCGGTGTAATCATCAAGCGCCCGGTTGAGCGGCGTGAGCGCCCGGACTTCTGGGATGAGGCCGCGCCCCGCCTGCTTGGCGGCCGCCTCCGCGAGCTGGCGCCAGCGCTCCAGACGGCTGGCGGCACTGCGGCTGTCGGGGCGGCTGACACTGCGGCGGCAGAGCAGCGGCCGGATCTCATGGACGCCGAGCTCCACGGCCCGGGTGATGATTTCTTCAAGTTTAGCCTGTTTCGGCAGGCCCTGCCAGAGGATGAGGTACGGGCCTCGTTCAGCGGGACTGGGGACGACGGTGTCGATGACGACACGGGCAGCACCCGTATCCGGGTCCTGGTCGGCCAGCAGGCGGCCGACCAGATCGCGACAGCGGCCGTCACAGAGGACCACTGCGGCACCTGGCAGGAGGCGCAGCACGCGGCGGGCATGATGGCTGTCGCCGGAACTGAGGCTTAAAACGGCGCCGGGCTCTATGTCTTCAGAGATACTTTCAAGAAAGAAACGCGGCAGACTCATGGATTCAAAGAAGCACGGCGGGCCAGGACGGTGCGGGCACGATCGTAGTCCTCAGGCAGGGTGAGCTTGAAGTTTTCGGACTCACCTTCGATGACCAGGACCCGGGCCCCGGAGGCGAGCGCCAGCGCAGAGTCGTCGGTGTAGCTGCGCCCCTCCCGCGCCGCCGCCTGATGCCAGACCAGGCCCTCCGCCAGCCGGAAGCCCTGCGGCGTCTGGATCTGACGCATCAGGCGCCGCGGCGGCACGGCGACGAGCGTCGAGTCATCCGTCACCTCCGCGATGGTGTCGGTCACCGGAACGGCCGTGGTCAGGGCGACCGTCTCCTCCTGGAGCAGGGCGGTGGCCACGCGGTCGATGAGCGCCGGCGTCGCCAGGCAGCGGGCAGCGTCATGGATCAGGACGCGGGCGGCCCGTCGCTCCTGGGGCGTCAGAGTCGCGGCCAGAGCCTCCAGCCCGTGGCGCACGGAGTCCTGCCGGGTTTCGCCTCCACTCACAATTAAAGGCTCAGGGGAATAGCGCCGCGCCAGGGCATGCAGCTGCTCAAGCTCAGAGGGCCGCCCGACCAGGACCAGGCCCTGGAGCCGCGGCTCGCCGTAGAGCAGATCAAGCGTGCACTCGAGGACACTGCGGCCGCCAAGGTCAAGCCAGGCCTTGTTCCCCGCACAGCCCATGCGCCGGCCCAGGCCGGCCGCAGGAACGATCGCATAGAGAGAAAGCTTGGACATGGGAAAACCTCAACTGAAGAGAATGTCGATGGCCTCTGCCAGGCGGTCGACATAGATGACATCCGGGCGCCGGGCAGTGGCCGGCAGGGCTTCGGCCGGCTGACGCCGCCCGGAACGGCCCGGCTGGTTGGCACCGGGCAGGACGACGGTGTCGAGCCCGACCAGGGCGGCCTCCCGGATGCGGGCAGCGGGCTCAGCCACCGGGCGCAGCTCACCGGTCAGGCCGATCTCGCCACAGACCAGGCAGTTGTCGCGCAGCGGCTGGCCACGCATGCTGGAGGCGATCGCCGCCGCCACCGCCAGGTCCGTCGCGGTGTCGTCGACACTGAGCCCGCCCACCACGTTGATAAAGGCATCCATGTTGCCAAAGCCCAGCTGCAGGCGGTTCTCCAGCACCGCCATCAGCATGGCGACACGCGTGCGGTCGAGCCCCTGGGCCTGGCGCTGCGGCGTCCCGTAGGCCGCCGGGTTCAGGAGGGCCTGAACTTCCAGCAGCAGCGGGCGCGTGCCTTCGAGCGAGGCGGTAACAGCCGAACCCGGCACCTGGCGCGGACGGCCGGCAAGCAGCGCCTCCGAGGCATGGCTGACGCCGACCAGCCCCTGCCCCGTCATCTCAAAGAGCGCGACCTCGTTCGTCGCACCAAAGCGGTTCTTGGCCGCCCGCAGCAGGCGCAGCTGGCTGAAGCGGTCGCCCTCAAAATAGAGCACGGTATCGACCATGTGCTCCAGGACCCGCGGCCCCGCCAGCGAGCCATCCTTGGTCACATGGCCCACCAGCACCACGGTGATCCCGCGGGATTTGGCAATACGTAAAAGCCCCGCCGCCGTGTCGCGCACCTGGCTCACCGTGCCCGGCGCCGCCGCGAGCTGTTCGGTATAGAGTGTCTGTATGGAATCAATGATGCAAAGTCCGGGCCCCAGCCCGAGCAGCACCTCCGCGATGCGCTCGAAGCGGACGTCCGGCAGCAGCTTGATGCGGCCGCCGCCCTGGATGCCGAGGCGGTCGGAGCGCTGGCGCACCTGCTCGGCACTCTCTTCACCGTTGACATAGAGGACGGGGCCGGGGAAGGCGGCATGCGCAGCCACCTGCAGCAGCAGCGTCGACTTGCCGATGCCGGGATCACCGCCGACCAGCACCAGCGAGCCGGGCACGAAGCCCGAGCCCAGCACGCGGTCGAGCTCTCCGAGCCCCGAGCTCACGCGGCGGACGGTCTCTACGTTGACGCTGTCGAGGTCGGTCAGCTCCGGTGCCGTGGGCGTGCCTGCCGTGATGCGCTCGTCGAGCCAGCCGCGGCTGCCGCTGGTCTCCAGCGGGGCTGCTGTCGTTTCCTCCGTCAGGCTGTTCCAGGCACCGCAGGCGGGGCAGCGGCCGAGCCAGCCCTGCGTCTCATGTCCGCAGTCACTGCAGACATAGCGGGTGCGGCGCTTCTGGCGGGCCATGCTAGGCGCCCGGCTCCAGGGGCAGGATGTCTGCCGGCGGGTCGAGCTCGAGCGTCACCGGGCAGTGGTCCGAGCCCATCTCCTGGTCCAGAATTTCGGCAGCTGTGACATGGGGCATCAGGCGCTGGGAGCAGACGAAGTAGTCGATGCGCCAGCCGACATTGCGGCTGCGCGCCCGGGTGCGGTAACTCCACCAGGTGTAGCGGTCGGCGGCATCCGGGTAGAAGTGACGGAAGCTGTCGACAAAGCCCGCGGCCAGCAGGAGCTTGAACTTGGCGCGCTCCTCGTCACTGAAGCCGGCGTTGCCGACGTTGGCCTCAGGGTTGGCCAGGTCGATGGGTTCGTTGGCGACATTGAGATCGCCGCAGATAACGACCGGCTTCTGACGGTCGAGCTCCACCACATAGGCGCGGAAGGCATCCTCCCAGGCTTCGCGGTAGTCGATGCGGCGCAGACCGTCCTGGGCGTTCGGGGTGTAGACGGTGATGAAGTACCAGGTCTCAAACTCGAGCGTGATGACCCGCCCCTCCTGGTCGTGCTCTTCGATGCCGAGGCCGTAGTGGACGGCGAGGGGCTCGTGCTTTGAGAAAACCGCCGTCCCGGAGTAGCCGGGCCGGACCGCGTAATTCCAGAAGGCGTGGTAGCCCTCCGGGGCAAAATCGATCTGCCCCTCCTGCAGCTTGATCTCCTGCAGGCCCAGGATATCGGCGTCAAAGCGCCGGAACTGTTCGGGGAATTCTTTCTTCATGACGGCCCTGAGGCCGTTTACATTCCAGGAAACGAGTCGCATGGGTCCTCCACTACTGTCAGGATGGCAAGTACGGCGATGCCTTCGCCGCGGCCGGGGCCGGTCAGGCCCTCGCCGCTGGTGGCAGTCAGGCCGATGTCGTCGGTTGTCAATTGCAGCAGGCGGGCCAGGGCGGCGCGCATGGCGGGGATATGGGGCGCCAGGATCGGGCGGCGGGCCTCTACGGAGACCGAGAGGTGGAGCGGTCGGCGGCCGGGCTTCGCATAAAGATCTTTTAATGCCAGCTCCAGGTAGGCAGCGCTGTCCGTTATGCCGGAGCGGCAGAGTTCATCGGCTGTGCGTCCCAGAATGTTGCGGCCGGTGATGCCGGAGACGGCGTTGGTCACTGCGTGCAGGATGACGTCGGCGTCCGAGTTGCCGTCAAGTCCGGGGCAGCCGGGGATGGTGACGCCGGCCAGGCGCAGCGGGCGGGCGCTGTCGGGGGCGGCGAAGCGGTGGGAGTCCTGGCCGATGGCGCTGCGCGTGATCACCCGTCTGTGTCCATGCGGACGCTGAGCGTGAGCAGGAGGTCGGTGACCGGCTCGAGCGGGTCGGTGGGGATTTCTTCAACCGCGCCGGCGTCCACCAGGCGGGCGATCTCCGGATTGATCGGTAGCTGGGCCAGCAGCGGCACGCCGAGCTGGAGGGCGGCATCCTGGGCGCGGCCTTTGCCAAAGGGATAGAGCATTTCGCCGCAGTGGGGGCAGGGGAAGCCGCTCATGTTTTCTATGAGGCCCAGGAGGGGGATGTTGAGGAGTTCGGCCATGTGGCCGGCCTTGGCTACGATCATGCGGACCAGGTCCTGCGGTGTCGCCACCATGATGAGGCCGGTCAGCGGCAGGGACTGATAGACGGTCAGGGGGACGTCGCCCGTGCCCGGGGGCAGGTCGACGAGCAGGACGTCGATGTCGTCCCAGATGACTTCTGAGTAGAACTGGGAGACGACCTGGGCCAGGACGGGGCCGCGCCAGACAACGGGCTGCTCGGGGTTTTCCAGCAGGAGGTTGATCGACATCAGCTGGATGTCGGTGCGGGTGCGGACGGGCAGGATGCCGTCGCCGGTGCCGGTCGCGCGGTCCAGGATGCCGAAAGCCTGGGGGATCGAGGGGCCGGTGAGGTCGGCGTCGAGGACGCCGACTCTGAGGCCCTGGCGGGCGAGGGAAACGGCCAGGAGGGCGGTGACGGTGGATTTGCCGACGCCGCCTTTGCCGCTGGCGATGGCGAAGACGCGGCGGATGCTGGCGGCCGGGTGGAGGCGGGCGAGCTCAGGGCCCTGGTTGTGGGTTTGGGTTTGGGCGTTGCTTTGGGTTTGTGCGTTCTGCTGTGAGGGGCAGTCGGGGCCGGGGCCGGAGGCAGAGGCGGAGGGGCAGTCGCCGCGGCTGGCGCAGCTTTTGCAGTCGGTCATGTTGGTTCTCCTTTTTGACAGCGATAGACCGCGAAGCCCTGCTGACGGGCGATGCGGTCGACCACGGAATAACGGGTTTCGAGGTGGCGGGCGTAGGATGGGGCGCCCTGTTTTTTGCCGATGACGAGGTAGAGGCGGCCTGTGGGGCTGAGGTGGTCGGCGGCGCCGTCGAGGAGGCGGAGGACCGTTTGCTTGCCTGCGCGGATCGGGGGGTTGGTGACGATAACGTCGAAGTGGCGCTTGGTGAGGACCTGGGCCTCCCAGCCGTCCGAGGCGAGCACGGTGGCGTAGCGGATGCCGTTTTCTTCGAGGTTCGTGCGGGTGAGTTCGAGGGCACGCTCGTTGACGTCGGTCAGTGTCAGAGCGAAGCCGGGGAAGACGCGCTTGAGCACGATGCCGAGGACGCCGACGCCGCAGCCCAGATCGAGCAGTTCGCCTTCGTGTTGGCCGTCGGCGCGGAGGTCGGCGGTTACGGCTTCGAGCAGGAGGCGGCTGCCGTCATCCAGGCGGCGGTGCGAGAAGACGCCGCGGTCGCTGTGGATGAGGAAGCGGCGGCCGTCGAAGTCGATTTCGTAGTGGCGCGGCTCCGAGGGTGTCGTGGGCTCGGGATCGAAGTAGTGGGTCATCGGGCGTACCCCGCGTGTGGTTTGTTGAGGCGGCCGAGGAGGACGGTGAGCGGCAGGCCGAGGGCGTAGAGGACGAGCGCCTCTCCCAGGGCGACGCTGCCCATGGAGGCGAGCCAGGCGGGGACGGTCGGGTTGTCGAGCAGCAGCAGCGGCAGGTAGCTGCCGACGATGAGCCCGTTCGCCAGGATGGTGGGCAGCGGCAGCGCGAGCAGGCCGAGCGCGCGGGCGGCGCGGGAGGCGCCGGGCGGGCTGGTGGCGCTGGACGGGCTGGGGGAGTTGGGCGAGCCTGGCGCGCTGGTGCGTCCGAGTGGGCCGAGCTGGCCGAACTGCAGGGTGGCGAGCAGGCGTGGAGCCGCGATGTGGTTCGAGAGGCGTGCGGTCGCCAAGGCCGCGATGGCGGTCGCCAGCGTGCCGCCGATGATGTCGACGATGCCCTGCTGGCCGAGGATGTTGGCCAGGAAGCAGCCGATGGTGACGCCGGGGACGGCGCCGGGCACCAGGGCAGTCAGCATCATCAGGGCCTCTGAGATGCGGAACTGGACGATGCCAAAGCTGACCGGCAGGAAAGCCAGTGTCAGCACGACATAGAGGGCGGCGATGATGCCGGCGCGGGCGAGGCTGGGGACGTTAAGGAGTGAGGCGGCTGCGTTATCCCGACTGCGCAGCCTGGGACGGTTCTTGGACATGCTACGTAGTTTATCACCGATTCGCCGGCTGCGGGATCAGGGAAGGCGATGGCGTAAGTGCGTCATATTGGTCTGGATGAGGAAATCTTTTCCGAGACTTTCTCAAACGCCTGCAACACCTCTGTTTTAGCTTAGCTTGAACACGGTGTATTTGTAGATGTTCTCTTCCAGAGCAATCGTAATAGTTGACATTGGACGCAGGGCCACTGGGCGCAGACAGAAATGATAAGAATGAAATACGGCGGCGAGCGGCGAGGGTTCTCCGTATAAAAAATTGGTACGTATCGAAGAGACAGACTGGATCTTTGACTTTCGTTGCCAGGGAGAAGAATATTCACCTGATCCAGGCACTCCTATCCTGGTCCTGCGCGGCGTGCGCGATTCTCTGTGGTCAAGATAAGCTGAAATGGCAATTGGTTTTGCCATTACGCGCTGTTTTGACCAGAATCGGGCTGTCTGTGGTCAAGATCGCCTGTAATGGCAATCAAATTTGCCATTACGCGTTGTTTTGACCAGAATCGGGCCTTCTGTGGTCAAGATCGCCTGTAATGGCAATCGAATTTGCCATTTCACGCTGTTTTGACCACCAGAAATCCGCAAGCTGCTTTTCTTCCCCTTGCCAGCCGTCCGCTTGACATGTTCACCCGCTTCCCGACATTCTTGAGGTGCACCCCGCTTTTGGCGTGTGTGCTCCGTGCACGCTGTGTACCCTGCAGCGGGTGGAAAGCTATTTCACTTTTATGTAGGCCGCCTGGGCAATCGTATCACCAGTGCTGTAGCTTGTCTTATGCCCAGTACGGAAGACGGCTATCTTAAGCGGATTCACTGTTAACAGTTTGACGGTATCGGTCTCCGGGTGATCAAAACAGCGTGATACCCAAAATGCGATTTGTATCTCTCTTCATCCTGACGAATAAGAACCTGTTTTGGGTCAAGATCGAGAGTTTTACAAAAACATTTTGTATTTCTCCTCACCACGGAAGAGGAGCGCGCACGCCGCTATGGGGCGTGCAGGCTGCTACGCGGCGCTCAGGAGATTTTAGTGATCACCTTAATCACATTGCTTCATGGCAACAGAATCTGGTCCGCTTCATAATCTCCTGAGAATAGTCATGTCGTACTTATCATCCTCGCCGCTCGCCATCCTATCGCATACCATTTACATTCCGGCTATTTGTGAGTCTGATCGCTGCGCAGGCAACTGGAGAAGTGACACCCATCGCAGCATAGGGGCTGTCAATTTCGTGGAGGCGCTGGAATTATTCAGCTCCCTCTCTGAACTGTGACTGTTCTTAAAAGTCCCCAGCAGGTATCGCCGCAGGGCATTCTTTTTCTTTTTTACGACAGCTGCACCGGCGGTTCTTTGGCGGAGATCAGGAGCAGGAGAAAATGCGAGGCTGCTCAAGCTGGAGGCTCACTGCAACCCTGACTTGAGCTGACACAGACCGTACAGGGGGTATATACCTGCCAGCTCCCAAGCTGTTAAAGTAATACATATAAACACGAAGTCCATTTGATATCTTCCGGAAAAGAGAGCGATGAAAACGAAAGAGAGCAGAGCTGTCCTTCTTATAGCGACCGGCGGTACGATTGCCTCGGTGCCATCGGCACACGGGCTGGTGCCCGGCTTTGGTGGTGCGGAGATCCTGCGCTACTGCCAGTCCGCCCTGCTGCACTATGACATCAGGATTGAGGACCTGCTGAATCTCGACAGTTCCAACATCCAGCCGGAGGAGTGGCAGATCATGGCGCGGGCGGTGGCACGCGCGCTGGAGAGCCCAGAGCCGCCCGTCGGCATCGTCATCACCCACGGAACGGATACGATGGCCTACACGGCCGCCGCCCTCTCCTACATGCTCGTCAATCTGCCGCTCCCGGTCGTGCTGACCGGCTCGCAGCTGCCGATCACGGATCCGCTCAGTGATGCCACCGCCAACCTGGCCGCCGCTCTGGCAATGGCGACGAGCGGGGTGCCGGGCGTCTTTCTCGCCTTTGACCGGCAGATTCTGCTCGGCACCCGGGCGGTCAAGGTGCGGACGACAGGCTTCGCAGCCTTCGAGAGCATCAACCACCCCATCGTCGGCCAGATCAGCGGCGATGGCCTGGTTCTGGACCACAGCAGCCTGCCTCCGGTCGGCGGTGGCCCCTTTCGCATGGAAGATGCCGTCGATGCCTCTGTCATGGTGCTGAAGCTCAGCCCTGGCTTTGACCCCCGTCTTCTAGAAGCGCTGCCCGCCCTTGGCTGCCGCGCCCTGGTCCTGGAGGCTTTTGGGATCGGCGGTGTCCATGAACTGCGTCGCAATGTCCTCACGGCCCTTGAAGCCCTCATCGCCGCCGGGCTTGTCGTCGTGGTTGGCAGCCAGTGTCTTTATGAGCGCAGTGACTTCCGCCGCTATGCCGTCGGGCGCAGTGTGCTTGAGCGCGGCGCGGTGCCGGCCTTTGATATGACGACCGAGAGCTGTGTGGCGAAGCTCATTACCCTGCTGGGGCGCTTCAGGGATCCGGCTGAGGTCGCCCGCCGCTTCCGTGAACCCGTCTGCGGTGATATTCAGTCGGCCTGACACCGCTCCTGGCGGGAATGTCTGAGATATTGCTTGAGAGAAGCTTGTGCGCGTCTGCCCAACGGCGATCCAATACCGCTAAAGTTCTGCATCGGGAATGGAGTTTGAGGAACTTTGTTGTCTCTGCTGTCTGATGCATACCAGGCGTTTGAGCAAAAATTCGAGTTGTACACGAAGAGTTGAGCACAAACCGATTTTTTGTGCACTGCATACTCTACCCAGACCAAAAATTCGTATTGACAAATCAAAGACGCATTTAGCAATATTACCTGACGGGTAATTTCGTTTGATGGACAATCGTGAAGGTCTTCTACGCGAGCAGTAAAGTCGAAAAACAGTGCACCAGCCTGAAAACGGCGACCAAGCTTTTTGGTGGAAACAAACAATTGGCAATCAGTCTAATGGCGCGTATGAATGCAATTGAAAATGCCTCAAGTAATCAAGGATATCGTTGTCATTCCAACGTTTCGTTTCCATAGTTTAAAAGGTAAATTAGCCGGTCTTTTTGCCATTGATGTCAAAACGAGATGGGATAAATGGAGGATAATCTTACAGCCACTGGATAAAAACGAGGAGATTTTTGATCCGTGTCATATCGATGAGATTGCCGCTTTTGAAAAGATTGTTGAGATAAAAGAAGTGAGTCCGCATTATGAGTAACTATATAGAATTTGATGACAGGGCAGCCTTCCACCCCGGCTATTACATTAAGGAAATCGTTGATGAGAGCGGGCTGACGCAGGAGGACTTTGCCAGGCGCCTGGGTACCACACCGAAGAATCTAAGTGTATTGCTCAGTGGCAAACAGAGTCTTTCGATTGATATTGCCGGCAAGCTTGCGCGGATGCTTGGCACTACCATTACGTATTGGCTCAATTTACAACAGACCTATGATATTAAACAGGCGGAATTTCTGTCGCTTAAAGAACTCGAGCGGGAAAAGGATGCTTTCAAGCTTATTGATTATAAGTACTTCCGTGAACATTTTAATCTTCCTGACCTGCCGCGTAACATAGCTGGACAGATAAAATCACTGAGGGATTTTCTGTTGATTTCTTCTTTAAGCGTACTTGAGGAACGTGATCTGGCGATCAGCTTTCGCAGCTATTCGGACGCTTTAGGCAGATCGAACATTGTAAACGCGAACGCCATGGTTCAGGTAGCCATTAATATGGCCTTAAAGATTGATGCTCCCAGGTTTAACAGAAAGAAATTTGATCAGGCAGTCGCTTTTGCGCTCACACAGACAAAGAATCACAGCGGCTTTCTTCCGATCGTACAGGAAGCCTTCAGGGAAGCTGGTGTCATCCTGATTGTGCTCCCTAATCTCAAGAATTCCGGTATCAACGGGGCAACAAAAAAGCTGGGTCAAAAAGTGCTTTTGATGCTCAATGACCGGCGGCACTATGCAGACACGTTTTGGTTCACGTTGTTTCACGAAATCGGGCATATCCTGCATGGCGACTTTGGCATCACCTTAGATGGTGAAGCAGAAGATTATGCAGATCGATATGCGCGGGAAGCTCTTATCCCGCAGGATAAATACGAGGCGTTTACCGCACAGCATAAAACCTTCGATGAAGCCATCATACGGGACTTTGCTGACTCAATCGATCAGGATCCGGGCATCGTATTCGGAAGGCTGCAAAAAGACGGGAAAATCCCCTACACGCAGACGGACATGAGTAAAAGGCTCAGAACGACCTACACTGTCAGATTCTCCTGATCGGGGTCAAGGCAGCGCTCCAATCCTGTACACCCACCTGAGTTTTCAGGCTTTCCCTGATCAGTCAGGCTACTCAGCCAAAGCAACTGCTGATATGCTTCCGCCAATCCGTCGAGCAGCTGCCAATATTCAGCGAGCTGTTTCTCAATAGCATCGTAGTGGTCGTACAGTTTTAAGATCAGCGTCCTTGACGATTCCAGTTTATCGACACCGCTCTCCGAGCGCTTTGCCGCCCTGAGCAGGCGCTCCGCCAGCTCCCGATCTTCTGCCTGCTCCAGTTGAGCGTCGCGCCAGACTCTGAGAATGCCGTCAACACCAAGTTTCACAATCGCTTCAGGCCAGGGAGCCCGCTGCAGAAGCGCCCTGAGGCCGGCCTGCCGGGCGGACGAACAGGCCAGGTACCAGTAGCGAAAATGGCTGTCCAGCCAATTTTGAATCAGCTTATCAGTCCGCCTCTGCAGGCTCAGGAGCTCTTTTTGCCGCCTTTCGAAATTCAGAAAAGCATCATGCTTCTCATAAGGCCTTTGTACCTCCAGGAACGTTCCTGCAGGCGGCAGATTCAGGGTGGCTGCCGGGTCTCCTGCTGCGCCGGCAGTGTCTGCGGCAGTAACAATGAACAGCCGGAGATCTTGTTCGTATAAGAAATTATAGAGCGAAAGCCAGTCCTGTCCGGTGAACTGCATGCCGACCAGGACATCCGTGGACTTCCGCAGAGACTCAAGATCACGGATCCAGTTCAGAAACGACTCGAAACCCTGGGAGCTGTTCCTGAACACGAATGTCTCCGCCGCAGCGTCCTGAACGCTCAGGTCAACAACCACAGCCCGGTGTTCCCTGCGGCCGCAGCCAATCGCCACGACGAGTGTCGTATCAGAAATCCCTCTCTGCTCTTCCTGCATGTTTACTCTTCCCTCCATCAAGTCAGGCCTTATTTAGGCGAAGCTCATCAGGCCTGCCGCTCCCGCCGCCTCTCGGCGTCGAAAGCCACCGCCTGGATCGCGTCCAGCCAGGCCCGCCGCTCCCGCTCCCGCCAGGCCGCGTCCCGCTGCGGCTCAAAGCGCCGCCCCAGCCGCCAGCTGCCGCGGATCTCGTCGACCCCCGCCCAGAAGCCCACCGTCAGGCCGGCCAGGTAGGCCGCCCCCAGCGCCGTCGTCTCGATCTGCTCGGGCCGCTCGATCACGGCGCCCAGCAGGTCCGCCTGATACTGCATCATCACGTCGCTGCGGCTCGCACCCCCGTCGACACGCAGCGTCCCCAGCGGCCGCCCACTATCACGCGCCATGGCCAGGCAGACGTCGGCCACCTGCTGGGCGATGCTCTCCAGCACCGCACGGCAAATTTCGGCCCGCCCCGTCCCGCGGCTCAGGCCCAGGAAGACCCCACGCGCATCGGGCTCCCACCAGGGCGCGCCCAGCCCGGTAAAAGCCGGCACCATCCGCACCCCGCCAGCGTCAGGCACGGTCTCGGCCAGGCGGTCACACTCAGGGCTCGACGAAATCAGGCCGAGCTCATCGCGCAGCCACTGGATCGTCGAACCGGCATTAAACACCGAACCCTCCAGCGCGTAGGCCGGCGCCTCCCCTTCCCGGTAGGCGGCCACGGTCGTCAGCAGACGACTTTCGCTTGCCACCGCCACATTCCCGGTCGCCTGCAGAATAAAAGCCCCCGTCCCATAGGTCGCCTTCACCGCTCCGGGCTCAAAGCCCAGCTGCCCATAGAGCGCCGCCTGCTGATCGCCGGCCACCCCACTGATGGGGATGCCGCATGCGCCCAGTTCTTCACAATCAATTTTTGCGAAGACAGAGCCCGACGCCCGTAATTCCGGCAGTATCTGCCGCGGCACCCGGAAGACTTCTAGCAGCTCTTCGTCCCAGTCCAGGCGATGGATGTCCAGTAGCAGCGTGCGCGCCGCGTTGGTGTAGTCGCTGGCGTGGATCCGGCCGCCGCTGAGCTTCCAGATCAGCCAGCTGTCGATGGTGCCGCCCAGGAGCTCGCCGGCTGCGGCCCGGGCACGGGCGCCCGGTACATGGTCCAGAAGCCAGGCGAACTTCGTCGCCGAGAAGTAGGCGTCGATCTCCAGGCCGGTGCGTGCCCGCACCAGTGCCTCGTAGCCGGCCTCCTGCAGTTGACGACAGCTGTCGGCCGTGCGGCGACACTGCCAGACGATGGCCGGGGCGATGGGGCGGCCGCTGTCGCGCTCCCAGATGACCACGGTCTCGCGCTGGTTGGTCAGCCCGCAGGCCGCGATGTCGGCCCAGTCCAGGCCGGTCTCG
This sequence comes from Bacillota bacterium, assembly GCA_030055235.1. Lineage (GTDB taxonomy): Bacteria > Bacillota > Clostridia > Saccharofermentanales > Fastidiosipilaceae > JAEZYR01. Next base: position 27,594 of record JASGUW010000169.1, read on the forward strand.
GCGAGCACGCTCTTGACGGTTGCCACGACACTCTGCCAGATTTCGCCAGGATCATGCTCCACCTGACCCGGCGCGGGATAGTACTGCGTGAATTCCTGCTGTGCCTGCCCCAGAATGCGGCTTTCGTGATCAAAGAGGATGGCGCGCGTGGAGGAGGTCCCCTGATCGATCGCCAGGATCGCGCGCGGGGCTTTGGGTTTCTGATTCGTCGGCATCTAGGCTTACCTCCCGCGGTCTGGTCTCTGGCGTGCTACAATCGCGCCAGTATGGTTTGACATGTACTTCCAGAGTATATACCGCGCGCGGGCGCGGTTCAGGGAGGATTTCGCGATGCACTATGACCTCATCGTCATTGGCTGCGGGGTGGTCGGAGCGGCGGTCGCCCGCCTGGCCAGCCTGCGCGGCCTGGGCGTGCTGGTGCTGGAGGCGGCGCATGACGTCGCCTGTGGGGCCTCTAAGGCGAATTCTGCGATTCTGCATGCCGGCTTCGACCCGGAGCCGGGCACGCTGATGGCGAAGACGAACGTGCGCGGCGTGGAGCTCTGCCGCGACATCTGCGCTGAGCTCGATGTGCCGCGCCACGAAATCGGAGCGCTGGTGCTGGGCTTTGGCCAGGAGGACCTGGCCCATCTGGAGCTGCTGCTGGAGCGTGGGCGCCAAAATGGTGTCGGCGGTCTGCGCATTGTCGGGCAGGCGGAGCTGCGGGCGCTGGAGCCAGGTGTCTCTCTGGAGGCGACAGCGGCCCTCTACGCGCCGTCGTCAGCTGTCGTCGACCCCTGGGAGCTGACGCTCGCCATGACGGAAAATGCGCTGGCGAACGGCGCCCGACTGGAGCTCGGGGCCCGTGTGACGGCCATCCGGCGTGGTGATGGATTTGAGGTGGAGACGGACGACGGGCGTAGCTTCGCCTGCCATAGCATTGTCAATGCTGCGGGGGTGGAGGCCGGAGCGGTCCATCGTCTCATTGGGGGCAGTGACTGGGGCAGCCGTCCGACCCGCGGCGAGTACTATCTGCTCGATAAGTCCGCCGGCCATGCCGCCCGCCACACCCTCTTCCAGTGTCCGACTGCTGCCGGGAAGGGCGTCCTGGTCTCCCCCACCGTTCACGGCAACCTGATCGTGGGCCCGAACGCTGAGCTGATTGCGGACGGCCATGCGACGGAGACGACCGCGGCCGGGCTGGCAGAAGTGGCCGCGGCCGCCCGCCGTTCTTTGCCTAAATTGCCTCTGCATGAGAACATCCGTAACTTTGCCGGGATCCGCGCTGCCTGTGACGCTGATGACTTCATCATTGCGCCTTCTCCTGTGGATCCGGCCTTTATCAACCTGGCCGGCATCAAGTCACCGGGCCTGAGTTCCGCCCCTGCCATCGCCGAGATGGCCCTGGAGCTGCTTGGGGCGGCCGGTGTTGAGTTTGTTGACAGGCCTGATGCTATTCGCGGCCGGAAACGTGTGCGCTTTCGTGACCTGGACCTGGAAGAGCGCCAGCGCCTGATCGCCGCCGACCCTGCCTGGGGACGCGTGGTCTGCCGCTGTGAGACGATTACGGAAGCCGAGATCGTCGCCGCCATCCACGGCCCAGTCCCGGCGACTTCGATCGACGCTGTCAAGCGCCACGCGGGTGCCGGCATGGGCCGCTGCCAGGGCGGTTTCTGCGGTCCGCGTGTGCAGGCCCTGCTGGCCCGTGAGCTGGGTCTCAGCTACGCCGACATCTGTCAGCATGAGCCGGGCAGCCATATCGTTCTGGGTCCTTTGGGAGCCCCGGTGACAGAAGAAGGAGGCGCCCTGTGATCCCCTGTCAGAATCTGGACCGCCTCTTTGATGTGATCGTAATCGGAGCCGGGCCGGCCGGTCTGGCTGCCGCCCTGGCCGCCTGGGAAGAGGGCGCCCGCGATGTGTTGATCTGCGAGCGCGCCACGGAGCCCGGCGGTATTCTGGACCAGTGCATCCACAATGGCTTTGGCCTGGAGATTTTTCGCGAAGAGCTGACCGGCCCCGAATATGCCGGGCGCTATCTCGATCTGCTGGCCGGCACCGGGGTCGAGCTGCTGACCGATACGATGGTCATCGGCATCGACGGCCATGAGACGACGGAGCCTGGTGCTGGGACGATGAGCGCCGCCCCCGATGTTCATCTGGTCCGCATCACCGGCGCCCGCTCGGGCTGCCGCGATCTCCGGGCCCGCGCCGTCGTCCTGGCGATGGGCTGCCGCGAGCGTTCGCGCGGCGGCATCGCCCTCCCCGGCAGCCGCCCCTCCGGCATCCTGACCGCCGGCGCCGCCCAGCGCTACGTCAACATCGAGGGCTGGAGTGTCGGCCGCCGCGTCGTCATCCTGGGCAGCGGCGACATTGGGCTGATCATGGCGCGGCGTCTGACGCTGGAAGGCGCCCGGGTGCTGGCCTGCGTCGAGCTGCTGCCCTGGTCGGGCGGCCTCATCCGCAACATCGTCCAGTGCCTGAACGACTTCGACATCCCGCTGCTGCTGGGCCACACGGTCATCGCTGTCCACGGCCGTCGACGCCTGGAGGGGGTCACCGTCGCTGCCGTCGACCCCGACAGCCGCCGCCCGATTCCGGGTACCGAGCAGCATTTTGACTGCGACACCCTGCTGCTTTCGGTCGGCCTGATCCCGGAGAACGAGCTCACCCGTGCGGCCGGCATCCCTCTTGACAGCCGCACCCGCGGCGCCGTCGTCGACGAGAACATGGAGACCGGGACGCCCGGCATCTTCGCCTGCGGCAATGTCCTCCACGTCCACGACCTGGTCGACTATGTCTCAGCCGAGTCTGCTCGTGCCGGCCGGGCTGCCGCTCGGTATGCTTTATCACGCGAAGCCCGCCCCGACAGCCTGGCGGTGCTGCCCGCGGGTGAGCTTTCCTATGTCGTCCCACAGCGCCTGACGCGCTCCGGGCTTGGCCGCAGCCAGACGCTCTACGGCCGCGTCCGCCGTCCCCTGCCCCAGGCTCAGCTGCTTTTGGAGTCTGACGGCGTTGTCCTGGCCCGCTGGAAGCGCGAGCGCCTGACACCCGGCGAGATGATCCGCCTCAACGTGCCTGCCGTGATTCTGCAGCAGGCGGGCAGCGGCCTGGTGCTGCGGGCCGAGCCGCTTGATTTGACGACGGAGGAGGAGCGCCCATGAAGCACGAGGTCATCTGCATTGTCTGCCCGCGTGGCTGCCTGCTGACGGTCGATGCCGGGCGGGATTATGCGGTCAGCGGGAATCGCTGCGAGCGCGGCGTCGCCTACGGCCAGGCCGAGGTGCGCCATCCTGTCCGTGGTTTGACGACAACTGTCGCTGTCAGCGGCGCGGCCATCGCCCGGGCGCCCGTGCGCTCCCGCGGCGAACTGCCGAAGGAGTCTTTGCCGGACGTCATGGCCGCCCTGCGCCGCTGCCGCCTGGAGGCGCCGCTGCGCCGCGGCGACGTGGTCCTGGCCGATGCCGCCGGGAGCGGCGTCGACATCATAGTCACCCGGGATCTGGACCGGGTCACCGAAACGGAAGGTAAGCAAGTATGAAAATTGGATTGATTGGCTTTGGCCAGATGGGCTCGGCGATCGCCCGCGGCCTGCTGAAAAGTGGGGCAGTTGAGCCTTCTTCGCTCTGGGCCTGCGACATTGACCGGGCGGCGCTGGAGGCCCGCACGGCCGAGCTCGGGATCCATGCGGCTGCCTATGCTGCAGCGCTCATCGAGGCTGTCGACTTCGTCGTCCTGGCCGTCAAGCCGGCCCTGCTGGCGTCTGTCGTCACCCCGGTCGCCTGTGCCCTGGCCCAGCGTCCGCTCCTGTCCATCCTGGCCGGTCGGCGCCTGGCCGACTTCCGTCCGCTGCTGCCGGAGGGCGCCCGCGTCCAGTGTGTCGTCCCGAATACGCCCGTCGCCGTCGGCCGCGGCGTCTGGGTCTGCGAACGCGAGTCGACCTTTACCCCGGAAGACCAGGAGAACTTCGCCCGAATCTTTGGTCAGACCGGCAGCATTGAGTATGTCGACGGGGCGCTGCTGGGTATCGCCGGCACACTGACGGCCTGCGGGCCCGCCTACGCCGCCCTGATGCAGGAGGCGCTGGGGGATGTCTCTGTCTACTATGGCCTGCCGCGCGCCGTGGCCTATCGTCTGGCCGCCGCCATGATCGGCGGCTACGGGGAGCTGGCGCTTGAGACGGGGGATCACCCCGCCGCGCTCAAGGACCAGGTCTGCTCTCCGGGCGGCACCACCATCCGCGGGGTGCTGGCGATGGAGGGGGCCGGCTTCCAGGCGGCTGTGCACGCGGCGATCCGGGCCGCGATGGGCGACTAGCCGGGCGGCTGGGCGACTGAGGGGCCGGGCGGCTGGGCGACTGAGGGCGTCCGATTGCCCTCGAACAGAGAATACCTAAGCAAGTCGAGCGTGTGAGTTTATGGTCTGAACGGGCTCCGGCTTGCTTAGGTTTATCTATGGAATATGGCGTGATTGAACTTATGTCCGTTCAACAAACTCCACCTTTACTGTCATCCCAAGACCTTCCGCAAGTCGCTTCAGGGTACTTAATGAAGGGTTTGCGTTTCCGTTTTCCAGCCTGCTGATACCGGCTTGAGTAATCCCGGTAATTTCAGCCAAGTCCTTTTGTTTCATATTTCGCTCTTGCCGTGCATTTATAATGGCGCGTGCTACCTGATACTCCGGCTCAAGAGCATCCCAGGCCTCTTTAAACTCAGGATTATTAAGTTGTTCTTTCAGGGTTTCTTTAAAGTTGTTTCCCATGATATTGACTCCCTCAATTAACTTTTTACTTTCCTGATTCGAGGCGTTTCCTGTGCAATTTTTACGCTCTGGGCGGCTGCAGCCCATCCGAGGACACTGAAATCCGATAAGAGCGGAAATTTGCACACATTCCATATCGGGGGTGCGGCTCGCATAATAAGGCCAATGGGGCTAAAGAAGGAGATTTCGCCACTGCCTCATTCACAGTTTGCTGATGTGTACAGACAGCCATACCGTAATCCGAATCCCGATAACCAGCCAGGTTCAGTCGCCGCCTGATCTCTTAATTATCCCAAGTTCCTGCTGCCTCTCCCGTCGAGCTCTCTGCTGAGAGAGGGTGAGACCATAGCGCTCCAAGGCATTCTGCAAAGTCGAAAGTTTCACCATACCCTTGGGGATCTCGCCCTCCTCCTCCAGGCTGGCAACGAGTTTTTTAAGGCTGAGTTCGGGCTGCTCCCTTCGCCGTCTGGCTACAAGCATGACTATTTCCTTGGGAATGACATGTACACCTCTGTGCTTGCGTGGCCGCAGGCCTTCCAGGCCAGCCTCCTTGTATGCTCTCAGCCAGCGGCGCAAGGTCTCCTCCGACAGATTGCTCGCTGCGCTGATCCCGCGAATATATCTCGCCCTGGTACGCGGATCCAGATCCAGGAACGGCCCAAGAATGGCTATGCGTTCCTGGGTGATTTCCTCAAGAGTTCTCGATTCTACATCATACATGCGTTCCTGTCTCCCGCTGTTTCAGTCGAATCTTAGCACAGAAGAGTCTGTCATCGCTTTCCTCTCCACATCAGTGCTAACACTTCAAAACTGCGGTGATGGTACAAGTTCAGTGGACGAACACATTATTTGTGTTTGTCCGCTTATCTATGTTGAAAAGCTGGCGAACTATGCCTGATCAGATTACTGGTGATTTGCTGGTTCTAGCCGTACAGGGATCGCCGTTCTTCTAAAATTGTTTCCTTTGTCGTGTTCGGAATACCAAGTTGCCTCAAGTTTACATTTTCCACTGCCATCCTCTCCGAAAAGGTTTTCATATCTGAGGATCTGCATCAAAACGGGTTAGATACCGTAGTCGTTCTCCGAGTTAACAAGCTGACGTCATTGTCCCGCATATCAGGCAATAGCGGAAAATTTGTCAAAGGGTGGACAAAAATTGCGCTGGTGCCCCGGAATCCGGGCAGGAACGAAAAAATTGTCCAGGGGTGGACAAAAATTGCGCTGGTGCCCCAAAACCGGGGCAGGAAC
>JASGUW010000170.1 GCA_030055235.1 Bacillota bacterium
AATCACAAAGTGACTATTGAGCGCAGCATCCCGTATAGCAGATGTCAGTTGGCTTTGCTTAAGAGAGAGCAAGGAGCCTCTGAAAATGAAGAGAATTGACACAACTCAAAAAGTTGGCAAATCTACCCTCGATTTTGACAAAAAAGCGAGTTGTGTCAGCAAAAGATGACACAACTCAAAAAGTTGGCATACCGAGTAGGATAGAGGCGTTGGAATCTCACAGCTATCCCCTCTGAAAAAATATGATTGCCATTTCAGACGAACTTGATCACGAAGGGGAAAGCTTTCGCCCTCCCCGAAACTACGTCATACGCACCGCGCAGCACCCAGCGCCGCGCAGTCGGTCAGCGCCGGCGACGCTGACGCCCGCGCTCGGCCCGCCGGACGATCCAGGCGAGCCAGCTGCGCGGCGTCAGCCCCCGCGAAAACAGCGGGAATGCCCGCAGCGGCATCTCGCGCATGGCATGCAGCTGCATGGCCAGGCCGGGCTGGCGCCGCCTGGCTTCGGCGTCGTTGACAAAGGGCAGGATCCCCGCCTGCAGCAGGATCACAGCACGCGCCAGCCAGGCAAAAAGCCGGGCCGAAAGAGCGTAGGGCACCAGCTCTTCCAGCGGGGTCTCCAAACTGAAAACGCTGTCGTCCTCGTCCAGCAGCCGCTCGCGGCCATCGCGCTTAAGCAGGAACCAGAAATCCCAGCGCTGCGGCTGCCCGACAGGCTCGCGATACCAGTCCGGCACAGGAAGCTCCGGCGCCGGCGGCGTCTCGCCCAGCACCTCGACGGCAAACTCAAGCGCCGGCCCGGGCCCCTCGGAAGCATCACGGACATCACGGCCAAGCCGCAGCCGCCAGCGCCCGCCGAGCGCCTGCCAGCCGCCGGCCCCCTCATTCCAGGCCGCGAGCTGCCGCCAGCCAAGTGCCAGGTCCACAAAGGCCCCGCTCTCCCCAGCCAGCTGCAGCCGTGCGAAATCGCAGAGCACCAGCCGCGGCACGGGCCAGTCAGGATCCGGATCAAGAGGCTCAAGATAGGTCTGAACAACGGCGACGGCCGGACCCGGATTCGGATTAAGCACCTTCACACGAAATGGCAGCACCGCGGCATCAGCCACCTCAGGCCCCTGAAGCGCCGGCAGCTGCACACAAGGCACCGCCTCCCCAGACTCCGTCAGCGCCTCTACCCCCAGCAGCTCAACGGGCACACCGTAGCCCAGACCATAGCCAAAGGGAAAGCGCACAGGCACTTTGGCGGTTTCAGTGTAGCGATAGCCGACATAGAAACTTTCACGATAGGGTTCACGCAATTTTGCTTTTGCGAAGCTCCCATCCGCCGCCAGATCCTCCGCCGCCAGCGGCCAGGTCTCCGTCAGGCGCCCGGTCGGTTCATTCACGCCCAGCAGCAGACGCGCCGCCGCCTCTCCCCCACCCTGGCCCGCCAGACCCAGCAGGAGCAGGGCCGGCACGCGGTCAAGCCACGGCACGAGCAGCACGGAGCCGCTCTGCAGCAGCACGATCGGCCGGATCCCCTGCTCAAGCAGCCGCTCGAGCAGCAGGCTCTGGCCCGCGGGCAGTTCGAGTGAAGGCCGGTCGTAGCCCTCGCTCTCGTCCGCATCCGCCAGGCCCAGCACCAGTACGACCGCCGCGCCCGCAGTCACAGCCGCTGCGGCAGCCTCCAGCGCCTCGTCCAGCAGCGCCTCATCAAGCAGGCCGTCCAGCCGATAGCCCGGCTGATACGTCACCTGCGCCGCGAGCCGGCGCGGCAGTGCCTCCAGCAGCGTCGACTGCCGCCGCGGCCTGACGTGCGACGAGCCGCCGCCCTGCACATGCGGACGCCGGGCCAGCGCCCCGAGCAGACAGACCGGCCGCCCCACGGCCAGAGGCAGCGGCGGCCGCCCGCCCTCCTCCGCCGGCGCCTCGTTTTTCAGCAGCACGGCGGTGCGGCAGGCAGCCTCGACCGCCAGCGCCGCATGCTCCCGGTACATCTGCTCCGGCGGAGGCAGATCCCCCACCCGCTCACTGCGCTGCCGCGCCAGCCTGAGGGCCAGCGCCGAAGTGCGCGCGACGGCCAGATCGACCTCCCGTTCCGTGATCTCCCCATCCCTGAGCGCCTGATCAACCTCAAAATCCAGACTCCCGCCGGAGCCCGGCATCTCCAGATCCATGCCTGCTGCCAGCGCCTCCGCACGATTCACGGTCGCGCCCCAGTCGCTGATCGCAAGTCCCCGGAAGCCCCAGTCGCCGCGCAGCACCCGCTCCACCAACAGGCGGTGGCCTGTCGCCGGCACGCCGTTCAGGCGGTTATAGGCCAGCATTACGGTCTCGGGCTGCCTTTCGCGTACAATCGCCTCAAAGGCGGCCAGATAAAGTTCACGCAAAGCCCGTGGATCGACGACCGCGTCATAGACCATGCGCCGGTGTTCCTGATTGTTGGCGGCGAAGTGCTTGAGACTCACCCCGACACCCCGCTCCTGGCAGCCGCGGACCCAGGCTGCGCCCAGGCGGGCGCTTAGCAGCGGATCTTCGGAATAGTATTCGAAATTGCGGCCTCCGCGGGGATGGCGACGCAGATTGACGCCCGGCCCCAGCACCACGTGTACCTGCTGCGCCAGCGCCTCCGTGGCGATGGCCCCGCCGACCAGCGCCAGCAGCTCCTCGTCCCAGGAAGCGGCCAGGGTGCCGGCTGTCGGAAAGAGTGTCGCCTCCTCCGTGCCATCTTCCCGCAGCGAATCGTGCCCGGAGGGCTGGTAGCGCAGCCCGTGCGGGCCGTCGCTGAAGACCAGAGCGGGGATGCCGAGCTGTGGTATCGCCTCCGTCTGCCAGCTGTTGCGCCCGCCGAGGAGACGGATGCGCTGGGACAGGCTCAGCTGCCGCAGCCGCCCGCAGACCTGGTCGAGTTCGCGTTCTCTGTCCGTCATTCGGCCGACCCGTAACGAGCGACGAGCTCCATGTCGAGCAGCCAGGCCTTCGCCGCCAGCCCGCCGGCGAAGCCCGTCAGGCGGTCATCGGCGCCGATGACACGGTGACAGGGCACGACAATCGCATGCGGATTGGCCCCGCAGGCCCTGCCGACCGCCCGGGCCAGTTTCCTGGCCTTCCTCTCACGCGCCTCTGGCTCCAGCTCCGGCTCACGCCCGGCCAGCAGCGCCGCCGCAATTTCTCCGTAGGTACGGGTCTGGCCGTAGTGGATCGCCGCGATCTGGGCCCAGACGGCACGCTGGAAACTGGTCCCCTGTGCAGCCGCCAGCGGCAGGTCAAAGCCGCAGCGCCGGCCCTGCAGATACTCCAGAATCTGCCACTGCGCCCGGCCCAGCAGTTCACCCAGTGCGCCGGCCGCCTGCAGCGGCAGCGCTTCGGGCGCACGTGCCGTGTGACGGCGCACCAGTCCTGCGTCATCGGCGATACCGGCCTCCCAGGCGGAGTCAAAAAGCCAGGACGGCTCCAGGCGCTCGCCGTTCTGCAGGAAACCGACCCGCGTGATTCCGTCCGGTCGCGCTTCAATGAGCACATAGCCGGGCTTGAAGCGGATGAAGGCGAAGCCTCTGAGCCCGGATTCCGTGCGCAGGGTGGACCAGAGTTCGACGTCGCGGTAGCCCTGGCGGCGGCGGGCGGCATGGCGCAGCAGGCCGTCACGGCTGAAGCCGAGCCCGGCAAGCGAGCCGAGCGCGTCCTGATCGTCGGCCGCCACGGCAATTTCGACGCGGTGGAAACCGCCCGCCTCAAAGGCGCGGGCCAAGAGTTCACGGACCACGGCCTCATACGCAGCCTTTCCGGCAGCGGTCAGCAGCGGCTCAATACGGGCGGCGGTGGGGTTTTGCGTCGCTGCGAAGAGTGCGATCGCCCCGCCAAAGTCGTCGTCCGTCTCTACCGTCCAGAGGAGCGCGGCCGGATCCCGCGTCCAGGCGCGCAAAAGGTCGCGCGCGGCACGGTAGGGTCGTTCCAGACAGCCCGCACCAACGAGCCTGCGATGGTCCTCGATCCTGAGCGGCCGCAGCCTGACATTCGCCATAGTTCACCCCTCTAGTTCCGCCCGGGTCTGCCAGTTTTATAGCCCATGCTTTCGCTTTGCTCAAGGCACAAAATGTCATAATTTGGTGGCGCTGAGCGCTTAGCGATATCTTACCTGCTTTATGAGTATCTTACCCGCTTTATGATTCAATTTTGAAGCTGCAATTGTCAACTTCTGGAGTTGTGTCACTCTTTACTGACATAACAAGGCTTTTTGTCCATCCCGAGGGTCAAATGACCAAGTTTTGGAGTTGTGTCACTTATGCGATCGACCTTGTGAAAGCTTGAAATTTTGCTCGAGATGGCGAGCGGCGCTGTGCAATTTTTCAAGCTTTCGCAGTTTTTGAGCTCTCGTTGCGCATAATTATCTACATTATTGCATATTCTCATTAGAATAAGCACAAACATGAATATTAATTCGATTAACCTTGCGAAAGCTTGAAATTTTGCACAAATGGCCTGCGGCGGTGTGCAGGTTTCAAGTTTTCGCAGTTTTATAGCCCATGCCTTTCGCTTCGCTCAAGGCACAAACGATATGAATCCTTGGCGACGAGCACATCGCGGTATCTAACTCGTTTCACGATTGTTGTTTTATGCGATCGACTAGTGAAAGCTTGGAATTTTGCTCGAGATGGCGAGCGGCGCTGTGCAATTTTTCAAGTTTTCGCAGTTTTTGAGCTCTCGCTGCGCATAATTATCTACATTATTGCATATTTTCATTAGAATAAGCACAGACATGAATATTAATTCGATTAACCTTGCGAAAGCTTGAAATTTTGCACAAATGGTAAGCGGCGGTGTGCAGTTTTTCAAACTTTCGCAGTTTTATAGCCCATGCCTTTCGCTTCGCTCAAGGCACAAACGATATGAATCCTTGGCGACGAGCGCATAGCGGGATCTCACTCGTCTCACTATTGTTCTTTTAGTCCACCCTTGTTGAAGTTTATCTGCTCCCGCCCCGATTCCCGGGGCAATACCGCGATTTTTGTCCACCTTCTGGTCAAAAACTTCGATATTGCCCGATCCGTGATCCAGGGGCAATATCGTCATTTTTTGTTCGGAGAACGATTACAGAATCTATCTCTTTTTAGAAGCTTTCTCTATTCTGGTCCTTTGGCGCAGCTTCGCCATGCGTCGGCGGTAGATCGCGGGGCGCGCCCGGCTGGAGCCGAAGAAACCGAGCGGCTCACCCAGGGCGTGGTAGGCACCGTGCAGCCAGCCGACCAGCCCGGCGCGGGCGGGCGCGGCGGCGCCGTCGGGATCCACGAGCTCCGGCGCCAGCAGAACGTCGTCGACCCGCAGGATAAAAAGCCGATGTGAGCCCAGGTCGAAGTCCCGCTCACAGCTGCAGAGCACCGCGATGGGGGCGCCGGCAGGGATGGCCTCCCGCCGGCCAGCCAGCGGAACGGGCTCAAGCCCGCATTCGGCGAACTTGTCCACCTCCCGCCCCGACACTGTGCCGCAGAAGTCGGCGGTCGTCACCAGCTCCCGGGTCACGGGCAGCAGCGTCAGGCGGCGCTCACGGCCGAGCAGTTCGGTCGTCAGGCGCTCGGGCTTCAGCGACAGGGTCAGCTGCGGCGGTTTGGTGGCGGCGACCCCGGTCCAGGCGACGGTCGACAGATTGGTGCGGCCGCGTTCGGCGTCGTAAACAGCAACCAGGGCCACCGGCAGGGGGCCGTAGAGCGTCGTCGGGCCGATCGGGACGGCGGCGGTCATGCTCATGCCGGCCCTGGATTCGTCAGCGCGGCATTGAGGCGCGCCTCCGGTGCGACAGGAGGCAGGAAGGCCGCCCCCGCCCCGGCCTGGGCGTCCGTCTCCAGCTGGTTGTGGAAGGCCGTCGCGATCATGAGCTTGATGCGGTTCAGCTGGTTGACCTCGGAGGCGCCGGGGTCGTAGTCGACCGGAACGATGTTGGCGTGGGGGTACTGGCGGCGCAGCTCCTTCAGCATGCCCTTTCCGGTCACGTGGTTCGGCAGGCAGGCGAAGGGCTGGGCACAGACGATGTTGGGCGCCCCGGACTGGATGAGTTCGATCATCTCGGCGGTCAGGAACCAGCCCTCGCCGGTCGAGTTGCCGAGCGAAAGCACGGGCTCGGCGTGGGCCGCCAGCTCCTCGATGCGCTCCGGCACCGGGAACATGCCGCTCTGGCGCAGGCGGCGGCGGACCCGGTGGCGATAGAGCTCGATGAGCTCGATGCCGATGCGGGCGGCGACGGCCGCAGCACGACTTTCGCCCAGCTCATCCGCCTTCTGCTTTGTGTTGTAGAAGCAGTAGAGGAAGAAATCGAGCAGGCCAGGCACAACGGCCTCACAGCCCTCCTCCTCAATGACGCCAACGACGTTATTGTTGGCGTCGGGCTGGAACTTGACCAGGATTTCGCCGACGACGCCGACGCGCGGCTTCCGCGGAATAGCCGCCAGCGGCAGCTGCTCAAAGGCCGACACGATGTCGTCGATCAGGGGATGGAAGCGGTTTTCGGGATCGCCGGCGCCGGAGAGGTGGTCGACCGCGCGGGTGACGAGTTCCTCGTAGAGGGCGTTGGCGCTGCCCGGTACGGCCTCATAGGGGCGCACGCGCAGCAGGCAGGTCTGCAGCAGGTCGCCGAGCACGATCGCCTGGATGGCGCGGTGGGCGTCGCGCAGGGTCAGCTTGAAGCCGGGGTTGGACTCGAAGCCCTGGACCGAAAGGGCGATGACGGGCACCTGGGACATGCCGGCGTCACGGAGAGCTTTGCGTAAAAAGGCCACATAGTTGGTTGCCCGGCAGCCTCCGCCCGTCTGCGTGATCATGACGGCGGTGCGGTCGGGGTCGTAGGCTCCGCTCTGGAGGGCGTGGATGAGCTGGCCGACGACGATGATGGTGGGATAGCAGGCGTCGTTGTTGACGTACTTCAGGCCTGTCTCTATGTCGAGCTCGGAGGCTTTTTCCAGCACTTTCAGGCGATAGCCGCCGGCTCTGAGCGCCGCCTCGACGAGGCGGAACTGCGTCGGCGCCATCTGCGGCGCGAGCAGGGTGTATTCCTCCCGCATTTCGGCAGTAAAGGGGCGGCGCTCGAAGACATAGGGGGCCACGGCCGCCTCGGCCTCCGCCGTCGCAGTCTGCAGCGCCTCCACCCGCTCACTGTGGCGGATGCGCTCATCCATGGCGACCTTCAGCGAGCGCAGGCGGATACGGGCCGCGCCCAGGTTCGAAACCTCGTCGATTTTCAGCACCGTGTAGATGCGCCCGACCGACTCCAGGATCTCCTGGGTCTGGTCTGTCGTGATGGCGTCGATGCCGCAGCCGAAGCTGTTCAGCTGGACGAGCTCAAGCGCCGGGTTTTCGGCCACCACCGCCGCCGCTTCATAGAGGCGCGAGTGATAGGCCCACTGGTCGACGACGCGGATCGGGCGCTGGAGGCGTCCGGGGCGGGCGACGGAATCCTCAGAGAGCACCGCCATGCCCAGGCTCGTGATCAGTCCCGGAATGCCGTGGTGGATCTCCGGGTCGACGTGATAGGGGCGGCCAGCCAGGACGATGCCGCGGCGGCCGGTCTTTTTGAGCCAGGCCTGGACCTCGTCACCCTTCGCCAGAATATCTTCCTTATAGCGCTCGTACTCGGCGATGCCCGCCTCTACGGCGCGGCGCACCTCGGCACGGCTGATATCGCTCCAGCCATTCTCCCGCAGCATCACATGGATGCGCTCGACGAGCTTCGGCGGCCGGTGCAGGGGCAGGAAGGGCTGCAGAAACTTCACGCGTTTCTCCCTCAGGCCGTCGACGTTGTTCGCGATGACCTCCGGATAGGAGATCACGATGGGGCAGTTGTAGTGGTTGTCGGCGTTGGCCGTCTCGTAGCGCTCGAAGGGAATCGAGGGATAAAAGATGGCGTCGCAGCGGCTCTGCAGCAGGGCCTCGATATGGCCGTGGACAAGCTTGGCCGGATAGCAGACTGATTCGGAGGGAATCGTCTCCATACCCATTGCGAAGAGACGGTGACTCGACCGCGGCGACAGCTGGACGCGGAAGCCGAGCTCGGTAAACATCGTGAACCAGAGCGGGTAGTTCTCATACATGTTGAGCACGCGCGGGATGCCGATGGTGCCACGCGGGGCGTCCTTGGCCGGCAGCGGCGTGTAGGGATCGAAGGTGCGCTCGTATTTGTAGCGGTAGAGGTCGGGCAGGGCTTCGACCTCACGCTCGACGCCGGCACCGCGCTCGCAGCGGTTGCCGGAGACATGGCGGTGGCCGTCGGCGAAGGTGACGATGGTCAGCTTGCACTGGTTGCCGCAGAGGCGGCAGTTCGAGATTTCGGTCTCCATGCTGAAGTTTTGCAAAGATTGAGCGCCGAGTACCGTGGAGCGGCTCTTGCCGTCCCAGTGGGAGCGGGCGATGAGGGCCGAACCGAAGGCGCCCATGAGACCGGCGATGTTGGGCCGGATGACCTCCCGCCCGGCGACCTGCTCGAAGCAGCGCAGGATGGCGTCGTTCAGGAAAGTGCCGCCCTGGACGACGACGCGCTCGCCCATCTCGGCCGGGTCCTTGATCTTGATGACCTTATAGAGGGCGTTGCGGACGACCGAATAGGAAAGGCCCGCGGAGATGTCGCCGACCGTGGCGCCTTCCTTCTGGGCCTGCTTGACGCGCGAGTTCATAAAGACGGTGCAGCGCGTGCCGAGGTCGACCGGCGAACTCGCCTCTAGCGCAGCCTGGGCGAAGCTCGGGGTATCGAGCCCCAGGGAGTGGGCGAAGGTCTGGATGAAGGAGCCGCAGCCGGAGGAACAGGCTTCGTTCAGCATGATGTTGTCGATGACGCCGTTGCGGATGCGCATGCACTTCATGTCCTGGCCGCCGATGTCGACGATGAAGGAGACGCCGGGCAGGAAGAACTCGGCGCCGCGGTAGTGGGCCATCGTCTCAATTTCTCCCTCGTCGATGCGAAGCGCCGACTGGATCAGGCTCTCGCCGTAACCCGTGACACAGGCGCGGGCGATCCAGGCCTGGTCGGGGAGATTCCGATAGAGCTCCTTCAGGGCCTCTATGGTGGAGGCGACGGGGGAGCCCCGGTTCGAGGCGTACCAGGTGAAGCGCAGCTCGCCGTCGCGGTCGATGAGGACGGCCTTCGTCGTCGTGGAGCCGGCATCGACGCCCAGGAAGCAGGGGCCTTCGGCCGTCGAGATGTCCTCCAGGGCGACCGTGGCGCGGGCATGGCGGCTTTCAAAGCGATCGCGCTCGGCCTGGTTCGCGAAGAGCGGCGGGATGTGGGAGATGTCTTCGCCCAGGGTTTCGGCGTCGGCCAGGCGCGCCTGGATTCCGGCGGCCGTGGCGGGACGGGCGTCGCGGGTCAGCAGGGCGGCGCCGAGGGCCACGAAGAGCTGGGCGTTGTCGGGGATGGTGAAGGAGCGGACGCGGTCGCCGAGGGTACGCTCAAAGGCGCGGCGCAGCTCGGGCAGGAAGTGCAGCGGGCCGCCGAGGAAGATGACGTTGCCGCGGATGGGGCGGCCCTGGGCCAGGCCGGCGATGGTCTGGGTAACCACGGCCTGCAGGACCGAAGCGGCCAGGTCGGCGCGCGAGGCACCCTCGTTCAGCAGCGGCTGCAGGTCGCTCTTGGCGAAGACGCCGCAGCGTGAGGCGATCGGGTAGAGCGACTCGTACTGGGCGGCAAGCGCGTTGAGGCCTGAGGCATCCGTCTCCAGCAGCTGGGCCATCTGGTCGATGAAGGAGCCCGTGCCGCCGGCGCAGGAGCCGTTCATGCGCTGTTCGGGGACGGGTTTGAGGTAGGTGATCTTGGCGTCTTCGCCGCCGAGCTCGATGATGACATCGCTGTCGGGGTAATAGACGTTGATAGCCTCGGTCTCTGCGATGACTTCCTGGACAAAGGGGAGGTCCAGCCAGCGGGCGACCAGGACGCCGCCTGAGCCGGTGATAGCGATGCGCAGCTCACAGTCGCCGAAGGCTTCTTCGACTTCGGCAAAGACCGTTTCCAGCACTCCCTGTATATCGGCGTTGTGGCGTCGGTAACAGCTGTGTACAACCGTGTTGGAGTCATCAAGAACCACCGTTTTGACGGTGGTGGAGCCGATGTCGAGGCCCATGCGGAGTGGGCCCGGCGTCGGCCTTAACGGACGGGTTTTGGTCATTGGGTCATTCTTCGCATTCGTCTAATACTTTTTTGTCTGTATGGTCTGCCTGCGGCTGAACGATTGCCGACCAGTCGCCGAGCCAGGCGCTGTCGCCGTAGAGTTCGGCCAGCCTGGCCGTCGATGCGGGCGTCAGGCCGATGCGGACCGTCCCTTCTGCCAGGATCGCGGGGGCATCAGCCGGCTGGCCGTCTGCCCGGGCTACACGGAGGCCGAGGCGCCGGGCCGCGGTCAGCGTATGCCGCAGCAGGGTCTTTGTCAGACGTCGAATCTTGAGTTGCGCCACCAGCTGCGGGATATCAACGCGGATATAGGGCAGCTGTGGTTCAAGCACCAGCAGCAGGGTGATGCGCTTAAGCCAGGTCTCCATATTGGCATGCTGGCGCGGCATCAGAGGGCGGCGCTTGTCCGCCGGATCCAAAATCCCCGCCGGGTCGGAGTATTCGTCCACATAGCCGCGGGTATAGAGGTGGTAGAGCTGCTGGAATACGCGTTTCTCAAAGGTAGAGAAACGTTTTCCACAGGCCTGTGGATCCAGCCACTGCGGTGCCAGAGGCCAGAGTTTTCGCAGCAGCCGGGCCTCTTCCCAGCTGGACAGCTGGGACCATTTTATGTATGCAGCTATGTCAAGCGGACAAAAAGAATATTTATTCATATATGTAGCATCCAGATTTAAAACACGTCCGGCGCCAGCACATGACGAGCGGCTGCCGGAAGGCCAACGTAACGAATGTTACATTACAAAGGACGATCACGCAAGCTGCAGTGACCGTCCTTCGATTCGTTAGATGATGTTCATTCTGCCCATGAGGACAGATGACACTCAGTTGGCTGCGACGTCGCCGAAGAGGTTCATGCGGAAGAGATAGCTCTCATCCTCCGGGTCATCAGCGATGATGTTCGCCTTCACAACCTTACCACCCTCGATGAGGTGAATCAGACCGGTGATCTGGCTGAGCTTGGACTTGAGGTTGAGCTTGTCGCCTTCCTCTGTGACGAGGTAGACATTGCCCTTGCAATTGTCAAGAGCGTTCATGAACTTCTGAACATCGACGTCATGCATGCTGAAACTTCTTGCCATGTGTTACTCCTTTTCTCGTTTCTCCCTGGAAACATTTTGTTTTCAATTCCTGTAGTTCGCGAGGATTATACACCAGTTCGAGCCTAAAACAGTAACAATTGTTCCATTTGGGACGTTTTTCATTCCCCGTGGTCTTCGCCGCCGTCGAAGATCACATCCCGATTGCGCCACAGATAGACAAACCAGCCAACCAGAGCCGCTACGATAAGTTCGATCCCAAGAATCAGCGTGAAGCGGTCAAAGTTATTGGCCGACAGGAGCAGGTCAATGATGATGACGACCAGGACACCAAGCCCCAGCAGGATCAGGCGCCCAAAGAAAGTGTGGAAGATAAGGGCGTAAAGATCCGCTCCACCGCGTGGATCCAGCATTGGCGCTGATTGCCGGGCAGACGGCCCCGTTTCGCGGATGCCTGCGGCACGGCGCCGCGCCGTTGTCTCCCGGGCGGAACTACTGCTGGCGATGCCCTTACGGCTGCCGCTTGCTTTACTGTTTTCCTTCTTTGCCATGGACTCATTTTATCGTATTTCCTGCTTTCATGGGGCCTCCCGAGTCCATGAACAAAGGAAAGCATTTCCAGTTTATGTAGCCTGGCAGTTCTTGTAGTCTAGCGGCCTTTGTATCCAGTCTGCCAGCCCTTGTTGTCTGGCAGCTTGGGTAGCCTGGCAGCTCGGGTAGTGTGCCAGCCCTTGTTGCCAGCTTGGGTAACCTGGCAACTTGGGTAGTGTGCCAGCCCTTGTTGGCTAGCGGCCCTTGTATCCAGTCTGCCAGCCCTTGTTGTCAAGTGGCCCTTGTATCCAGTCTGCCAGCCCTTGTTGCGAAGAAAAAGAAAAGAAAAAAGCAGTGCGGCGGCGGAAACGGCGGCGGAGATGGCGGAAGCGGCGGTGGAGACGACGGACACGACGGAAACAGATAGCCATCGCAATAACTGTAATGGAAAAGAGGTATTGGATTCTCTACATTAACCACCCTGATCCGACTTTAGGTGCTTAACTAATGTTTAGAACTACGTGAATCATCAGGTACTACTCCACGGCTGGCCAAAAAATGGCGTTTGTGCCTCGAAACCGGGGCAGGAGCGAAAAAATTGGCCAGGGGTGGACAAACACTGCGCTGGTGCCCCTAAATCGGGGCAGGAACGAAAAAATTGTCCACAGATGGACAAAAATTGCGCTGGTGCCCCCAAATCGGGGCAGGAACGAAAAAATTGACCAGGGGTGGACAAAAAATGCGCTGGTGCCCCCAAATCGGGGCAGGAACGAAAAAATTGTCCACCCCTGGCAAAAAAAGTCGTTTGTACCCGCGAAACCGTGCACAAACCCCGATTTCTGCCCACGGCTGGTCAAAAAAGGCGCTGTCTTCCCTTCTTGTCCTATACGCTTTTCTCCGACATACGCTTTTCTCCGACAGATGCACTCGTGTGTTCCGGATTTCTGGCTGAATGAGCAGCCCATGACGCGCCTCTGGCAGCTTGATGCATGTAGCTGCATGCCGGCCCTCCTCCCGTGCTATGATCGGCTACGGCGCCTTTGGCAGCGCCAGCACAGGAGGTTCACCATGCCCCTTGATGGGATCACTACCAGTTATCTGGCCGAAGAGCTCGACAACACGCTCACGGGCGGCCGCATTGACCGCATCCGCCAGCCGGGCCGCTACGACATTCTCCTCACCGTCCGCGCCGGCGGCCGCAACCACCGCCTCCTCCTCTCGGCAAACCCCGCCGCCCCCCGCGCCCAGCTGACCAGCGCCAACCCTTCCGTGCCCCCGACTGCCCCGCGCTTCTGCATGATCCTGCGCAAGCATCTCCAGGGCGCCCGCATCGAATCCATCCGCTCCGCCGGCTACGAGCGCGTCCTGCGCCTCGCCTTCAGCACGGTCGACGAAATCGGCGACCGCCGCAGCCCGGAACTCATTCTCGAAATCATGGGGCGCCACTCAAACCTCATCCTGATCAACCACGAAGGCATCATCCTCGACGCCATCCGCCATGTTGACCTCTCCATGTCACGCCTCCGTGAAGTCATGCCCGCCCGCCCCTATCTGCCTCCGCCCGCTCAGAACAAACTCGCCCCCCAGACTGCCCTCACGGCCCTCATGGACAGAAGCTTCTTCCATCACCCCACTGATACAGATCCAGGCAAAGCCCGCCTCGACCACTGGCTTCTCGACCGTCTGCAGGGCTGGAGCCGCCAGCTCGTCCGCGAGCTGCTGGAACGGGCCGGTCTCTCCGGCAATGAGCGCCTTGCCCGCCTGACGGACACAGAGCGCGCCAGGCTCGAACAAGAACTACGTGAACTCCTCGCCGAAATCCTCGCCGCCCGCTTCGAGCCCTCGCTCTACGCCCAAAACCGCCGCCCCGATGGCCGCCTCAGCGAACTCACGGACTTTCACGCCCTGCCGCTGCGCCACCTCGGCCACCGCGAAGCCCAGCCCACCCTCTCCGTGGCGATGGAGCGCTACTACAACGAACGCGAAAGCGAAGAGCGCCTGACGCAAAAGCGTACGGAGCTCGAGCGCCAGGTCCGCCGCCGTCTGGAGCGCGCCGCCCGCCGCGAAGCGATCCACCGTTCGGATGTCGAATCCAGCCGTGATCACGAGCGTGAACGCGAGCTCGCCGAACTCCTTACCGCTAATCTCTGGCGGCTCAAGGGCGGCGAATCCGAGCTCGTAGTCGACGACTACTTTGACCCCGACCTCAGCCCCGTCAGCATCAGCCTGGATCCGCACCGCAGTCCCGCCTGGAACAGCCAGCGCCGCTTCCGCGAATACCGCCGCCTCCGCGAGCGCCATGCCCGCGCCTCCGAAGCCCTCGCTATCGACCTCGACGAACTCGCCTATGGCGCCAGTGTCCTCGAAACGCTCGCCGATGCAGAGACAGAGGCTGAACTTGCCGTGATCCGCTCGGAACTCAAAGACGAAGGCTGGCTCACGGAAGAGCCGCAGAGCAGCCCTGCCAAAGGCGGTTTCCACGCGCGCAAAGAAGCCCGCCGCCGCGGGGCAAAAGCAGTTGAAGACAGCTCCCGCCCCCTGCCGCCGCGCAGCTACCGCACGAGTTCAGGCTTTGAGATCCTCGTCGGGCGCAACAATACCCAGAATGATCGCCTGACCCTGCGCACAGCCCGGCCCGACGACTACTGGTTCCATGTCAGAAACAGCCCCGGCAGCCATGTCATTCTGCGCTCGGGCGGGCAGGAACCCGACAGCCAAAGTCTCATTGAAGCCGCCGAGATCGCCGCCTGGTTCAGCCGCGACGCCGCTCCGCTGCGCCGCCATGCGGGCACAAGCCAAACGACCCCGGACTCATCCTCCGCGATCGTGGTCGACTACTGCCCCCGCAGCCATGTCCACAAGCCCCGCGGTGCGCGGCCCGGCATGGTGATCTACGAAGGGCACCGCTCTCTCAGGGTCAGGCCCCGCGATCCGGCAGATCGTCAAGTGTCAGACCAAATTCCTCCAGATACGGAGTTCTGAACTTCTCGTCCGTCTCCTTCAGTGAATAGATGCAGCCACAGTAGCGCTGCCGGTAAAGGCCGTCCCGCTTCGCCATTTCCTGACCCTCGCGGTAGCCGGGACGAAAGTCCGCAGCCAGAAAGTTGATCTGCCGCCGCTCGGCCGTCACCTGCCCGGCGTCGAGAATGATCTGGTGCTCCTGCCAGGGACTGACCAGAAGTGAAGTCGTGAAAAAGCGGAAGCCGTTATTGCTGGCATAGGCGGCAACACGGTTCATGCGCATGAATATGCAAAGGCGGCAGTGTTCAAGCTTCGACGTGCTGTTGAACTGGCGCCAGAGTTCCTCACGCGGATGAGATTCGACCACCAGCTCAAGATCGTGAATTTGGGCGAAGGCACGGGCAGCGGCCTCCCGCTTTTCGTGCTCGGCTTCGGGATGGATATTGGGATTATGGAAATACCCCGTCACCTGCCAGCCTGCCTCACGCAGCTTGAGCAGCGGGTATTCACCGCAGGGGCCACAGCAAAGATGGAGGAGAATACGCTCTCCCGGTTCATTCGGTGCCAAGTTCATCAAAACTAACCTGTCCTGTCATGGCCTGCCGCGCCGCACGACCGAGACTGCCGAGGCGCGTCTCATAGTCCACCGGGCAGGGCAGGCCCAGATGTTCGAAAGCAAGCCGGGTCAGGACCCGACCACGCGGCGTTTTGGCCAGGAAACCCAACTGCATGAGATAGGGCTCGTAGACATCCTCGATTGTCACGGCATCCTCGCCGGTGCCGGCGGCCAGATTATCCAGGCCAACGGGGCCGCCGCCGAAGACCTCGACCATCGTCAGCATCAGCCGCCGATCGGTGGCATCGAGCCCGCGCCCGTCAATCTCAAGCTCCTTCAGGGCATAGCGGGCGACTTCACCCGTGATCACGCCGCTGCCGCGCACCTGGGCGAAATCCCGCAGGCGCTTCAGCAGACGGATGGCGATGCGCGGCGTGCCGCGCGAGCGCCTGGCGATCTCATCGACGCCATCCCTGTCGATGCCAATGTTCAGGATGGCAGCGTCACGGAGCACGATCTGGGCCAGCTCGTCCGGCTCGTACATGCGCAGACGGTTCACAATGCCGAAGCGATCGCGCATCGGCGCCGTGATCAGGCCGGCGCGCGTCGTCGCCCCGATCAGGGTGAAAGGCGGCAGATCAAGACGGACGGTGCGGGCGCCGGGGCCGGTGCCGATCATGATGTCGAGCCCAAAGTCCTCCATCGCCGGATACAAAGCCTCCTCAACACTGCGGTTGAGACGGTGAATCTCGTCAATAAAGAGGACATCGCGCGGCTCCAGGCTTGTCAGAATAGCCGCCAGATCGCCGGCCTTCTCAATCGTCGGCCCGGTCGTGATGCGCAGACTGACACCCATTTCGCTCGCGATAATCCCCGCCAGCGTCGTCTTTCCCAGACCCGGCGGTCCGTAGAGCAGCACATGATCGAGCGCGTCACCTCGCCTCACCGCTGCTTCAATATAGACGCGAAGGTTTTCCTTCGCCCGTTCCTGGCCGAAAAACTCTGCCCAGCGCGTCGGTCGCAGCCCGGCCTCTTCGGTCTCACGCCGCAGTCTGGCCGTCTGAACGACACGTTCCTGGCCCCCGTCCGCCAGCTCCTCCGACGGCAGTTCATAATCGTCATAGTCCGGCAGATCGCCAGGATCGTATCTGTCGTTCATCTCAGCTCAGTACCTGTCTCAACGCCTGACGGATATTCGTCTCCACGGTAGCGGCGGGATCAAAGCTCTTTGCCACCAGCGTTTCGGCCTCCGCCGCCGAATAGCCGAGCACTACCAGGGCGCCCAGCACATCCTCCCGCAGCCGCCCGGGACCGTCCTCCCCCGCTGCGGCAGCCGGCTGTAGCGCAGCCGCCTGGGCCTTCGGCGCCATGCCCTTGAGGCGGTCACGCAGCTCCAGGATAATCCGCTCTGCCCCGCGCTTTCCCAGTCCCTTCGTCCGTGTCAGCGTCGGTATATCTTCATTAAGTACTGCCAGTGCGAAGCGGTCCGGTTCCAGCGTACCCAGAATATTCGTCGCCACACGCGGCCCGATCCCCGTTACCGTCTGCAGCAGGTCGAAGAGCTGGCAGCGATCCGATGTCGGAAAACCATATAGCGAAAGGTCATTTTCACGCACGATCATGCGCGTATGGACGGTCACCTCATCGCCGATAGCACCAAAGCGATCGACAAGTCCCGCCGCCGTAAAAATCCGGTAGGCGATACCGCAGTTCTCCACCAGCACACTTTCGACTTCCGTAGCGAGCAGTCTCCCACGTATCCGTGCAATCATCCCGCGATCCCTTCTCCTATATTTTAAATTATGCGAAGGCCTAGCCCCGACCGCTCCCCCGCGCTCTGGCCGCCCGCCCCTGGTAGCCGCCATAGAGTTCGAAGGATTCAAGACGACCTGTAAAGGCCTGACAGATGGCCACCGCCAGCGCATCGGCCGCGTCGTCCGGCCGCGGCACCTCAGTCAGATTTAAAAGCACCTTCACCATCAGCTGCACCTGGCCCTTTTCGGCCCGGCCGGCCCCGGTCACGGCTTTCTTGATCTCCGCCGGGGTGTATTCATAGACACGCAGTCCCGCCCGGGCAGCTTCGGTGATCACCGCGCCGCGCGCCTGCGCCGTGCCAAGCGCCGTGGTTTTGTTCTGGGCGAAAAACTGCTCTTCTATCGCGACAAGTTCCGGCTTCGTACGGCTGATGATCTCACCGACCGCATCGGCGATCGCCAGCAGGCGGTGTTCAAACGGCTGCCCCGGCGCTGTCTCGACCGTGCCGTGGTCGACCAGGCGAAGGCGCCCCGCCTCATAGTCCACCACGCCGTAGCCCAGAATGGCATAGCCGGGATCAATCCCCAGAACACGCATCGCCCTCTCCTCTCGAACCTTTGTTTGCTATAGAATACATTTTAGCACAGACAGGTTTCTCCGGAGCCCGCCGCTGTGAAGCCAGGCAGCCGGTTGACACGGACCAGCCCCGTGAACGCGCGCCAGGATCGTCAAAAAACGCCCCCGACCGGTCGGCCGGAAGACGTTTTATCCATAAGTGTGAAAATAAGCAATTTGCACACGCAAGGTTTGTGCAAGTTCATTTTTCTCTGCTGTGTCAAGCTTGAAACACAGTTACTCCAGGCATTTCAGCTGTTTTCCATCTGGCAGCCCGGAAGTTCTCTGTCAGCCCAGATTCAGGTATTCCAGCAGCGGCTCAAGATATTTTCTGTCGGTCCAGTCACAGCTCTCATCACCGGCCGACATCAGCGCGGCTTCCCAGACTTCATAGTCTGCAGGGTCCTTTCTGGCGATGCCCCTGCGCAGCAGCGGCAGCATCGTACGGATGAGCACCGACATCTTCTCCGGTTCCCAGGCTCCGCGACAGTAGAAAAGCGGTATGCCCTCCAGCTGGCCCTTGAGATTCTGGGCGGACAATTCACGCACATAGCCCTCATCAAGAGGCGACGCACCCGTGCAGTATACGAGCAGCTTCTTCCCCTTGAGAGCATCCATGTGCTTTTTGAGAAAGGACAGGCCGGCAATTCTGGACGCATATACACCGCCTCCCAGAATGACAAGATCCACGTCCCTGACGTTCTCGGCTCCGGCCTGCTTCAATTCCATACAGGGAAAGGAGCTGGCAGCAGAGAGCCATTCGGCATATTTCTTGGCAGCTCCATACTTTGACTGGTAAAGGATGATTCCTCGCATCTTGCTCGACCCTTTCGTGCCGCCGCCGGCTTGGCCAGCTCTGCCTGAGCCGGTATCGTTTATGGATTTGCCGGCGCCTGCCCCTGATCTTTGCGCTTTAGTATACGGTCAGTCCTGCCTGACTTGTTTGCGGCCGTTTTAAGCTTTTGTGAAATCACGAATCGGGCCTTGATGGAAAACAAAAAGACCCCAACGCCTGAACGAAACACAGCTGCAGCGGGCATGAGGCACTTCGTGCTTTGGCTACTCTTCCTGAAATCTACCTTAACTCTAAGCGTTTTCACATTCTTCCCGCTTTTTTGTCCCGTACACTCTTTCCAGAGCTTATGAAAGCAACGGCTGTCAGATATGACGAGGATGACGAAAGATGAAAAGGAAAGCACTGGAACTGATCAATGTCAGCAAAAGCTATGGCAAAAACCGTGTCTTAAACGCTTTGAATCTGGTCGTGGAAGAAGGCGAAGTCTTTGGCCTCATAGGACCCAACGGAGCCGGCAAGAGCACTCTGGTCAAACTCATCCTGAAACTGATAAAAAAAGACGCCGGTGAAATCATTTTTTTCGAAAACAAGCTGGGAAACTTTGCGGCTGAAGTCGGAGCAACCATTGAAGAGCCAGCGTTTTACGACTATATGACCGGAAAAGAAAACCTGGATATTTACAGGGTTCTGCTGTCGCTGACGGCTGATGATGTCCATGAAGCCATGGACATGACCGGTATCAGATATGCAGCAAATAAAAAGCTGTCTACGTACTCCATGGGCATGAAGCAGAGGCTGGCCATATCCAGAGCGATCAACTCCAGACCCAGGCTGCTCATACTGGATGAACCGACAAACGGACTGGATCCGAAAGCCGTCCTTGATCTGAGAAATATCGTGCACAAGCTGAACGAACTTGGCACTACCATTATTTTTTGTTCACATAACCTGTCAGAAGTGAAAAATATCTGTAATACCTTCGGTTTCTTAACTGAAGGAACGATCAGGTTCAAAAGAGAAATGAGTGATTCCGACAGCCAGATAGAAGAAATGGAACGCCTCTTTGTATGACGATCGAAATCAAAAAGCTTTTCAAGTCCAGAACAATACTTTATTTGCTGATCATCATGCTGCTGCTTTCCATATCCTTTTCCCTGTTCGTCATACATGGGCTGGACTCTGAGCTTTCCATCGGGGACAAAGAAAAGATCGCAGCTGAGATATATTTCCAGCTGATCTACTACTGCACGCCATTGCTCCTTGTGTTTCTGGCAGATTTCGTGTTTAACCAGGACTTTGTTATGGGAACCATTAAACACCTGATCTTAAAGTCAGACCGCAATACCATTTACATCATTAAATTACTCAGTCTGTCTCTGGCCTCTATTGTCCTGACTGCCTTGTTTCATGCAAGCAGTCTGCTGTCGATTACATGGGGCCTCGGCATCAGTGCAGCCGACAGCCTTCTCACGGCAGTCCTGTATGAGAGCATCCCGGTTCTTGAAATGTCACTGCTGTTCTCCCTGGTGTCCCTGCTTGGCAAAAAGAATAATCTACTCTATCTGATTTCCCTGCATCTGATCATCCTCTTCCTGGCGGAGTCCTCACTCTCTCCTGGGAAATACAGCTATGTCAGCAGTTTTAAAGCGGCCATACTGGACAGCAGAATTCCTGTGTCCAGCATAATCGGAATTCTTCTCTTGACCCTGGCAACGTATCTGCTTTTTACCCACAAGGAGTTAACTGAATGAAGCGTCTGTTAAAAAACGAAGCCGACAAACTCGGAAAGAAAAAACTGTTCCTGTTTATCCTTATCGTATACGTCATCTATTCTGTCATTTCTATAAACATATATAAAAAGATGGTCGAAGAAGGGCTTATCAACTATGTTGACTCCAATATATTTGTAGAACAATTCTCGACTGACTTTCTGAATAAACCGCTCCTGCCCATCGGTCCCATCATCATCGGACTGGGCCTGCTTGATGTTTTCATACAGGATTATGCCAGCGGCAACATGAAATTCCAGGCGATGAAGCTCAGTAACAGAAAGAGCTTCATCCTGTCGAAACTGCTCACACAGCAGATAGTGTATTTCGTACTGGCCTGGATCATGTTTGTTCTGTCGCAAATCGCAGGGAATATCGCATTTGAGACAAATCTCACGCCTGCCAATATCGCTTCAAGTTTTGTCATCTATAACCTGAACATACTTCCATCACTGGCAGTCGTAAACATCGCCAATCTCATCTATGCTGCAGCAGGCCGGGAGCATCTGGCGCGGATTTCCCTGATCGCCCTGTTTATCATTCTGGAGATTGTAGCCAGAGCCACCAGCTTTGGCCATCTGCTCCCCGTTTTGAACTACTCCTATCTCGAAAGTTGTTTCGATGGAAAATTCGAGCTGAAATACCTTAACAGGCAGCTGGTCTCACTCATCTACCTGGCCGTATTGACCTTCCTGAACTTAATGGTCTGGTCAAACAAGGAATACGATAAATAGCTACTGGGAAAAGCAGCACGCATGCTCCTTGTATACATCTGAATCCTGGCAGCAGTTTTCCATTCGTCTGGGCCACAGAGAGTGAAGCCTTGGTAACCCCGGGCCTGCTCGCGAAGTTTTCCAGGCGGGCCATGGTGAAAAGCGGGGATACAGAAGTCTGGTACATCATGCATGGCTTGTAACTATCCAGTCGTACGAGCGGATTTGGCAACTTTTCGAGCTGTATCACCTTTCGCTAACACAACAAGGCTTTTTGTCAATTTCGGAGGCTCCACAGATGACTTCGATGGACGCAAAACTGCGAAAGCTTGAGAAAATACCCACAGCCGCTTGTTATCTCGAGCAAAACTCGAGGCTTTAGCAAGGTCGATCGCATCAAGCAGAGATGGATGTCATCCCCAAAGCGCTGAAATACGCGCCACCCGCCTATTTCCCCTCAAAAAAATCCACTCGGACCTGGCCCATACCGCCTTCAATGCGAATCTCCCGGTCGCCCTGGCCCAGCCTGGTATCGGAGCTGATCCTCTCACTGTTGATAAGAATATCTCCGAGGCCCTTTTCAAGCTCAAAGCTGTAGTCGGCCAATGAACCTTGAAGGTCGAACTGACTCGAGCCGATGCCGAGCTGCAGATCGTTTCTCCCATAGAGTGTCCCGGTGAATTCCAGTTTGCCGACACCCATATTCAGGTCCAGATTATGAAAGCTGCTGTCCTTTATCGTCAGGCTTCCGGCACCGGCCTCTATGACAGTCTCATCGGCGGCAAACATCTTTTGGATCTTGACTTTTCCAGCACCCAGCTGCATGTGGATCGTCTTTGCCATCAGGTTCTCAATGGACATACTCCCCGCTCCGCTGTGAATATCCACCTTCTCCAGAAGCCTGTCTTCAGGAATGTAAAGTCGGATTACAGCAACGCCGTAGCGGGTCAGATGCAGCTGATTTCTGTCCCTGATAAGGAGCTTATCCCCTTCTTCCGTGACGCTTAGATGCTTGTAATTGCTTTCCACACGGAACTCCTGGTCATCCGCTGTCCTGACTTCAAGATCAACCCCAAGGACTTCAATTTCCAAAACACTGATACTGTTCTGAACTTCATAGACCTTGTATTCAGCTGTGGTATGAGAAGCAAAGACGGGGACAAAAAAGGAAATAACACGCATGATGCCGCTCGTTACGCCCACGATCAAAATGATAGCCAAAGCGATGGCGCTGTATTTTACGATGTTGTGCCAGACTTTCATTTGATCTCCACACCCCCGAAGAGGCAATTTGCCTCAATATACAAAGTAACAGGACGATCCGACCCGACATCCGTTCCTGCCATCTTTTCACGCTTGTCGGAGACAGCTCCGAAAAGCACACTGGAGTCGACCTTGACTTCCACATAATCCGGCACTCGGATATCAATGCCGGCAAAGACAACGGAGGCGGTAATGAGGGCATCTTTCTCAATCCGAGCCTGGCTGAGATCAAGGCTGATACTGCCGAAAACGGCATCAAGAGACGCTCCTGAAAAGCTTTGTCCTGCGAAGTCCAGCCTGCGTGCCGTGAACGTCGCCGTTGCGTTCGCAACTCCCTCAACATTCGATTTCAGTTCTGTCCACTCAGCACCGGCTTTACGGCGAAATGAAGAGGACAGGAGAATTTTCAGGCCGATCAGGATCATGCCAACTGGTATCAGCAACTGCCAGAACGCCGTCAGATCAAGAATGCCCTGAGCTGAAAGGAGCAGGGCGACGCCTATCACCAGCCAGATCAGGCTGCTAAACTTGTCTCGTTCTCTAAAAAGACTGACGGTAGACGGAACAATAATAAAGAAGGTCCACCAGCCATCGAAGAAGATATTGATCTTCGTGATACCCAATATATTCAAGGCAAAAACCGTGCCGGCTGCGATCAGTGCCAGTCCCCAGACGATTCGACCTGTGCTTATATTTTTCATACTATCTATACTTTCAACCTTATCTTTCTCATAGGATTTCTGGCAGCTGTCAGTACTGCAACAACATAAGCTAAAACTAGCAAGTCACTGTTAACTTTTCAACACGTTCTCGTTTTTTTACCACTGAGGAAAAGTCAGGGATTTGTGACTGCCAACACCTGGCCGGACAGCAGATGATCTTTGCCTGTCATTACCCATATTGCAGGTCAGGAGGAACATCTGCACATGAAGCTACGCTTGAACGGCAGGGCGAAAGATCCCATCTGCAAAAAAGCTTAGCTCCTGGACAATGCGCTTTCCGAATCCATGGTGAAAAATGTCGGCACTTTCTTCCTGCAACAAGGTCTACAGGCTGCTTGGGATCTCTTCTTTTAACCGCCTGATCACGAAAACTGCCCATGCAGATCTGGTCAGGCGTTTCCTGTCCTGTGGCAGGATCCTGGATCCCGACTTCGCACAATATCCTTTTGGCCTCTTCTACACGGAAGCGGCTGTTGACCCTTATGAACATAAGTCGTATGTGACCGTGACGCCATGTAATTCAAGGCTCTGACTGACAGGGTAAGCCGTCGAAGGCGCAAGTGTCCGTCAGAAGACTCACTGCCGGAACAAGTCCGGCGAGCTTACACGAGCGAATTGACATATACTCCGAATTGCTGTCCGCTTTCAGAAAGCACAAATCATGGGACGGTGTTCGTGCCGGACGAAGAATCCCGGGCCTTTCTTCACTCAGTTCTTGCTGACAGGATTCGATTCATCTCGTCCAAATATGCGTTTACGACAATGTCTCGATCAAATTCCCGCTCCATCTTCGCTCTTCCGGCTAAGCCCATTTCTCGTTTTTCTTCCCGGGATAATTGAACGAACTTGCGCATGGCCACAGCCAGACTTTGCGCATCACGTACCTCACAGCCAAAGCCACTGACACCCTCATCAAAGGTTTCCTGGCAACCCGGTACACGTGTGGCGATTACAGGCCGGCCGGAAGCGGCAGCCTCAAGCAGGACATTGGCTGTGCCTTCGTGGTAGGAAGGCAGGACAAGGCAATGAGCAGCAGCGATGAATGCCTGAATATCTTCCTGAAAGCCGTGGTAATGAATACTGCCATTATTGTTGATCACATTCATGGTTGCTTCACTTTCCTCATCGAAGTCACCCAGAATGTCTGCACGAACATCAATCCCTTCTGCCTGAAGCATGGAAAAGGCGTCAAGAAACTCCTCAATACCTTTATCACGCATAATCCTGCCGATAAACAAAAACTTTACCGGCCCGTCATCAGGCGGATAGGGAAGAACAAAAAAACGTTTGACATTGACACCCGATCCAGGAATAAGCCTGACATGCGCATTTTTCCGGAAAACTCCCCGCATGGCCTCCATATTGTAGCGGTTCTGAAAGAATATGCAGTTTGCCCCGTACAGTCCAAAACGGTATAAAAGTTTCAGAAAAGCACTGAGAACATTTTTCTTTTCAATAACTGTTCCAAGACCTGTGATGTTGGCAATGCATGGCAGTGAAAAGAGACAGCAGGCCATTCCTCCATAAATATTGGGCTTGGCAGTGTATGTTAGGACAATATCCGGCTTAACCTTCCTCATTATCGCCAGATATCTAAAAAAAAGAATGATATCGCTGAGAGGGTTCAGGCCACGGCGGTTAAATTCCGTCCTGACGTAGCTGCAGCCAATCTTTTCAAAGTCCTTAACGAATTCCCCAAACGGAAGTGATAAAAAAACCTCATGCTCGCGACGCAAAGCCTGTACCAGCTCATACCTGAAACGATAGAGACCAACATCATTATTCGCTAAAAGCAATATGCGCATAGAATTAAGAATCCGCCTTTATTGGACTGGAAGGTATACCAATATATACACCAGGCTCCGTGATATCCTTAACCACAACAGCGCCGGCACCAAGCACCACGTCACGGCAAACATTGATGTTGTTAATAATAATGCCCCCTATGCCGACCCATGAGCACCTGCCAAGCGAAACAGTTCCTGCCAGATGCGCCCCCGGGGATACATGGACATAGTCCTCCAGAGTGCAATCGTGGTCGACCGTGGCTCCGGTATTTATGATAACGCCTTTGCCAATTTTCGTTCCGGAGTTGACAACTGCGTTGGCCATGATGACCGTACCGGGTCCTACAGTCACATCTTCTGCCAGAACCGCAGTGGGATGGATTGCGCTGCACCAGTTGACATGGTTCTTTTCCATCAAGCTCTGTCGGGCATGATTGTTGCCAAATGCCGGCACAAATAATGCATTCGGCGGAAAGCTGCAAATATCAGATGTGCTTCCAAGTATGTGAAAGCCCGGCAACTGTTCGGGAGCTTTATCATCCAGAAAACCAAGCACCCGGTCACCGGATACCTTCAGAATATCTGCAATAACCTTTGCGTGACCTCCCGCACCAACCACAATGACATTTCTCTGCATCTGAGATATTTCTTCCTGACTGGAAACTAAAATCCTATTCATGCCTGGTGCCCGTAAACACATCCATGGTTTCATTCACCCCGGCATTGATACCCTTACGCCCGAGCACATTAATGATCGTCATCACGAAAATCTTCATGTCCAGACGCAGACATTGATGATCTACATACCACACATCCCGTTCAAACTTTTCCTCCCAGGTGCTCTCATTTCGTCCATTCACCTGGGCCCAGCCTGTGATTCCTGGTAAAACATCATGGCGACGCATCTGCTCTTTCGAGTAAAGCGGAAGATATTGGGGCAATAGAGGCCGCGGACCGATAAAAGACATTTGCCCAAGAAGAACATTGAGAAGCTGTGGCAACTCATCCAGGCTGAGTTTTCGGATAATCGCTCCTGTTTTTGTCATATGCTCAAAGTCGCTAAGAAGCTCACCGTCTTTATGCGTTTCGACAATCATCGTCCGCAATTTATATATTTTAAACAATTTCCCCTTATAGCCAGGACGCTCCTGCACAAAAAAAGCCGGCCCACGTGTTTCTATTTTGATTGCAATATAAGACAAAAAAATAAGCACCAGGGCAAGCGGGGAAAAAAGCAAAACGCCGAGCAGGTCAAAGCTGCGCTTAAGATGTGCATACGATAAAGGCATAAATGGTATGCGGAAACGATCCCGTGACATCAATTTAGAAGATGCTTTTTCGTGATTGTTCCCCATAATGCTTCTCTCCATCAAAAGCACTATACAGTACTTCAACAACCAAATCCTGTTCTTCCCTTGACATTCCGTCTCCGCTCGGCAGACAGATAGCATGGTTGAAGATCGTTTCGTCCTCCATATGACGGTCGTGATGAGAGAAGGCTTTACACGATTGAAAAACCGGCTGCATATGCATGGGCTTCCAAACGGGACGCGATTCAATGCCAGCATTTTGCAAAATAGAAACCAGTTTAATCGGTGACATGGTTTCATCCTCAATAGACAGGCATGTAAGCCAGTAATTGGCTCCTGGTCGGTATTCCTGTTTAATGCGCAGAGGTAGATCGGCTAACTCCCGAGCATATCGGTCGTGAATGGCTCTTCGTATCAGCAATTTCTTTGCCAGAGTCTCCAGCTGGCCCCTGCCTATTGCCGCAGACACATTGCTCATTCGGTAGTTATAGCCATATTCCTTGTGTTCATACCAGACAACAGGTTCCCGTGCCTGAGTACTTAAGAAACGCATTCTGGCCAATGCTTCCATGTTGTTTGATAACACCATGCCTCCTCCGGAGGTCGTGATAATCTTGTTCCCGTTGAAGCTCAGAATGCCAACATCGCCAAACGAACCGCATTTTCTTCCCTTGTATGTGGCTCCGAGAGCTTCAGCAGCGTCCTCTATAACCGGAACACCATATTTCCTGCATATGGGCAGCAATCTATCCCAGTCAGCACTCTCCCCGTACAAATCCACAATAATGATTGCCTTGGGAAGCTTCCCCTCCTTTTCAGCCCATCGGAACGCTTTTTCAAGAGCAACGGAGGACATGTTCCATGTAAAAGGTTCGCTGTCAATAAAAACAGGTGTTGCGCCAAGATATAAGATGGGATTGCAACTGCCTGCAAAGGTGAAATCCGAGCAGAACACATAATCGCCGGGTCCAACACCAAACCAATGCAGCGCCAGGTGAATCGCTGCCGTCCCGGAAGAGCAGGCCAGAGCGCTTTCTACACCAACATATTGTGCTGTTTCCTCTTCAAAACCCTTCAAGTGTGGACCATAAGGCGCGATCCAGTTGCTGTCAAAGGCATCGTCGACGTATTTCCTCTCATTTCCAAAGAGGTTTGGCGGCGATAAAAAGATTCTAAATGCCATAAAGCATTACTCCCATGTAAGTATTGCCAAATGATGCTGGACTTTATCAGCATTGCTAAATGATGCTGGACTTTATCCGTTTGTCAGCTTCCCATCAGTTTGAAAACCCATATCGTTTTAATCTTATCACAAACCCATCTTCTTTCGTATAGAGCCGTTTACATTCAAATATTAAGCTGTCAAAAGGTCTGTTTCAGCCTTTGTCCTCTGCTTACACGCAAATGAGCATTATTGATCCAGAGACAGATTACTAAATTCACAACGTTCGCATGGATTAGTTTCTTATCCTGGACATTATTGTCGATTCATCAAGATACAGTGATCCTTTTGTACGACCTGTATTCCCTGTACCTGCCTGTTGATAGAAAAGCTCTAAAAAGCTCATTTTGACACCCCCGCTCATTCGAGAATTTTGAAGGTCACACCTGCAATTGCTGAGAGCTTCCGATCCGTCTCAAAAGCACAGGGTCCTTGTCAGCCGTCCCCCCTGACAGGCTCACCTGCCTCCCGATATTCTTGACGTGTACCCGGAAACAGCCGGAAACGTCAGAGTCTTGCGCGGTCTGCAGGCGAAGCGGCCTCCTTCTGGACAAACAGTTCCAGTCTAAAAGTCAGGAAGTCAACGGCACGAACGCCGGCTGGCAGCGGGACAGGAGATTGTAGAAGGCAAACCTGACAGCTCCAGGCAAATCCTTCTTATGAAGATGGCCGAAACACCTGCCAGCAGTGCGTTTCGGCCATTCTCAGCGACAATTCAGGAAGACCCACTATACAAATTCAAAGGCCAATTCGCCCTTCCCCTCAAGTTCTCCCTCCGTCACCGTGATGGCCAGCAGGGATTTCCCGTCGAGTTCGCCGCGCAGGGTCGCTTCGGCCAGGGGATCTTCGATGAGGCGCTGGATGGTCTTACGCAGGGGGCGGGCGCCAAACTTCGGGTCGTAGCCACGGTCGGCCAGGAGGTCCTTCGCAGCGTCCGAAAGCTTCAGGGTGATGCCGCGCTCGGCAAGCGGCTCAGAAACCTCCCGCAGCATCAGGTCGACAATCTGGCGGATCTCCGCACGGCTGAGCTCATGGAAGACGATGGTCTCATCAACACGGTTCAGGAACTCTGGGCGGAAGATTTCCCGCAGCACAGTCTGAACACGGTTCTCCAGAGCAATATGGCCTTCGCTGCCGAAGCCGATGCCGTGGGACTTGAGGGTGGTGCCGGCATTGGAGGTCATCACCAGAATGGTGTTTTCAAAGTTGACAGTACGGCCCTGGGCGTCGGTGAGACGGCCGTCATCAAGGATCTGCAGCAGCATGTTGAAGACATCAGGGTGTGCCTTTTCGATTTCGTCCAGGAGGAGGACGCTGTAGGGGCGGCGGCGGACCTTTTCGGTCAGCTGGCCGCCATCGCCGTAGCCGACATAGCCGGGCGGGGAGCCGATCAGCTTGGAGACGGTGTGAGCCTCCATGTATTCGGACATATCGAGGCGGATCATGGCATCTTCGGAGCCGAAGATGGCTTCGGCCAGGGCTTTGACCAGCTCCGTCTTACCGACACCGGTGGGGCCGACAAAGATGAAGGAGGCGGGTTTGCGGCGGCGGCCCAGGCCGGCACGCTGGCGGCGGATGGCGTGGGCCAGGGCACTGACAGCCTGCTCCTGGCCGACCACGCGTTGGTGCAGGCGCTCTTCGAGCTTCAGCAGTTTTTCGGATTCGGACTCGGAGATGCGGGCCAGGGGGATGCCGGTCCAGAGCTCGACGACGGCGGCGATGTCGGCGGTGGTGACGGGGAGCGGGACGGTCTTTGCCTGATGGTCCGCCAGACGCTGCTCAAGCTGCAGGCGGCGGGTACGGTTGTTGGCCTGCTTCTCATAGAGGGAGACATCGTCAGGGCCCTGCTCGAGCGCGGTCTGAATCTGCTCCTGTTCAATGACGAGCAGCTCGGATTCCTGGCGCATTTCATCCAGCAGCTGCTGGGAGCGGTCGCCGAGATTCACGCGGGAGCCGGCCTCGTCGATGATGTCGATGGCCTTGTCCGGGAAAAAGCGGTCGGATATGTAGCGGCCGGCCAGGCGCACGGTCTCCCGCAGCACTTCGTCGGAATACGAGACGTGGTGGTGCTTCTCATAGCGGGGCGCCAGGCCGCGGAGGATGGCCAGGCTGAGCTCGGCGTCGGGCTCGTCGACGATGACGCGCTGGAAGCGGCGCTCCAGGGCGGAGTCGCGCTCAATAAAGCGGCGATACTCGTCCAGGGTGGTCGAGCCCAGGATGCGCAGTTCGCCGTGAGCCAGGGCGGGCTTCAGGATGTTGGCGGCGTTCATGGCGCCTTCGGCATCGCCGGCGCCCATGATGTTATGGAGCTCGTCGATGACCAGAATGATGTCGCCGATCTGGCGGGCTTCATCGACCAGACCCTTCATCCGCGACTCAAACTGGCCGCGGTACTGGGTACCGGCCACCAGGCCGGTCATGTCGATCAGGTAGACCTCCATGGGCAGCAGCTTGTAGGGAACCTCACGGGCGGCAATGCGCTGGGCCAGGCCGTGGGCGATGGCCGTCTTCCCCACCCCGGGTTCACCCAGGAGAACGGGGTTGTTCTTGGTCCGGCGGTTCAGGATCTGGATGACGCGGTCAAGCTCGCGCTCGCGGCCGATAAGGGGGTCGAGCTCACCGTTCAGCGCGGCGCGGTTGAGGTTGGTGCCGTAGGTGTCGAGGAAACGGCGCTTGCGGGGACGGCTGCGGCGGCCGCTGCTGCGGGAGGCACGGCGATCGGTGCCAACGGTCTCACCATCGTCTTCTTCGCGGTCCTCCGAGTCGCTGCCACGGGCGGCGGGCTGCAGCTGGCTGCCGTGACCGGGCAGCATGGGGCCAAACATCATGTGAATGGCCTCACTCACAGACTGCTTGTCGCCGGCGGAAGGGCGGTCGGCATTTTTGTCTTTGCCCGTATCCTCTTCCGGCTTGATATAGGGGAAGCGGGGCTTGGGCCAGCGGGCGGACTTGTCGGATTCGTCGCGCTCCAGGTCCGGCGTCTCCGTTTCAGCTGCGGCAGGGGCGTCGTCCTCATCCTCATCCCCTTCGTCGTCCGACCCTGCCTCCGGATTCTGGAGCAGATTCATAAACTTCGTCATCTGCTCGGGATCGACCTGGGCCATGGCATTCTGGAGCCATTCAAAGGGATTCTGGCCGCCCATGGCTTCTACCATCTGATTCATCTGCTCCGTCAGGCTTTCGACGTTTTCGTCGGTCACACCCATCCTGTCCAGAACCTGCTGGACGCCGGGGAGCTCGAGCTCAATGGCGCAGGGCAGGCAGTAGCCCTGACCCAGGCCCTGATGCTGTCCGGTGCCGGGGTTATGAAGAAAGATAACTGCTTCGTTTTCGTGGCAGTTGCTGCATAACATGAGTCTTAGATTCCTCTCCGCGATCGTCGGTCATTTGCGGCGCCAGAAAGCAGGCGAACGCCAATGACGCGATCGTACTTCCTCCATGATCGCATAAAAAACGGGCGACGTCGTGAACATATGGTGAATCCCGCCGTTCAGGAAGAGGCGGGGCGGATGCCGGCGCGGCAGAGATACTGGCCCGTGTAGGAAGCAGGCTGGCCCGCTACTTCTTCGGGGCTGCCGCAGGCAATGACCCGGCCACCCTGGTCGCCGCCTTCGGGACCCAGATCGACGATGTAGTCGGCGGTCTTAATCACATCCAGATTGTGCTCGATGACGAGAACCGTATTCCCCTGATCGGTCAGTTCCTGGAGGATGTTGACCAGCTTGTGGACATCGGCGATATGCAGGCCCGTGGTTGGCTCGTCCAGGATGTAGAAAGTCCGGCCGGTGCTGCGGCGGGCCAGTTCGGTGGCGAGCTTGACGCGCTGGGCTTCGCCGCCGGAGAGCTGGGTCGAGGGCTGACCCAGACGCACATAGCCCAGGCCGACCTGCTGCAGGGTCTCCAGGCGGCGCAGAATGCGCGGGTGGGCGGCAAAGAAGCGGCAGGCCTCGTCAATCGTCATGGCCAGGACGTCGGCGATGGATTTCTCCCGGTAGCGCACTTCCAGAGTTTCACGGTTGTAGCGCTGACCTTTGCATACCTCACAGGGCACATAGACATCCGGCAGAAAGTGCATCTCAATGCGGTTGACACCGTCGCCGGAGCAGGCCTCGCAACGGCCGCCGCGGACGTTGAAGCTGAAGCGGCCGGGCTTGTAGCCGCGGGCACGGGCATCCGGGGTGGAGGCGTAGAGCTGGCGGATGAGGTCGAAGACGCCCGTGTAGGTGGCGGGGTTGGAGCGCGGTGTACGGCCGATGGGGGACTGGTCGATGGCGATGACCTTATCCAGAGCCTCATGGCCCGTAATGCTGTCGTGGGGACCGGGCTTGCGACGGGCTCCGTTGAGCTTCGCCTCAAGATATTTAAGCAAAATCCCATTGACCAGACTGCTCTTCCCGGAGCCCGAAACGCCGGTGACGCAGATGAAGCAGCCGAGTGGCAGGCTGACGTCGATGCCCCGGAGGTTGTTCTCCCGCGCACCGTGGATGACGAGCCACTCGCCGTTGCCCGAGCGGCGCTCGGCGGGCACCGGGATGTAGCGGGCGCCGCTGAGGTACTGCCCGGTGATGGAGTCAGGGGTGGCGATGATGTCCTCAACCGTGCCCTGGGCGGTGAGCTCGCCGCCGTTCTCCCCCGCCCCGGGGCCGATATCGATGATGTGGTCCGCGACGCGGATGGTCTCCTCATCATGCTCGACGACCAGGACGGTGTTGCCCAGGTCGCGCAGGTGCTGGAGCGTGCCGAGCAGGCGGCTGTTGTCGCGCTGGTGGAGACCGATCGAAGGCTCGTCCAGGATGTAGAGGACACCCATCAGGCCGGAGCCGATCTGGGTGGCCAGGCGGATGCGCTGGGCTTCGCCGCCCGAAAGCGTGGCGGAGGCACGGGCCAGGGTCATGTAGTCCAGGCCGACTTCGATGAGAAAGCTCAGGCGGGCGTCGATTTCATTGAGGATCTGGGCGGCAATCTGGCGGCGCGTGGGGTCAAGGACGGTCTCATGGAGATGACGGCGGGCGGTGTGGATTGGGAGGGCGGTGAGCTCGGAGATGTTGAGGCCGCCGAAGCGAACCGCCAGGGCCTTGGGATTGAGGCGGGCACCGCGGCAGGCCTGGCAGGGAATGGCCGTCATGAAACCCTCATAGTAGGCGCGCGCGTCGTCAGAGGAATTGTCGGAGTAGCGGCGCATGATCGAGGGAATGACGCCCTCCCAGGCAGACTTGTAATCCTTGGAGCGCGTGTAGATGGAGTTGGAGGTGTCGACGGGGATTTTTTCGCCGTCGTTGCCATAGAGGATGATTTTCTGGATGTCTTCACCGAGCTCGTTCCAGGGGGTGTCAAGGCTGAACTTGTAGCGCTTTGAAAGAGCGGAGATGAAGGAGAAGGCCCAGGATTTACGTTCTGCGAAGTTCCAGCCGCCGGCCGAGATGGCACCCTGGGAGAGGGATTTCGTGCGGTCGTCCAGGACCAGGTCGGGGTCGACCTGAAGATGGGAGCCGATGCCGGTACACTCCGGGCAGGCGCCGGTAGGGTTGTTGAAGGAAAAGAGGCGGGGCTCGATCTCCCCAATGCTGACATGGCAGTCGGGGCAGGCAAAGTTCATGGAGTAGAGTTCTTCTGACTCCTGATAGCCGGGGGACTGGGAGAGCGCGGGCTGCTCCGCCTGATGGGGGGCGGGGTCAACGGGCACCTGGAACTGGATTTCGACCAGGCCGTCGGCGAGCTCCGTGGCCGTCTCTACAGAGTCGGCCAGGCGGCTGCGTATGCCGTCGCGGAGGATGAGGCGGTCGACAACGACGGAGATATTGTGTTTCTGGTTGCGGGAGAGGGAGATCTCGTCAGTGAGCTCGTAGATTTCTCCGTCGATGCGGACCCGGACGAAACCGCGGCGGCCCAGATCCTGGAGAAGCTTGATGTGCTCGCCTTTGCGGCCGCGGACAATAGGCGCCATGATAACGAGGCGGCTGCGCTCGGGGCGCGAGAGAACGCTGTCCAGGATCTGGTCAATCGACTGGCGGCTGATTTCGCGGCCGCATTCGGGGCAGTGGGCGGTGCCGGCGCGGGCATAGAGCAGGCGCAGGTAGTCGTAGATCTCCGTCACCGTGCCGACCGTGGAGCGGGGGTTTTTTGACGTGGTTTTCTGATCGATCGCGATGGCCGGCGAGAGGCCGTCGATGGCGTCGACATCGGGCTTTTCCATCTGGCCCAGAAACTGGCGGGCATAGGAGGAGAGTGATTCAACATAGCGGCGCTGGCCTTCGGCATAGATCGTGTCGAAGGCCAGGGAGGATTTCCCGGAGCCGGAGAGGCCGGTCATGACGACCAGATGGTCGCGGGGAATGGCAACGTCGATGTTCTTCAGGTTGTTTTCTCTAGCGCCGCGGATGTGGATGGCGGTCATGGGGTCGCTGAGGTCGGTGCCTGCGGGGACCGGACGGCGCGCGGCCGCGGGGGACTGGGCGCGGGGTGCGAAGGCGGACGTTTCCTGACGTTCCGGCTTACGGGCCGGGTCTTCAGGCTGTCTGTCGATGCTGCCTGGCTGTTGCTTGCTGCCGCCTGGCTGTTGGTGAACTATATCGAGCGCGACATGGCTGTGCTGACACATGTAGAGGGTCATCTCCTGACTTATAACTCAAATCAAAAATGCAATCCGGGTCATGGTACGTCTTTTTGCTCCGGCTGTCCGTCACAAAATGTGCCAAAAGCCAGGGTAGAACGGCTGTGAGGTCCCGGGGTGGTGGCAGTGCCCGTTGCTGGGGAGACGGCACCGGAGCGCTGCCTCAGAAAGGTCGGCAAGCGGGCCAGCGTGGCGGGTGGACGGCTGGCAAGAGTCACGCGCGCCGCTAGCGGCGTGCAGGCCGCTGCACGGCGCGCAGGGTCAAAACAGCGCTTAATCCAAAAATCCATTTGGATTTCAGGCTGCTTTAACGAAACCATTCAGAATCGGACGGGTAAAATCTACCTCTCTACCAATTTAAGGAGTCACCAGCAAAAGATCGGAAGAAGTAAAAGAGGACCGTCTCCGCCGGCTGTTTTATTTTCTGGAAGGAGCCGTGTCGTGAGAATTACGATTCCCAGTCATCTGCTCTATCCGGCCGCCGATGCTCCAGTAGCAGAACACCGTGCACGGAATCGGTGCACGGAAGCTTCTTGCTTTTAGTTTGCGGGCACAAACGCGGTTTTTAATCACCTCTGGTCTTTTTACGTTCCTTATTTCAGAGCAGCACAGCAAGTGTCGCCCGTACATCTACTTCCTATTGATTCGTTTGCCGCTGCTTTGCAATAACGAATGAGAAAGAGAAAGAGAAAGCGGCGGTGCTGTACCGCCAGTTGGGGTTAATGGTCCTGGACAAGTTTTTCTGCTCCTGCCCCGATTCCGGGGCACAAACGGCCTTTTTTGGCCACCCGTGGCCAGAAATCGGGGTTTGTGCCCGATTTCGGGGCACAAACGACCTTTTTTGGCCAGCCCTGGCCAATTTCTTCGCTCCTGCCCCGGTTTCAGGGCACCAGCGCAATTTTTCCCTACCCTTGGACAATTTTTTCGTTCCTGCCCCGATTCCGGGGCACAAACGGCCTTTTTTGGCCAGCCGTGGACAATTTTTTCGTTCATGCCCCGATTTTGGGGCACCAGCGCATTTTTTGTCCACCCTTGGACAATTTTATATTTACTGCCCCGATATCGGGGCACCAGCGCATTTTTTGTCAACACCTGGACAATATTTAAGTTCCTGCCGCGTTTCCGGGGCACAATAGGAC
>JASGUW010000171.1 GCA_030055235.1 Bacillota bacterium
GGCCTGCAAACTGGGCATTTGTAGAGAAAAAGAAGGTGTAGAAAAGGAAAAAAGAAGATGTAGAAAAGGGAGAGGATCGAGAAATATGGAGGTGCTGGAACTACTCAGCTACCCCTGTGAACAGTAATTTTATTGAAAATGCTACATAAACAATGCAAGACAAGTTGAAAATAATTATGCTTAGAGAAATGGAACACGAAAATAACGAAAAAATAATGAAAATGATTAAAAAGTCCTTGACAAGTAGCAACAGGAGATACACTTATGTAGATACTTGCATATCCATTACTGAGAAACGTCAAAAATGCCCGAAAGCGGACTGCCCGGTGGACGGCTGTAGGAGAAGGTCAGAAGGCTGATTTCTGGTAAGGCTCCTGATCAAAACGAATAGAAAATCAAGCTGCCTCTGAAGGAGTCAACCTGGGGTACATGAAGATCGCAGCGCTATTGATCCTCGTAAAAACCTTCGCGAATGAGCTTGAGATTGATCCTGGTTATTTCCTGCATGAGCTTTTCTGCCCGTTCATTTCGCTCAATGCCTGACTTCACCAGTTCGGCGTCTTTTTGTCGAACGTAATGTCGAACGACTTTGCCATCTTCCACGGTGCGCAGATAATAGCGAGGGCCGTGTTTCTCGCCCTGATGACACTTGCAGTTCGGCCTGATGCAGGTGGTATATGCCTCCAACCAAGTCCCCTTCAAAAAGAAAGGGTCCTCACAGAGTTCGCGCATCAGGCGTTCCCGTTCAGCTAAGAGTTTTGTAATCTTTTCGTTTGACATATTCAAATCATAACGCTAGATAAGTCACTTTGTAAGTACCGTTTGCTAAAAAATCCGCTTGAAAGCGGACCTGATTGCCGGACATGTCTTTTTAGAGGCTTGTCTGCCTGTAATACTCTTCGAGATTTCAGCACCTTACTCGGGTGTGTCAGCTTTTGGAGTTATGCAGAAAACCGTATGTTTATCGTAGGATCAGATCGCTGATTCGTTTCAAAGAGATAAATAAACAGTTTCCGGTTCCGCAACAGCCAGCCTATGCTTTGCGGCGCAGCAGACGATAGATCACTGTCAGCAGCCAGCAGACCAAAAGCATCAGCAGGCTCCCGGTGGCGTTCAGCAGTACATCGTTGATGTCGACGATACGCCAGCGACTGCCACTGAGCATGTTAATCACCAGCTGACCAAGCTCAATTAGGATGCTGATGAAGATGATGATGCACTCAACGATGACGAAACGATCGCCAAGTCCGGCCAGAATGCTGCGGCTTCTGCGGCGGCGGGATTGAGGTTTCACCCAGCGGCGCCAGGCAGCAGCGAGCCAGAGCAGTCCGGCGGCGGGCATCAGCAGGACAAGATTGCCCACCTGATTGATCAGGAAGGTGCGCATGGGAGCCATATTTCCGCGGGCGCGCTCGGAGCTGGCGATATTCCAGGACTGATGGAGCGATTCAAAGGGGCGCAGAACGATGGCTTTGTCGCGGATGAGTTCGGTGAGGCTGGCACGACTTTCGCCAAAAACAGGCAGCGGCAGGAAGACCGCAGCGCCGAGGGTGACAAGATAGAAGGCGGCCAGGGCGGCAAGCATGGCTCCGCTGAGACGCTGCTGCCGGGCCAGACGAGCGGAGCGCCTGCGGCCGGGGAGAAAGGCCAGAGCAAATGCCAGAAAGGCGGCAATCAGGGCGGGGGGCAGCCAGCTGCGCCAGAGAGAGAAAAGAAGCATGAGCCTATAATAGCAGGTGGAGAGAAGAGCTTTGCGTCAGAAAATATTCGCAAACTGTAAGAAAACTGTAGCATTCTCTTGACGATTAGCATGGTATAATCGCCGCAGATTAAATATGACTAAAGAGTAAACAACGCTGCCCTGAGGGGAAGTCGGAGCAAACGTCTCCGATGTAGCTTAGAAAGTTTTATTAATAATATGAATGTACAGTCCCACTGGTACATGTCGAAGCTTATCATCCGCGAAGTCAATCGGCGCCTGCCGATTCACATTTCTGAAACAGCCTTTATAGCGGGATCGATTCTCGCGGATTACAGCCTGATAACGCTGCGTCACAAGCATTTGACGACCAAGTCGCTCGACTTTATCAAAGAGAACATACAGTTTATGACAACGATAGGGCCGGAGTTTGAGATTCTGGCTGATAACTATCTTGTTGCCTATCATCTCGGAATCATTACGCACTATATCTGCGATTTCTTCTGCGAGGCACACAGCGGAGAGACCTTTGGCAATACGCGTGAGCATATGCAGTATGAGGATTTCCTCGACAACTACCGCTATACCCATGCGCAGGAGCTGAGCAGGCTCGAATGGGCCCAGGAGATTTCACCGATGCGCAGTCCTGAGGAGATCAATGATTTTCTGGACAAAGAGCTCGCCGCCTACCGCAGCCGGGGGCAGTCGATACGCCGGGATCTGGAGCTCGCGATAGGCAATTCTATCGCTATTCTGTACTCCATGGCTGTGATTCGCCTGACGCAGATGGAGCT
Organism: Bacillota bacterium; assembly: GCA_030055235.1. Taxonomy (GTDB): domain Bacteria; phylum Bacillota; class Clostridia; order Saccharofermentanales; family Fastidiosipilaceae; genus JAEZYR01. Next base: position 2,494 of record JASGUW010000171.1, read on the forward strand.
GCTGCCATCGGCGGTGGTGGTGACCAGCCGCTGAAAGCACGGAGTACAGCGGTACTCCAAATAGTTTTCGCAACAATCCGCAATGCAATAGTGTTGCGTGTGCAGTTTTCCGCTTTGGACATCTTTTTGGTGACTCTGGACGAGCTGCGCTTGTCCAGAGCGTGTGTTTTGCTCAGAAATTGCAACCATGTTTTTAGCAGGCAATGCGAAAGCTTGAAATTTTGCACAGTCGGGCAGTGTCCGTGTGCAATTTTTCAACCTTTCGCAGTTTTTGAGCGTGTTGAGCGCATAATTATTTGATGCTGTGCATAACCCCGCCGCTATATTCAAAAGATCGATATTTTATGCAGTTAACCTCGCGAAAGGTTGAAATTTTGCACAGCAGTGATGTGATCGTGTGCAATTTTTCAACCTTTCGCAACTTTTAAGAGTACTGGACGCATAAACAGGTGGTGATATGCATAAAACGTCGCTATGTTCAGTGGGTTAGTTTTTTGTGTATCCGCTCCTGCGAAAGCTTGAAATTTTGCACAGTCGGGCAGTGTCCGTGTGCAATTTTTCAACCTTTCGCAGTTTTTGAGACTGCTGGGCGCATAATTATTTAATGTTGTGCATAATTCAACCGTTATATTCAAAAGATCGATATTTTATGCAGTTAACCTCGCGAAAGGTTGAAATTTTGCACAGCCGAGATGTGTCCGTGTGCAGTTTTTCAACGCAAAAGCAGCGGAGTGTGCTGATTAGCAGCCCACTAACAGCAAGCCATTTTCGTCTTCAGCCTCCCGGTGCCCGCGCCGTCTTTCGGTGTCCGTACCGCCTCCCGGTGCCCGCGCCGCCTCCCGCGCTCTAGCCGTTCTGGGGCGGCGGCGGAGGCCAGTGGCCGCCGCGCTGGCCGGACAGCCCGTAGTTGCGGTCCGCTGGCAGCGCGACAGGCGCCTGGAAGCCGACGAGCTCGCCGCCTCGGATCCAGTCCCGGTCGTCGCCGTAGAGCGCATCCATGAGCTCCTGCGTCAGCCGCCGGAGCACGGAGCCGAGCGCCATGTCGCCCGCAGCAGCGCCAGCCGTCGCCGCAGCGAAGAGATCCCTCTCATCGCGGGGATCGGCGACCACGTCGAAGAGCTGCAGGCGGTTGCCGCAGGGGTAGTAGATCAGCTTGTGGCGGCCGTCCGTGACCATGCGCGTGGCGCAGAGGTCGTCGGAGATTTCGCCGTAGACCAGTGCGCGCGGCTCAGCTGAGAAAAGGCTGATGCCTTCGACACTGTCGGGGATCGGGAGCTCGCAGAGATCGAGCAGGGTGGGCATCAGGTCCTCCAGGCAGCCCAGACGATCGGAAGTTTCGCCAATGCCGGGAGCCAGACGGGCCAGCATGGGCCCGGAGAGGATGAGCGGAATGTGAGCCGCATTCTGGTAGAAGCTGCGCTTGGCCACCATGCCGTGATCGAAGAGCATGTCGCCGTGATCCGCCGTGAACGCGATGATGGTGTTGTCGAGCCAGCCATGTTCCCGCAGGCTCCCGATCACGCGGCGCAGCTGGTGGTCGATCAGGGTGCACTGGGCGTAGAAGGCCCGGCGCGCCTGGCGGATGTCGTCGTCCGAATAGCCGGCAGCGGCACGGCCCAGCAGCTGCAGCGCAGTGTCGGCAGCGGGCGCGGCGCCGTCCCGGGCGGCGGCAGCCGCATCTCGCGACCAGTCGCCCCAGACGGGTTCCGGGATCTCGACGTCGCGGTAGAGATCAAGATAGGAAGCCAGCGGCACGAGCGGCGGATGCGGGTAGGCGTAGGAGAGGTAGAGCAGAGCCGGACGCGTGGGATCCAGGCGCTGGATCAGGCGGATCATCTGATTGGTGGTCCAGACAGTACCGTGCGCCTCCTCAGGCAGATGCCAGGGCCGGGTCTCGTAGGAATTGTTCGAAAGGCCGTGGTCAAACTCCCGGCCGACCAGGCCCTGTTCGCCCAGCCATATCTGATAGTCGTCGACGACACCAAACTGGTAGCGGCCCTCCTCCAGCAGCACGACGTCATCGAAGCCGATACGATTGCGCTGCGGATAGACATGGAGCTTCCCCGCCGCCCAGGTCTGGTAGCCGGCCTGGCTGAAACACTCGGCCAGGGTCGGCAGGTCCGGCATTGGCAGGCGGTCCAGGTAGACGCGATCGCCGTGCATGCGCGGCGTGGTGCCGGTCATCAGCGAGCGGCGCGCCGGAATGCAGACGGGGCAGCTCGAATAAAATTGAGTGAAGCGGATGCCGTCCCGGGCCAGACGGTCGAGCGTGGGGGTCTTGATCGCCGGATGGCCGGCCACCCGCAGCAGGTCCGCCGTCCAGTGATCGACCGTGATGAGCAGCACATTGGGCAGATCCGGGCGCCGCGTCGGTCCAAGATCCAGATGTCCGGGCATATTCCTACCTCCGTCACGCGTGAGATGAATACACTATAACGGACGGCGGGGCATGAATTGTGTCAGAATCAGAATCAATACAACACTTTGGAGGTACGGAAAATGGCCAAACTGGCATGGATCGGTACGGGTGTGATGGGCAGCCACATGGCGCGGCATCTGGCGGCGGCGGGGCATGAGCTCAGGCTCTACAACCGCAGTCCGGAAAAGGCACAGGCGACTGCGGCGGCGATCACAGAGGCGGGTGCTTTATGCGAAGCCTGCCCCACGATCGCCCAAACCGTCGCTGACTGCGACGCCGTCTTTGTGATGGTCGGGCTGCCGTCGGATGTGGCGGAAGTCTTCCGCGGACCGGAGGGCATCCTGGCCCGGGCGCCCCGGGGCGCGATCGCCGTCGACATGACGACCTCGTCGCCGGAGCTGGCCGCCGAACTCTACCGCGAGGGCAAAGACTGCGGCATCCGCGTCCTGGATGCGCCGGTATCGGGCGGCGACAGCGGCGCCCGCGCCGGCACGCTCTCCGTGATGGTGGGCGGGGATGAGGGGGACTTCGCAGAAATAAAAAAATGGCTTGATTGTTTCAGCCGCACCGTGACCTATATGGGACCTGCCGGCTCCGGTCAGCACTGCAAGGCCGCGAACCAGATCGCAGTGGCAGGGGCGACGGCGGCAATGACCGAGGCGCTGGTCTACGCCGAGCGGACGGGGCTCGACCCCGAGCGCATGCTGGCGGCGATCACAGGCGGGGCGGCCGGCTCCTGGCAGCTGGCGAACATGGCGCCGCGGGTGCTGGCGGGGGATTTTGCGCCGGGCTTTTTCGTGCGGCACTTCATCAAGGATATGACGATCATCCACGATGAGATGGCCAGGCGGGGGACGACGCTCGTGATGCTGGAGGCGGTGCTGGGGATGTATCGGGAATTCGCGGCGGCGGGTCACGAGGCCTGTGGGACGCAGGCCCTGATCGAGCTGTATCGGGCGGCGGAGGATTAGCGCTGGCGGAGGAAGATCCCGGTGAGGATGTGCTGGACGCCCTGAAGTGCCAGCGTCAGGGCCAGGGGGACGGCGAGGGCGTCGGGGCGCGTGAAGGACAGCAGCAGCAGGCTTGAGCCGAGGACGAGCAGGACCAGGGCCAGGCCGCTGCGGGGGAGGCGGAGGGCGGAGTGCTGGCGGCGGCGGGTGCCGAGCAGCAGGGTGCCGGCGGCGTCGAGGAGGATGAGGACGGCGATGACGCGCAGGAGCCAGAGGCGCAGCGGGACGGTCGCGCTGTGGCGGCAGAGGGCAACGCCGATGAGGACGAGGCCGCCGAGGGCGAGCAGGGCGCCGTTGAGGGCCAGCAGCAGGGTGCGCGGCAGGTGGTGCTCCTGCGCCTGGAAGTAGAGGGCGATGAAGCTGAGCCCGCGCAGGAGCGTGGCGACGCCGAGCGCGAGCGTCAGCAGCGCGATCGTTTGCGTGAGGTCATGGAGACTGAGGAGCGCGACAGCGCAAAGCACCGCACCTACGATCAGGTGGAGCAGACGAATCTTCTGTGTGTCCAGCCAGGGTGATGTCATCATGGGGCGTCTCCGCATTTGTCTTTGGCGGGCGGCACTGGTACGGGCGGCACTGGTAGTTAACAGTGTAGCGCAATTCGGGCATGTCAGGTAATTCATGGCGTTTGTCGTCCTTGTCTGTGCAATACTTCAAGGTTTTGCCGCGCCTGACGCATAAACACTCTTATAAATTCAATATATACTCTACGCTATACGCTTTACGCTTGTTTCGGCAGACAGCTGCATCAATGTGATTTTCAGCTGGCAGCTGCATCAATGTGGGTGTTTAAGCGCGGATGAGTATCAAACACTGCGAAAGGATGTAATTTACACATCCGACTTCGTTATATGAGGGAAAAACTTCCGCTCTTGACGGGTTCTGATGTTATTTGAATCTCCCCGGCGTCCTTTGTACAGCTACACTGTCCAAAGGCATAAAAATTGCTCAGGAAACGGCCAGAAAGTGAGCAAAATTTCCGCTCTGGACAGGTTCCGGTGTCATGTTGAGGTTCCCCGCTGCCCAGAGCGTAAAAATTGCACAGAAAACGCTTCGCAGTGAGCAAAATTTCCGCTCTGGACAGATTCCGGTGTCATGTTGAGGTTCCCCGCTGTCCAGAGCGTAAAAATTGCACAGAAAACGCTTCGAAGTGAGCAAAATTTCCGCTCTGGACAGATTTTCGAGCTTCTGACCGGGCACCTGGTGTCCAGAGCGTAAAAATTGCACATCAATAGTTCTCGATGTGAGCAAAATTTCCGCTCTGGACAAGCGCTGCTTCTGGAGGCGCAGTGGCGGTCTCCTTGGGCAGCGAAACTGTCCCGCACGTAAGAATTGCGCTTCTTCATCTCGTCATGCATGAAGAATTTTCAATAACAAGAAGAAAACCCCCGGGAACTTGGCGTTCCGGGGGCTTGTCTTTAGCTCGGCGGCGGGATGGCGGAGAAGGAGGGTCATGTCTGGAAAACGCCCGTGATGCCTGCTGCTGGGCGCTCTCGGACGTTTTACCTCCTGCCAATACCGTCGTTTATACCGTCATTGCGTTCAAGATGCGCTCAAAAACGCTGTTTATAGCCTCTGCTTCGGCGAGTGCCTTCGCGTCTCTTTTCCGTTGATCCTCTGGTAGCATATTGATCTCGTGATTGTAGGTCCTGTCTGTTGACATCTGTTCCGTGTGTCCAACAAGCAGCTTGATGTCCTCTTCCGAGATGCCGGCGAGCTGTCTGCCATAGCTCACAAACGTATGTCTCAAGTCGTGCAGCGTGATTGTTATGCCATTGGCCGATGCGAAAAACCGCCATGCATCGCTCAGACGCCTTGGCTTTATCAAACCACCATCTGCGTCGGGGAATAAGTAAACAGGTTTACTTACACGCCCGGTAGCCTTGGCGCGTTCGATGTGTGCATCAAGCTCTGCCTGGGCGAGTCTCCCGAGCGTGATCACGCGCCCCTTATGGATGGATTTCCCGTCGGTTACGTCCAAGTCATGACTGATCGATTCGGTGATCACAATCTGACCGGGTCTGTTTCCCGTAGGCGGTCGATAGTCGCGGCTGATCTTAAGAGCGCAGAATTCGCCGCGGCGAATCCCGGTTAACGTGATGAAGCGGAAACAGTGGATGTACCAGCTGGCGTCATTAGTCTCCGGTGAGAGCAAGAGTGCGAGCTGTGCCGGCTGAAGGATCCGTGTCCTTCTTGGGGGCGTGCGAACGGGATAATCAAAATAGATAGGGACATCGATATCTGCGATCCATCCCTTTCCAGCGGCGAACTTACAGAATCCTCTGATCGTTGTTGCAATGCCTTGGAGCGTGTCGAAAGCCGCTCCTTTCCCCGTCTCCTTCTTTATCTTGATGTTCGCCTGGTCGATGATGCGTTGCCAGTCTGCCTTTGTAATGTCAGATACCTTCTTGTTCTTTAGCGGCTGAAGCAGATGTGCTGTGCCTCGAGTTCGTAGTCCTTTCCAGCTTGTTACTTTGTATTTCGTGCGATACCAGTCCAGGTACTCCTGCCACGCATCGGCGAATAGGATCCCCTCAGGCCGGTCGATGCTGTCAATCCATTCCAGGTACTTCTGCCGGCACTCTGCCGGGCCTCGCTTCCCTGATACGATTGATGAATAGAATGTCTTCCGCTTGCCCTTGTATCTTGCGTCCATACGCCAGTACTGGCGATCTTCGTCCCATCTGGGAGTTGGCATATCAGATGCGCGCCTAGCCATAGAATCCCCAGCGTTTCACCGCTGCCTCCATGAAGTGGACTGGAACATCAAAGTGTTCTGCGACGTCTGCCACACTCTGGCCTTCGCAAAATAGCCGGACAGCCTGGTGCCAGTCGAGCAGCAGTTCCATTGCGACCTTCATCGCACGGCCTTCTGTCCATCGAATGTTGCACGGATTCTTTGACTGGACGGTGTCTCCACCGCCGGTCATGTAGTGCCCGATCTCCTCGGCCAGGACACAGCGCATCTCCCTGTTCGAAAGGGAAGGGTCCAGGAAGATCGTTTGATCTGCGAGCATCCCGCTGACGGATTGCAGAGGAGTCTCCACAACCTTCAGCCCTTTTTCCTCGGCAAGCATGATCAGCTCGTCCAAAGTCTTCATTTTCACCTCCTAAAAAGAAAATATGTTCGATTATAGGCCAAAAGAGGCGGCTCGTCGATGCCGTTGGCCTCACAACAGCAGCTGACCTTGTTGTGGAAGGTGTTGTAGTAGTCGCCCTCGTTGTTTTCGTCGAGACCGTTGTTGCATGGCTCGTTGTAGTAGTCGGCTCCGTAGTTGTCCTGGAGCTTGTTGTCGTGGCCTGGGCTTTTCTGGTTGCTCGTAGTTCTGCACGATCCGTGGTTGTGCTTTCAGCTTCTCGGAGCGCACCAACGACGGTCGTTGGCTCTGGCGATCCTGAAGGCTGCTGGTTGGCCTGTGAAGATCCACAGCCGACGAGCAAAAGAGCAGCAATAACGGCGGCTCCTGTCCTGAACACATTTCGGACTTTGCTGATGTCGAATTTCATAATTCAGGGTTCCTTCTCTTTCGGCGCTATTAATCCAAACCGAGCACACGCCTTTTTGCAGCAGCAAATTCCGTATCGGTCAAGGATCCCTCGCGGTGCATCTCGACGATTACCTGAAGCCGTTTGACAAGATCAATGTCCTCTTGAGCAACGTCAGTGACGCCTTCACGGCGGTGGGCGTGGAATTCTCTGGGCTCCTTTATGCCAAGAAGCTCATCGGCAGTTACATTGAATAGCTCGCAAAGAGCAGGCAGGAAGTCACTGCCAATTGGGTATTGGTCATTCTCCCAGCTGGAGATCGTAGCCTGTGAAACTCCGACTCTCTCCGCCAGTTCGGCCTGTTTCATGCCGGCATCAAGCCGCAGTCGACGCAACTTGCTCATACGTCCCCCCTGTTTCATATCGCAATAGTAATACGGTAAAGCCTGCAAGAAAAGAAAAACAGAAATTCCGATAATGAATTGACATACCTATATGATGCCTGTAACATATTGGCAATCCTATATTAAACAGGCAGGAGGTGTCATAGTGCTGGAGTTCAAAATACTGCGAATCAGGTCTGGCCTTAAGCAGGCTGAATTAGCCAAGTTAGCCAACGTCTCACAATCCATGATATCCGCTTACGAGCGCGGAGAGGCAATGCCAGGGATGTCCGTTCTTAGCCGCTTGGCAATTGCTCTTGGGATATCCGTAGATGAGGTCATAAGTAGCCTTACTCCATCTTCTCCTGGCGGTGATGCGGCATGAAAGCGCCACGGATCGCCAAGCGGTACTACCGCGAACTTCGCAGCGAGATGGCTCTCCGTGGGCTGCGCCAGGCAGATATCGCCAAAGTCCTTGGCCGGTCTGTCAACTACGTCGACAGGATCATGGCCGGGCATGGCAGCTTTCTTGTCCGAGAAGCTGTCGAAATCATTCAGTTCCTCGAACTGGATGAACAGGATTTTGTGCGGCTGTTTGTCCGCGACATCGACAGCGCAGCCGCCTAATTCAATTGTCAAGGTTCTACACCGTCACTGTACCGTCACCGCCCGAAGGAGACCACGAGAACATGAGCACCCAAAAGGAACAAAACATCTACCGCCGAGCGCGGAAAACCGCCGCAGAACGAGATGAACGGCTCGCATCGATATGGAGTGCAGCTGAAGTCATTGGCTGTCATGAGCGGACGCTCGGCGATTACGAAACATGGGTTAATCGCCCGCCTGTAGAGACAGTTGTCAGGCTCGCCGAAGTCTACAGGGCACCCGAATTGCTTCCGCAGTATTGCGCGGAGGAATGCCCGATTGGCCGTGCCCGCGGCCTGAAATCCGTCATTGGTCTCGACATATGCCAGACCGCATTGCAGGCGCTCCACACACTCCAGAGCGCTGAGGACATGGGGAAATCACTTCTCGCGGTCGTCCAGGACGGTCGCATCGATGAACACGAAGAGGAGACGGTTAAAGAGATCGTGGGCTGGATCGACCACCTGGCCAGTATTGGAGAGGAGCTGAAGAGGTCGCTCAGAAGCAAATAAGAAGGACCGCCCAACACCCGGACGGCCCAGCGATAGAAGGGATCTTCGCATGGATAAGTATATCAGCATTCTGGTCGCCATGTCCACGCTCCTCGGCTCCCTGATAGGTGCCGGAGGCACGGTCATCTACTTCCAGATCCGCGAACTGAGGCGTCTGCGTGACGCACAGGAACACGCGCTTCAGCAGGAGCGCTACGCAGCGCTCCGCAGGGACATTCAGAAGAGACATCAGAGTAATTGGAGGTTCTAAGCCATGCGCCTGATCACGATCAAGCTGGAAAACTTCCAGCGTTTCCAGCAGCTCGAAATCCGGCTGGACGGGCACGATGCTGCCATTATCGGCCAGAACGAAACAGGAAAGAGCACCATCGCAAACGCGATCACCTGGGTGCTCACCGACAAGCCCTACACCGACGAGCCTGGCTACACGCCCAAGACGATCAGGGGAAAGGACTTCGTCCACTACCTTGATCACAGCGCGACGCTTCTCTGCGAACTCGAGACCGGAAAGCAGGTCGAATTGAAGAAGACGCTGCGCGAAACGTGGACCAAAAAACGCGGATCGACGACGGCCGAGATGACCGGCCACACGACGTCCTACTGGATCGACGACCTTCCGCTCGCGATGAAGGACTACAACAGTCGGATCGCCGAGCTTTTCGGAGACCCGTCGACCATCC
>JASGUW010000172.1 GCA_030055235.1 Bacillota bacterium
CCAAGCAAATCCACTCAACAAGAGGTATCATCCTTCTTCTTCACTCTATTCACGTTTGCTCTATTCACGCTCTCTTGAGTGGATCTGCCTATACCTACAATACAGGATGCTGTCCACCCTTGGACAAGTTTTTCTGCTCCTGCCCCGGTTTCGGGGCACCAGCGCAATTTTTGTCCACCCCTGGACAATTTTTTCGTTCCTGCCCCGATTTGGGGGCACCAGCGCAATTTTTGTCCACCCCTGGACAATTTTTTCGTTCCTGCCCCGATTTGGGGGCACCAGCGCAATTTTTCCACTCCCTGTACACATTATTCGATATTGCCCCGAGGCCAGAACAGGAATTTGGAGAATCAGCTGTGCTGGGAGTTTAGAGTGGCTGCTTATCGAACTCACTGGGAAGTACAGGCTGGAAGAGATCGACTATTTGCACTACTTCCCCTGGTCAAGGCATGTTCCAGAGAGTTGCAGTCGCCCAGGGTCGATGCGCTATTGTTAATGCCTTTGGTTTCTGAATACGATCTTCCCAACTCAATAGATTCTTTATGTATATACATGTTAACGGGTAGCGAAGGAGCCACTCGTCCGATTATGAAGCGCATACTAAGTGAAAATCCAGACCGTCCCGCCCAGCTTCAATAAAGCACCCAGCTCCACTGCCACCACCGCTGTCTCCACCGCCGCATTGACTTTCCATGCCTTCATGTCAATATTGAAGTAAACTCATAAAGAGCTGTGGCCACGATTCGTCAGCAGCTAAGCTGCGGTCACGGTTCACGATTGATGTAATGATTGCCGACACGGTTCGCCAGCAGCCCGGTTCGCAAGCAATAATGAAATCAGGGAAGGGGCGGGGATATCCAGATACGTCCCCCGCTCCTTTCTTATGAAAGCAGAGAAAGGAAGAAGCATGAGCAGCTACCAGACCAGAAAAACACCGGGAGATACCGCCTGGTTCACCCACGATCGCTTTGGCATGTTCATCCACTGGGGGCTTTATGCCCTGCCGGCACGGCATGAGTGGGTCAAGTTCAGAGAGTGCATCACAGAAGAGCACTACGCGCAGTACTTCAAGTACTTTGACCCCGATCTCTTTGACGCCGCGGATCTGGCACGGCAGGCGAAGCAGGCTGGCATGAAGTATGCCGTGCTGACGACGAAGCACCACGAGGGCTTCTGTCTCTTCGACAGTCAGTACACCGACTATAAGGCGACAAATACGCCGGCCGGCCGCGATCTCGTCCGTGAGTATGTCGATGCCTTCCGCGCCGCAGGCCTGAAGGTAGGCTTCTACTACAGCCTGCTCGACTGGCATCACCCGGATTTCACGATCGACTACCTGCATCCGCGGCGCTTCGACCCGAATGCCCGGCAGCTGAACGAAGGCCGCGACATGAAGCGCTACGCCGCCTACATGAAAAATCAGGTGCGGGAGCTGCTGACGAACTACGGTAAGATTGACATCCTCTGGTTCGACTATTCTTACACCGGCGGACAGGATGCCGACCCGCGCCTGGCCTGGACCCGTGGCAAAGGCAAAGACGACTGGGAATCGGAGGCCCTCATCGCGCTCGCCCGCGAACTGCAGCCAGGCATCATCATCGACAACCGCGCCGACATTGAGCAGGACCTCTGGACGCCGGAGCAGTATCAACCGCTCCAGTGGATCCGTCATCCGGAGACGGGCGAACTGGTGACCTGGGAGACCTGCCAGACCTTTTCGGGCTCCTGGGGCTACCACCGCGACGAGACCAGCTGGAAGTCGCCGGAGCAGCTCATCCGCATGCTGGTCAACACCGTCGCGGTCGGCGGCAACCTGCTGATGAACGTCGGCCCTACGGCACGCGGCAACATTGACCGGCGGGCGGAGGCGGCCCTGGAGGTCTACGCGGAATGGATGCGCTACAACAGCCGCTCGATCTACGGCTGCACCATGGCGGAGCCGGATCTCCAGGCCCCGGCTGACTGCCGACTGACGCAACGAGCGGACGGCAGGAGACTGTATGTGCATCTCTTCGCATATCCCTTTAAGCATCTGCACCTGCCGGGCCTGGGCGGACGCGTCGACTATGCCCAGTTCCTGCACGACGGCAGTGAGCTGCCGATGCATGTCGGAAAGGCCGGCAACCTATCGATCAACTACGAAAAGTCGGAGGACGAGCTGCTGATCCTCGATCTGCCGGTGCAGAAGCCGGACGTGGTCGTGCCGGTCATTGAGCTGTTCCTGAAATAGAGGGGTGCACGTATGAAAATCTGGAACGTTGGCATCATTGGCTATGCTCATTCCCACATTCATTCGAATGCGCTGGACTTCCACCGCTGCGGTGAGCGGGTCCGTTTTGTGGCGGGCGCCGACGTCAGGCCGCTGGTGGAGCCGACGAACCGCAGCGCCGGGACGCGCTATGGCGTGATGGAGGCGACGAACGCAGCGATCGGGCTCACGAACCTCTATGACGACTACCATGAGATGCTCGAGCGCGAACGCTTCGACATCATCCTCTGCTGCGCCGAGAACGCCTTCCATGCCGATGTCTGTGAGGCCGTTCTCAGCCGTGGCATCCACGTTGTCGTCGAGAAACCGCTCGCCGTCACCATGGAGCAGGCGGCGCGAATTGCCCGGGCGGCCCAGGCGGGAGGCGCCGAAGTCTTCGTCAACTGGCCCTCGACCTGGTGGAATTCCGTGCGCGAAGCCCAGCGCCTCGTCGCCGCGGGCGCGATCGGCCCGCTCTACAAGATGACCTACCGCAACCGCGATTCGCTGGGTCCGCTTTCCTACGGCCAGGTGATGACGCCGGAGGAGATGGGCCAGGAGTGGTGGTACCAGCAGGCGGCGGGCGGTGGGGCTCTGCTTGACTACTGCTGCTATGGGGCGAATCTTTCGCGCTGGTTCTTCGGCACCGCGCCCCAGGCCTGCTACGCCATGGCCCGGAACTTCAACAGTCCCTTCGGCGACACCGAGGACTACGCCACGATCACGGCGAGCTATCCTGACGGCATCGCCATCATCGAGGGTTCCTGGGTGACCGTCAACACCGGCATCCCCTACGGCCCCATCCTCTACGGCCGTGATGCGACGCTGGTGGTGGACGGCGACGAGATCCGCATCTACCGCACCCGCCACGCTGCCGATCCGGACGAGGTGATCGAGGTCGGCCCTCTGCCCGCGGGCAGGAGCACGCTCGGCGAGGAGGTCCTCCATCATCTGGAGACCGGCGAGCCCATTCATCCAACGCTGGAACTCGGCCTGAATCTGGAGGCGCAGATGGTTCTGGACGCCGGGATCCGTTCGCTGGCCTCCGGGCAGCTGGAGGCGACGCGCCGCGGCTGATACCTTGTTTGATGTTTTACGCGAAGCCCGCCCCGCCGGCAGGCGGGGGCGCCAGCGCTTCCGGGGGTCGTCACCGCATCCAGCTGACTTTGTTTGCTGCCCGGACAGGATTGTGAACTGCTGCTAAACGCAAAACTTTCTTTTTTTAAAAGTTTTGCGTTTAGCTTTGTGTCGAAGCTTGCCGGATGGATGGCCTTATCGGTGGAGGTCGAGGTGGAGATGATAGGCCTGACAGCTCATGTCAAAACTCGTTGTTATTGTCATCGTTTGAAGGCCACTTTTTGCGTTGCGTAGCGATAAATGATGGCATTTTGAAGACATGTCGTTTTACGCGCTCACAGTACCTATGTTGTGGCATTCATTTTTACTCCGGCACAGTTGTTTTCAAAGCTTCGTCCCTGAAAGAGAGCAGGAGCGGATCATATGGGCGGGGAGGTGTACAAAAAAGTCGATATTGCCCCGGAATCGGGCAATATCGAAAAATTTGCGCAGAAAGTGTACAAAAAAGTCGATATTGCCCCGGAATCGGGCGATATCGGAATATTTGCACAGGGAGTGTACAAAAAAGTCGATATTGCCCCGATATGGTGGACAATGAAATGACAAGTCTTTCTCTCTCCCATATCACGGATGCTTTTCTCTGTTCTCTGATAGATTGCCTGGCAGTAAAAGGGTGTGGAGTCAGACCATTCCCTTTTTCCATTAGCGATCGCATCAGTCGCATCAGGCCGGGCCTGCTTGATCGAGGTTCTGTCCCAGCCTGAGGCCCGTAAGTATCAGAAACTACATCTCAGACCCTGTCTTTTCATTGTTCGTAAACACTTGACAAAAACAGAGAGAATGATAAATTGACTGCTAGTTAGCAGAGGCTAACTAGTGTTATTAGAAAAGGAGGCCACAGATCAATGGCCGCATGTCGTCTTGAGGAATCGTTGATACAGCACTCCGCGCCGTCTCTCGCGGGGATAAAGACAGGAAATCTCTTTACCGTGGCAAGCCGACTGGGTCAGGATCTCAAACGTACGATTGCCGAGTTTAACTCGAAGATGAAGCACAAAGGCATACGTCTTCTTCCCATGAGGTGCCTAGGCAACCGCACTTTGCTCTACATTTACCGGCCGAAGCTGCTGGAGCAGGACCTGAAGCAGGAGAGCTGCCGCTGTTTTTTGTGTCAGTTGGGATATCCGGTGGAGAGGAGCACAGCCTGCCTGAGAGAGTATATTTCCAGACTCACGTCCAGTCGGGATTTTCCGCATGAAATAGGTTTTTTCCTCGGCTATCCGCCTGACGACGTAATTGCATTCATGGAACAGGGATCTCAAAAGGCCACGTACAGCGCCACTTGGCGAGCCTATTCCAATGAAGCAGAAGCGCGGAAAACATGCCAGGCTTTCAAAACATGTAAAAGAATCTACTGTACCAATTGGGAGAAGGGAAAAAGCATCGAACAACTGACCGTTGCCATGTAAAATCAAAGGAGGACAGAAAGGATGAAAATTGCCGTAATCTATTGGAGCGGAACTGGAAACACGGAGATGATGGCCAATGCAATCTCAGAGGGTGCAAAGGCCGCAGGCGGAGAGGTCGACGTTTTTGTCGCTGTTAGCTTCGAGCCTTCCATGTTGGAAGCGTATGACGCGCTGGCTCTGGGTTGTCCGTCGATGGGTGCAGAAGTTCTGGAAGAATCGGAATTTCAGCCCATGTACGACAGTATTAAAAATGATCTGGGAGATAAAAGGATCGTTCTCTTTGGTTCCTATGGCTGGGGAGATGGCGAATGGATGAGGGACTGGGAGGCTGAGCTGCGCTTACTTGGAGCAAATCTGCTCTGTGACGGACTGATCATCAACGAGACACCTGATGCTGACGGGCTTGCCGACTGCCAGGCACTGGGCGCACAGCTGCTGGCTTAAAACTCATATATAGGACAGATTGATTTTTTCAAAGAGCGGTACATATGGTGCCGCTCTTGTGATTTGTAATGCTGCCTGGATTCGCTCATCCGGAATAACGGTCTGGCCGCTGGCGGTCAGCCCGCAGCCGCAGGGCAAATTCCGGGGTGCAGGAGAAGGTGCCAAAAGGATGGCTTGCAGGGGAGAAAAGCGACCACAGTCTACATGCCAAGGCTCAAACAGCTTGTTTGGTGTTTCGAATCAGGGATTCTCTGAGAGCCAATACACTGTCTTCCCAAAGCTGAATCAAAAACGGGTTAGTGTAGTTGTTCTCTAGTCGCTCACCGAGTTGGAAATTGACGACATTGCCCCGCAGATTACAGATCGGGCAACATCGAAAAACTCCACAGGTGGACAAAAAATGCGCTGGTGCCCCGGAATCGGGGCAGGTGCGAAAAGATTGTTCACAGCTGGCCAAAAAGGGCGTTTGTGCCCCCGAATCGGGGCAGGAACGAAAAAATTGTCCACAGTTGGCCAAAAAAATGCGCTGGTGCCCCGAAATCGGGGCAGGAACGAAAAAATTGACCACTCTCTTTAGCTCCAACTGGCGGTGCAGCACCGCCGCTTTCTTTTTTATATTCGTTATCGTAAATCGGCGGCAAACGAATCGATAGGCAGAAGTCAGTCGTGCGGGCGACATTTGCTGTGGTGCCCAGAAATCGGGACAGGAGCATTAAGATTTGTCCAAGAGAGGACTTTATCGTAACGATTTATAGCGTTTTGTACCGTGAGCGAAGCAAAAGGAATGGATTAAATCGATTATAAAAACGATTTGTAAATCGCGATCCTGACCGCAGAAGGTGCGCGCTGTGCAAACGCGCGCTGCCTGTCGGGATCAGCTAAATCGTATCGCTTTATGGCAACAGAGGCTGGATCGCTTTTTATTTCCTTGAAGGTGCGAGGTTGTAGCTGTCATCCTGGTCGCTCGCTATCCCATTCAGATTCTATTCATGATTCCGGCAGTTTGTGAGGCTGGTCGCTTCGCTGAGTGTTGGAAATACGATCTTCAAGTAAGCGATTCATAATTCGGCAGCGCGTCATCAATTTCCCTACCTGCTGTTGATGCCTTTCGTTTTATGGATACGATCTTCCCAGACTTATATAGAATCTTCTTCTAAACGGCATATTGAGAGAGTGGCGAAGGAGCCACCCGTTTATGGAGCGCTTACATATTCAATATGCTTGAGTGCGAGCTGCGTTAAAACTTTAGTGTTTCAGTTGTTTGAGAAGGCTCGAAAGACCTTTCTTCGTCCTGACATATTTCACACCCCGACCGGCAGCTTGCCCGTGAATTTGTCGTTTGAATGATCTGGACACTTGTAGAGAGGGATGGCGCAGGTCGCCCGTCTGAGAGCATAGCGAACGTTTGCACTCTGAAACTGTTGTAAACGATTGTCAGTATGGAGCTCTCCGCCGCAGAGGACCTCGATAGGTGCAGCTGCCCTGCGAAAAAGTGGTCCAGGCCGAGCCGCTAAGAAGCAGAGTCCTGACTCATGTCACTAATATGTAAAGTGTAAAGATCTCGATTACATGAAAGGTAAAGAAGCATCCTGGTTCTGGACATATTTCGGCATCCTCTACCGCATACAGGTTCAGGTGCTGCTTCTCTCCAAAGAGTCTTTCAATTGAAATTCGCCCTTGAGGATTGACAGTCTCAAAGTCTTTGCTAAAATAACCGAGCATCAATCCACGCGGTCGTGGTGGAATTGGCAGACACGCAGCGTTGAGGTCGCTGTGAAGTAACATTCATGCAGGTTCAAGTCCTGTCGACCGCACCAGCAGGGGGTAGACCCCAAGTCACGGACAGCCTCTTCTGAGTTTTGAAGAGGCTGTTTTTGTGTTTTATGAGAGGCTTGTGGAATATGCCGGCTGTCGGGCCCGCCTTCCGCACTTTCAAAGATACGAGGTTACGAATGATGCCAGTACCCGAACAAGATCTTGCTCAGTTCTGCCGCGGACTTGGCTGCTCCCGGGCCGCCGTCGACACGGTTCTGGAGGCCGCCCGGGACCTGGAAGCGGCGGGGCGCTTTGCCGCCATACGCCGGCTGCGGGCCGGCAACCAGCTGCGCGTGCTTGCCGCCCTGCAGGAGGCCGGCATTGCGGAGGCGGACTTTGGCGGCAGCAGCGGCTACGGCTACGATGACCGCGGGCGCGAGCGTCTGGAGCAGGCCTATGCCCGGGTGATGGGCACAGAGGCCGCCCTGGTGCGCATCCAGATCGCCACGGGAACACAGGCGATTGCCATGGCTCTGTTTGCCGTCCTGCGGCCGGGCGACGAGCTTTTGAGTCTGACCGGTCCGGTCTATGACAGCCTGCGGCCGACGATCGGGAGGGGGGCCATGGCCTCAAGTCCGGAAGACGAAGGGCTGGGCTGCGGCTCGCTGGCTGACTTCGGCGTCAGCTACCGGGAACTGCCGCTGAAGGACGGCGAACTAGACCTGGACGGCATCGCCGCCGCCATCCGCCCGGAAACGGCCATGGTTCTGCTGCAGCGTTCACGGGGCTATGCCAGCCGCACGGCGCTGACCGCGCCCGTCATGCAGGAGGCCGTCCGGCGCATCCGCCAGGCCGCCGCTCTCCAGCCCGCCGGCAGTCGGGCCCGGCGCCTGGTCATCTTCGTCGACAACTGCTACGGCGAATTCGTGGAAAGTGTTGAGCCGGGGGCGCTGGGCGTCGATCTCCTGGCCGGCTCCCTGATCAAGAATCCCGGTGGCGGCCTGGCCCCCAGCGGCGGCTATGTGGCCGGACGCCGGGACCTGGTGGAAGCGGCCGCCTGCCGCCTCAATGCCCCGGGCCTGGGCTCGGCGGTCGGGCCGACACTCGGCCTGAACCGCCTGCTGATTCAGGGTTTCTTCCTGGCTCCGCACATCGTTGCGGAGAGCCTGAAGGGGCTTGTGCTGGCGGCGGAAGTGCTCGCCCGCCGGGGCTTTCACAGCTCTCCCACGAGCACGGCAGCCCGCGGCGACCTGGTGCAGGCGGTGGACTTCGGTGATCCGGGGCGCCTTCTGACCTTCTGCCGCGCCATCCAGGCGGCCGCGCCCGTTGACAGCTTTGTCACGCCGGTGCCCGCTCCGCTGCCGGGCTACGATCACGAGGTGGTGATGGCGGCCGGCGCCTTCGTCTCCGGCTCATCCATTGAGCTGAGCGCTGACGGTCCGCTGGCGCCGCCCTATACCGCCTACATGCAGGGCGGACTGGTCTACGAACAGATGCTCTATGCCCTGATGCTGGCGCTGGATGCTCTAGAGAACTAAAGGCGAAATGCTGTCAGGTACCGAAGCGGGCGCCGCCTTCGCCCCCCAGAACCAGCGACCAGAGACGGTCAACGTAGTAGAGCTCACAGAGCTGATTTCCGATCCGGCAGCGATAGCGCAGGCCCTGGCCGGGACTGCCGCGCAGGCTGGCGACGGGTCTGACGTCGAGCACTTCACTGACGCTGTGATGCAGGCCCTCCAGGCAGATTTCCAGGGGCAGGATCAGGCCGTCGACACGAAACTCGACGGAGACACGAACCGGTATGGGGACACCGCGGTCGGCATAAATCATGGTCATCTCATCTGTCGGCACGGTGGCCGCCGGATTTTCCTCCTCTCGACACGGATGGAAGGGCATTTAGAGGCTGATAAGAAGAAGATAACCGAACGAATGTTTGCTGTCAACAACAGGCTGTGCCCAGGCGCTTGGATAGGAACGGCTTTGCGACTATAATCTGGCGCAGCGGAAGGGAGCGGAGCCTTGGAAACGCGTAGATTCTCTGCTAACCTACCAGTTTAGAGTTCCGGAAAACGAGCGGATCCCTGGGATTTGCCCATTAAAAAGGAGTGAATTGAATGTCAGCCAGTATTCTCGTGACCGGCGGTGCCGGCTATATCGGCAGCCACACCCTGATTGAACTGATTGCGGCGGGTTATCGGCCCATCGTCATCGACAACTTCAGCAACAGCCACCTCGAAGCGCTCAGGCGCGTGGAAGCCATCAGCGGTCAGAAGATTCCCCTCTACGAAGGTGATGTCCGCGATCGCAGCCTGCTCACCCGCATCTATGAAGAGCAGAAACCGGATGCCGTCATTCACTTTGCCGGCCTGAAGGCGGTGGGCGAATCGGTTGAGAAACCGCTTGAGTACTACGACAACAATCTGGTCTCCACGCTTGCTCTCTGCGAAGTCATGCGCGAATTCGGCGCCATGCGCTTTGTCTTCAGCTCTTCGGCCACGGTCTATGGCGATCCGGATGAGGTGCCGATCCGTGAGGACGCGCGCCTGACCTGCACCAACCCCTATGGCTGGTCCAAGCGCATCAACGAGCAGATTCTGGAGGACATCGCCGCCAGCGACGAGCGCTGGTCGGTTCTCCTGCTGCGCTATTTCAACCCGATCGGCGCCCACCCCTCCGGACAGATCGGTGAAGATCCGGCCGGCATCCCCAACAACCTGATGCCCTATATCGCCCAGGTCGCCGTGGGCCGCCTGCCCCAGCTGCGCGTCTTCGGTGACGACTACGACACGGCCGACGGCACCGGCGTTCGCGACTATATCCACGTGGTCGATCTGGCACGCGGCCATGTCGCCGCCATCCGTTACGTGCTTGAGCACAGCGGCTGTGAGGCCGTGAACCTGGGTACGGGCCAGGGCTATTCGGTGCTTGACATGGTCAAGGCCTTTGCCGTGGCTGCGGGACGCGAAATTCCCTACGTCATCACCGAGCGCCGTGCGGGCGATGTCGCCGAAGTCTATGCCGACCCCACGAAGGCGCGTGAGATGCTGGGCTGGCAGGCAGAGAAGACCCTGGCTGACATGTGCAGTGACAGCTGGCGCTGGCAGTCGCAGAACCCCATGGGCTATCAGGCCTGAGTCGCAGACCGGGAACTAATATAGAAGTATTAATGTGAGAAGACGAACGGCATCCGGCGCCGCGCGTGACAACGGCAGAAAAGGACCGCGGCAGAGCTCTTCCTCCGATTGGGAGGGTGGGGTGGAGGTCGCGCGCTCGGCGCGGGAGGAGGCGCTCCGGCGCCAGGCCGGCGAGGCCGGCCCGCCCGATGCGGTGAGCCAGCTGCGCCGTGACGCGGAGGCGGCGCGGCGCCAGGAGACGGCCAGCCGCCGTCAGGCCGAACAGCAGGCGCTGGAGCGCGCCCGCCGGGCGGTCACCCAGCGCCATGCCGGCCGCCGTGACGACGACCGCGAGCCCGTCTTTGAGACGCCTGGTCCCCGGCGCCGCCCGGTGCGGCCGACGCCGGAGGACCGCGACTACGGCGGCGGCAATCGTGTTTTCAAGCGCCTGCTGCTCGTTTTGTCCTCTTTCATCCTGGTTCTCATTGTCGGCATTGTTGTTCTCTGGCAGTACCTGTTCGCCGACTTTCGCGCCCGCAACCGTCCATCCGAGCGGCCCCGGGTCACGACAGCCGCCCCGGCTGCGGGGCTGCCGCAGCCGGACGGTCGGGAGGATGAGCCGCCCGGGCCAGGCACCGAGCTGCCTGCCGCAGAACCCATCCCGGCTCCGGAGCGCTTTGTAAACGGCATCCAGAACATCCTGCTGATCGGCTCGGATACCCGTAATGACGGGGAGCATGACCTGGCCGACACGCTTTTGATCCTGACCATTGACAACGACGCGGGGAAACTCAGACTCTCCTCCATCCAGCGCGACACCGCCGTCTATATCAGCGGTGATTCCCAGTACCTGAGCCGCATCAATGCCTCCATGCACGGCGGTCCCGGCATGGTCATGGAGACGGTCAACCGCAGCTTTTCGCTTGATATCAGCGACTTTGTAGCGATTGAGTTTACCGGTGTTGAGGACATCATCGACGCTCTTGGCGGCATAGAGGTGGATGTGCCGGAGGACGAAAGCTTCATAGGCTATGTCAACGACGCCATCTACGAGCAGACGGTGATCAGGGAAGGCTGGGGCTATGAAGGGCCCTCTCAGAAGCTGGAAAGGGGCGGCCTGCAGCTGCTTTCTGGACGCCAGGCCCTGGGCTACATGCGCGTGCGCAAGTCCGACAGTGACTACCAGCGCACCGGCCGCCAGCGCGAAGTCCTGCAGCTGCTGCTGGACAAGTTCATGCATCAGGATCTGGTGACGATGCTGAGTGTTGCCCGGCAGGGGCTTGGGCTCGTCAGAACCAATCTGAGTGAGATGGAGATGCTGGGACTGGCGACTTCTGTGCTGCCACGTTTTCGGCACGACATGGAACAGCTGCAGATTCCGCTGCCCGGTACCTTCTGGGAGCGCCAGGATGGTATGATTCTGCCGGGCTATGCCCTGATGAATCCGCGTATCCATGACTTTATTTATGGCTCGCACCAGTATCTGGCTGCCGTTCGGGAGATTCCCGCGGCTCCCAAGCTGGAGACAGTCTACTGGCTGGAGCCCGGCAGTGATGCGTTCAGGAACTACTATCGCAGTGAATTTGGTGACCTGGTTGACGCCAAAAGCCAGGATGAAGAGAGCCGCCAGCGTCAGGCCGGCTATGTGCCTTCGGGTGAGGGCGGCTGAACGAGTAGAGGACATATGACAGCGGATGACAACGAACAGAGAACTCCGGATACGAACGGGCAGCAGATTCGTCCCGTACATATAGAGCTGCCGGAGAATTTTGGCAAAGGCCGGAAGAGTCCCGAGCCGCCCGCCGCTGCATCCTCCAAATCGGACGAAGTGCCGCGCCGGCCGGCCGCCAGCCCGCCGCGTGAATCCCGTAAGCCAGCTGCCCCGCCGCGGCGTGAGCCGGAGAGCTTTCCGCTTGATGAGCGGCGCCCGCCCCGCCGGGCAGCTGCCAGCCCGCCACCCCAGCGCCCGCCCCGCAGAGCGGCTGCAGCGCACGACCCGGAAAACGTTCCGCTGCGTGTGATCGTGCCGCCCAGACGCCGGCTCCCCCTGAGCCTGCGCATTCTGCGCGGCTTCGCCATCGGCCTGCTGGCACTGGCGATCGGGCTCTTTGGCTTCTGGCGCTGGCTGCTCTCCGGCGCCCGCACCAGCATCCGGGAGACCAGGCCGACGCCGCCGGTCGGTTCGCTGCCGACCGTGACCGCAACGCCGACCCTGCCGCCCAATCAGACAACGATCACGCCGGATGCGACGGAAGACGCCTGGCTCAGTCTGGAGCCCGACTCATCGATCGAAACCATGCCCGTGGTTGAGACCTCCTGGGAAACCTTGCCGCCGGTCGAGACCACGGAGATCCCGATGACGGTGCCGGACTATGACGTCAACCTGACGCAGATTCTCCTGCTGGGCGTCGATACCCGTGATGCAGAGTATGAGGTCCAGACGCGCTCGGATACCATGATCCTGCTCACTGTGAACCAGGCCGAAGACACGATCAAGCTGACCAGCTTCCAGCGTGACATGCTGGTCTACATGCCCGGTTCAGATGAACCGATGAAGCTGAACGAGGTGCATCTCTACGGTTCCGAAATGCTGATGGAGGTCATAAACCGGACCTTCCATCTGGACATTCAGCACTATATCCGGGTCAATATCGGCGAGGCGGAGGGTCTCATCGACGCTCTGGGCGGCCTGGAGATCGAGGTCCAGGACGATCCCAGAGTCATACAGTATCTCAATGAATGTATTACCGAACAGAACGCGATCTACGAAGGCTGGGAGGACCGCAGCAACTGGGTGTCCGGCTTCGAGCACGGCGGCCTGCTGCAGATGAACGGTCGGCAGGCGATTGCCTTCGCCCGTATGAGATATCTGGACAGCGACTATGCCCGCATGGAGCGCCAGCGCCATGTGATTGACCTGGCCTACCAGAAGCTGAAACGGGCCAACGTGCTCCAGCTGATCTCAGTGGCAAAGGCCGGCTTCGACATGATTGCCACCAATCTTTCCGATGTCGACCTGACTTTGATGCTGACGGGGCTGGTGCCGAAGATGACCGACCAGATCCAGAGCCTGCAGGTTCCCATCACAGGCTCCTTCTGGGAAGATCACCGCCGGCCCTGGACCGTGCGCGCCAACTTCAATTTCATCATTCCCTTCCTGCATGAATTCGTCTACGGCCAGAGACTGTACTATTATGTGCCGGTGCGCCTGGTGCCCTATACGCCCCTGGCCTACTACGGGGGTGAGGTCATGCCGTCCGGTGTCCTCAACGGCAGTTACACCGCGATTCCCTATACGGGAGCCTGGGGCTGGCAGGGAGACGGGACGGGGCAGGACATGAGTCAGGCCATAGCAGGATTCAGTGCGGCGCGTGATGCCGCCGCGGCTCCGAATCCCTGACGAAAGTTACGATTCCTGTAACGGGGCTGCTGTCGTTGTAGAACTTCGCAAAAACAAAGCTTGACTTTCTCTGACATATGACTATACTAGCTGATGTTGGCACTCGGACGAGTAGAGTGCCAAATCGGAAAACGCGCCAAAGACCTGGCGTAGGAATATTGAGGAGGTCAGATATGACAATTAAGCCCTTGGCAGATCGAGTGGTTATCCGCATGCTCGAGAACGAGGAAAAAACCCAGAGCGGCATTGTACTGCCCGGTTCGGCGAAGGAGAAACCGCAGATTGCCGAAGTCGTCGCCGTCGGCCCCGGTGGTGTGGTGGATGGCAAGGATGTCGTCATGGAGCTCGAGGTCGGTGACCGTGTGCTGATGAGCAAGTATGCCGGCACGGAAGTCAAGGTGGACGGAGTCGAGTACACCATTCTGCGTCAGAGCGACATTCTGGCAATCGTCGAATAAGAAATGAGTCCGGTGCGGGCGTTCATGCAGACGTGCCCGCCAACAGCATAAGTGGAGGAATCAATCCCGATGGCAAAAGATCTGAAATACAACGAAGATGCACGTAAGGCGCTGGAGATTGGCGTCAACAAGCTGGCTGACACCATCAAGATCACCCTGGGGCCGAAGGGCCGCAACGTGGTGCTCGACAAGAAGTACGGTTCGCCCCTGATCACCAACGATGGTGTGACGATCGCGAAGGAAATTGAGCTCGAGGACCGTTTTGAGAACATGGGCGCCCAGCTCGTCAAGGAAGTCGCCACCAAGACCAATGACGTCGCCGGTGACGGTACCACGACCGCCACGCTGCTGGCTCAGGCCATGGTCCGTGAAGGACTGCGCAATATCGCGGCCGGCGCCAACCCGATGATTTTGAAGAACGGCATCCAGCAGGCCGTCAACGCCGCCGTCGACGCGATCGCCGATCAGGCGCGCCCGATCGCCACCAAGCAGGACGTCGCCCGCGTCGGCGCCGTCTCCGCCGGAGATGATCAGATCGGCAACGACATCGCCGAGGCAATGGAGAAGGTCTCCGCCGACGGCGTCATCACCGTCGAAGAGTCCAACACCATGGACACCGAGCTTGAGGTTGTCGAAGGCATGCAGTTCGACCACGGCTACATCTCCGCCTACATGGCAACCGACATGGAGAAGATGGTGGCCGAGCTCGACGAGCCCTATATCCTGATCACCGACAAGAAGATTTCCAGCATCCAGGACCTGCTGCCCCTGCTCGAGAAGGTCATCAAGACCGGCCGCAAGCTCCTGATCATCGCCGAGGATGTTGAGGGCGAGGCCCTGTCGACCCTGATCCTGAACAAGCTGCGCGGCACCTTTGTCAGCGTGGCCGTGAAGGCGCCGGGCTTCGGCGACCGCCGCAAGGAAATGCTGCGTGACATCGCCGTCCTGACCGGCGGTGAGGTCATCACCGACGAGCTGGCGCTTGAGCTGCCCGACACCGAGCTGCACCAGCTGGGTACCGCCCGCCTGGTCCGCGTCGAGAAGTCGAACACGATCATTGTCGACGGTGCCGGGGACAAGACCGCCATCGCCAACCGTGTCGGCCAGATCCGCACCCAGATCGAGGAGACCACCTCCGACTACGACCGTGAGAAGCTGCAGGAGCGTCTGGCGAAGCTCGCCGGCGGTGTTGCCGTGATCAAGGTTGGTGCGGCCACCGAGACCGAGATGAAGGAGCGCAAGCTGCGCATCGAGGACGCGCTCGCCGCGACCCGCGCCGCCGTTGAAGAGGGCATCGTCCCTGGTGGCGGTTCGACCTACATCAACGCTCTGCCTGCCGTCCGTAAGATCGTTGACGCCAACGAGGGTGATGTCCGCACCGGTGCCCGCATTGTCCTGCGCGCGCTCGAGGAGCCGGTCCGCCAGATCGCCATGAACGCCGGTCTTGACGGCTCCGTCATCTGCGAGGGTGTCAAGAACTGCAAGAAGGAGCACGCCGGCTTCAACGTCATGACCGAGACCTATGAGGACATGGTCGAGACCGGTATCATCGATCCTGCGAAGGTCGCCCGTACGGCCCTGCAGAACGCGGCCTCCGTTGCAGCCATGCTGCTGACGACGGAAGCGATCGTCGCCGATATCCCCGAGCCCGAGCCGCCCATGCCGGCCGGTGGTGGCGGAGGCATGTACTGATCGCTGCCGGAAGACTTTTGGATATTCAAAGGCCCTTTGAGGGCCGCTATGCGGAGCCGCCAGCCCTGGCGGCTCCGTTTTCGCATGGAGGCGGATTGTGAGTCGGATTGTGGGGCGGGGCGCGGGGGAGAGCGCGGGTGAGGTCGTGGCTGAGAGCGCGGGTGAGAGCGCGGGTCAGGATGTGAGTCCGGTCGCGGGTCAGGATGTGAGTCAGAGCGCGGGTCAGGAAGAGAGCGGGCGGCCCTGGTGGATTTTGCTGGCGCTGATGTGCACGGCGCTCTGGGGCTCGGCCTTTGCCACGGTGAAGACCGGTTACCGCCTCTTTTCGATTGCCGCTACAGACACGGCCTCCATATTGGTCTTTGCCGGAGCCCGCTTCACGCTGGCCGGCAGTGTGACACTGCTGCTGGCGGTAAGTGGCCTGGCCCGCCGCGGTGCTCCCCCGTCCAGACGCCATGTCTGGCTGCCCAAGAAGGGGCAGTGGCGGGGGCTTTTGATTCTGGGCCTGATTCAGTGCACGCTGCAGTATCTC
The DNA here is from genome assembly GCA_030055235.1 of Bacillota bacterium. Taxonomy (GTDB): domain Bacteria; phylum Bacillota; class Clostridia; order Saccharofermentanales; family Fastidiosipilaceae; genus JAEZYR01. The sequence goes on from JASGUW010000172.1 coordinate 16,189, forward strand.
TTCCTTTATGTGGGCCAGGCGAACAGCACCGGTACCACAACATCCATCCTGAACGCCTGCGGTTCCTTCACGACCATCATTCTGGCCCATCTCTTTACGCGCGGTGACCGCCTGGATCATCGTTCGATTCTGGGCATTGCCGCAGGACTCTTGGGTGTTGTTGTCCTCAACCTGCGCGGGGTCACGAGTTTCAGCGGTCTGAGCTCTCTGTTCAGTTTTCGCTTTCGCGGCGAGGGTCTGGTCCTCTGCGCGACCGTCTGCGGCTCCATCGGCAATCTCTTGACCAAGCGTCTGGCGGCGGAGATTGACCCACTGGTGCTGACCGGCTGGAAACTTGGTACGGGCGGGACCTGGTCGCTTGTCATTGGACTGGCCGCGGGCGGCCGCCTGCAGCCGACACGCCCCGCTGCCTGGCTTTTGCTCATGTACCTGGGCCTGCTGTCGGTCATCGCGTTCAATGTCTGGACCTGGCTGCTGAAGCGGCGCCCGCTTTCGCAGATGGCTTCGCTGCTGGCCCTGATCCCGATCTTCGGCGTTCTCTTTTCGGGGATTCTGCTCGGCGAGTCGCTGCTCAACCCGCTGATGCTGCTGTCGCTGGCGCTGATTCTGCTCGGCGTCCAGCTGATCAACGCGCGTTTTCGCAGCCGGGATCGCGCCTGGGTGCGAAAGGAATGAAAATGAAGGCCGCCAGCGCGTGGGCGGCGGCGTGCGGCGGCAAGCATGGAAGGCGCGGATGCAGCGTGCGTGGATGTCGCAGGTGCAGTGTGCGTGGATGTCTGAGATTTTTGAGTTAGTGACTGGAGGAACTGGTACGCTCCTGCTAAACGACGAATAAGTGCTGCTCGGGTCTACAGAGTCCGGAGCCTTGGTTTGTTATTTAATGCTGCCTGCTGCATAAGACTGACGTAGGGAAGAATCGACATAATAGGGAAACTTAACTTGCGCACGAAAATAGCACTCAGGACGAAATTCTCCCCTGCGGCATACTTTACTAATTAAAGTTGGGGAGGGTATGTCAAGAGTGCCAGGATGTGGGTAAGCATGCCAAAGGATGCCAACTGGCAGGGAAGAAAAGCTGCAGGCCGGTTTCTGGTGGTCAAAACAACGTGAAATGGCAAATATGATTGCCATTTCAGCCTATCTTGACCACGAAGAGCCTGTTTCTGGTCAAAACAGCGTGGAATGGCAAATCCGATTGCCATTTCAGCCTATCTTGACCACGAAGAGCCTGATTCTTGTCAAAACAGCGTGGAATGTCAAATCCGATTGCCATTTCAGCCCATCTTGACCACGGACGGCCTGTTTCTGGTCAAAACAGCGTGGAGTGGCAAATCCGATTGCCATTTCAGGCTATCCTGACCGCAGATTGCCGCCGCTTTTCATTTCTTTCTTTCAATCTGCGCCCAGAGTCTACAGAAGCGATAATGAGGAAAAGGCGAGAGTGCACGTTAGCATGTCGGGACGCGGGTGAACACATCAAGCGGACGGCAGGCAAGGGACGCGCGCGCTGCTGCACGGCACGCGCGCGCCGCTGTACGGCACGCAGGATCAAAACAGCGTGTAATCCAAAAATTGATTTGGATATCAGGCTACTTTGACCACGAAGGACCCGATTCTGACCAAAACAGCGTGTAATCCAAAAAGCGATTTGGATATCAGGCTACTTTGACCACAAAGGCCCCGATCCTGGCCAAAATAGCGTGTAATCCAAAAATTGATTTGGATATCAGGCTACTTTGACCACAAAGGCCCCGATTCTGGCCAAAATAGCGTGTAATCCAAAAAGCGATGTGGATATCAGGCTACTTTGACCACAAAGAGCCTGATTCTGGTCAAAACAACGTGTAATCCAAAAAACGATTTGGATATCAGGCTGCTTTGACCACAAAGGTCCCGATTCTGGTCAAAACAACGTGTAATCCAAAAAAACGATTTGGATATCAGGCTGCTTTGACCACTAAAGAAGCCGTGCACGACGTGCAAGGTCAAGATCGCGAGTTTTACAAAAAGGATTTTGTATTTCTCTTCATCTTGACCACGAAGCTCCTGTTTCTGGTCAAGATCGAGAGTTTTACAAAAAGGATTTTGTATTTCTCATCATTTTGACCACGGAGAGTCGCCCACAACGCGCAGGAGCAGGATAGGAGTGCTTGGGTCAGCTGAACTTGCTTCTTCCTGGCAACAAAAGCCTGGTTCCAGTCATTTTCTTCTTCGAACGAACCAGCTTGTGCTAATCACCCTCGCCGCTCGCCGCCGCTTTTCATTTCTTTTCTTTCAATCTGCGCTCGGTGCCAACAGCAGCGACTGTCACAGAAAAGACAAGGGCACGTATGCGCCAACTGCATGTCACGCCCGAGCTGTGAGTTTCCGGGTGTTTGAAGGGTGTCTTAAAAAGATCGGAACAATCCCAGCCTGTCACGACGAATTTGATATGCACCCTGAAATCGGGAACTTGAAGTCGGAAAAGCATGTCAGCTTCAGGCCTCTGAGCGCTATACTCATTATTTGCAGCGCTTATGTTCCCCTGACAGCATGGAGGAAGCTCTGTGATAGACTATTTGGGTTCAAAAGATCGCCGTGGCTGTCAGACGGGCGGCTGCGTGACGCGGAGGTAGTACCATGCGCTTAGATTTGAATAAGAAAAAGACGAAAGAGCCGAGCGCTCCCGAGCCGCTGAGCCAGAAGACTGTTGAGGCGATAGAAGCGCGCCGCGCTATGGAAGAAGCCGAACAGGAGGCTGTGCGCGCGGCCGCTCCGGTGGAGCAGGTGACGGAGGAAGAGGCGGCTTCGGCTCTCAGCCGCGCCTACGCCCAGTATTCCCGCGAAGACCATGAGAGCTTCATCGAAGTACTCGTGCGCCCGCGCCGCCGCCCGACTGACTGGATGCAGACAGTCGGGATTATCTTTGCCTATCTGCTTCTCGTCTATCTGGCTCTGGTGTTTGTCCAGTACATCGCTTTCCTGCTGCCGCTCATCGTTTTCGGCGGAGCCTGGGGCGCCTGGTACGCGATCACGTCACAGAGCCGTGAATACGAGTATGTCGTCACCAACGGCGATCTCGACATCGACACGGTCATCGCCCGGCGCCGCCGCCGCCGCAGCTTCCAGGTAAAAGGGAAGGAGATTGAGGTGATGGCGAGCTGCTCCAGCGACGAGTATCGTCAGGCTGAGAGTCAGAAAATGCAGACACGTGACTATACGGTGAAGCCCGGAGACCCCAAAAACTGGTTCATCATCAGCCAGTTCAAGGGCCAGCGCCAGCTCACCCTGATTTCTCCGGAAGAGCGCGTCATCCGGGCCATGCATCGCTTCAACCCGAGCCGCGTGCGCTACAACCGCATGACGGGTCTCTAGGTCTTTTTCCATGCAAAGCCCTACCACAGGTCCCGACAGCGCCCGCTCCTGGCAGTTCGCCGTCCGCAACGTCGATACCGATCCCTGGGATCGCCTGGATGTCGCCGCCCTCATCTCCATGATGCAGGAGGCCGCGACCTTCGACGCGCTTAAGCTGGAGCTCGGCTATGTGCAGCTGGACCCCCTGAATCTGCGCTGGCTGGTGTCGCGCATCTCCCTGCGCCTGGACGAAAACTTCCGCTGGCGCGACACGGTCAACATCCGCACCTGGTGCAACCACATCACCCACCTGTATTTTGACCGCCAGTTTCGCTTTGAGCGGTCTGACGGAACGGTGGTCGGCGTCGCGAATTCGGCCTGGTTCCTGGCCGAGCAGGACAGCCACCGCCCGCGCCGCCCGGACACGCTCGGCGATCTGGAGGCACTGGGCTACACAAGCGGCCCCTGGAAACCGGCGATAGAGGCCGAAAAGCTGCGCTTTCGTCTGGCACGTCCGGACAACGAAGAGGCAGTGCTGCGCTACACGCCCGGCCTGAGCGATCAGGACCGCAACGGCCATGTCAATCACACCCGCTACGCAGCCTGGAGCCTGGATGCCCTCTGGGCCCGTCTGGGCCGGGAGCGGCGGACGCCTGTCAGCTGGCGGCGCTTTGACATCAATTTCCTGGCAGAGGTGGGTCTCTACGACGAAGTGCTGCTTTTTGCCGAGACGGCAGGAGAGGGCGAGCTGCCGCTCATCGTTGTCGGCCGTCTGGCCGACGGGCGCGAAGCCTTCCGGGCCCGTTTCAGCTGAGTACAAAGCCTCGCCCTTGTTTCAGTTCCGTTTAAGTTCCGTTTGCCTATAATGACTTGTTGCGCCTTGAGGAGGTAGGGAATGATAGAAATTCAAAATCTGTCGAAGCATTACGGCGATATTATCGCCGTCGACGATGTCAGCTTCCGCGTTGAGAAGGGGGAGATCCTGGGTTTTCTGGGGCCGAACGGTGCCGGGAAAACGACCACGATGAACATCCTGACCGGCTACATCTCCGCCAGCAGTGGTGTCGTCACGATTGACGGCCGCGACATTCTGGAGGAGCCGCTGGAGGCCAAGCGCCGCATCGGCTATCTGCCGGAAGCACCGCCGCTCTATGTCGACATGACCGTGATGGAGTATCTGAGTTTTGTCGCCGATCTCAAGGGAGTGCCGCGCCGCGGCCGCGCCGCCGAGATCGCGGAGGCCATGCGGCTTGTTAGGATCACGGATGTCTCCCACCGTCTGGTCGGCAACCTCTCGAAGGGCTACCGCCAGCGCGTCGGCATCGCCCAGGCCCTGCTGGGCCATCCGGAAGTGCTGGTTCTGGATGAACCCACCGTGGGTCTCGACCCCAAGCAGATCATTGAAATCCGCAACACCATCCGTGATCTGGGGAAGGATCACACGATCATCCTGAGCTCACATATCCTGCCGGAAGTCAGCGCCATCTGCGACCGCGTGGTCATCATCAACCGCGGTCGGATTGTCGCCCTTGACGACATTGCCACCCTGAACGACCGCTCCCGCGCCACCCGTGAGATGGAACTGACCGTCGAAGGACCGGCCCGCGACATCGTCCAGCGCCTGCGCGTCATCCCCGGCATCATCGACGCCACTGTCCTGCGCGAAAAGGACGGCATCGTCACCCTGACCTACGAAAGTGCGCCCGACACGGATGTGCGCCGCCAGGTCTTCTATGAGATGGCACGCAACACCTGGCCCATTCTGGACACCCATGGACTTGAGGCGACGCTTGAAGATGTCTTCCTGCAGGTGACCGGCAATGTCCACGTGCCTACGGAAGGGAGAGAATAATGAAGAAGATCCAGGCCATCTACCGGCGCGAACTGAACGCCTATTTCAAGTCCCCCATCGGCTATGTCCTGCTCGCCATCTTTGTCTTTGTCAGCAGCCTCTACTTTGCTGTCAATCTGCTCGGCTACTACGCCAATATCGCCACGGAACTCAACTTCATGCAGGGCCTCTTCTTCGTCCTGATTCCCATCCTGACGATGAAGACCTTCGCCGAAGAGCGCCGCAGTGGGACGGAGATCCTGCTCTTCACCGCGCCCATTACCACCCCGCAGATTGTCATCGGGAAGTACCTGGCCGCCCTGACGCTCTTCCTTATCATGACGGCGACGACCCTGATTCACGTCGTCATCACGGTTCTGCTGCAGGGAACGGTGGACGTCCTGCTGCTCGGCACCTATGTCGGTTTCATCCTCTCCGGCGCCGTCTACATCTCCATTGGTGTCCTGATTTCAAGCATGACCTCCAACCAGATCATTGCGGCCATAGTTTCGGTGGTCATCTTCATCGGCTTCATGCTGCTGGATGCCATTGCCTCTCTGCTGGGCAACTTCACGACCACGATTCTGCAGAACCTCGACTTCCTCAACCTGCTTTCGGCACGCCAGGAAGCGGCCGCCGGTCAGGCAGTTACCGCCGCCGTCACCTGGATCAATCCGGCCACGCGCCTGGTGGATTTCGCCAGCGGCATTTTCCGCCTGACACCAATCGTGTTCCTCATCAGCTTCACCCTGCTTTTCCTCTACCTGACGGTTCAGGTGCTTGAGCGCCGCCGCTGGACACAGAGCTGAGCGGGCAGAGGGGAAGGATATGGATATGACAGATATGAATGATATGAATGCGAAGAACAGCGTGACGACCGACAAGGAGCAGGCCGCCCCGGCCACTCCTCCGGCCACTCCGCCGGCCACTCCGCCGGCAGCCTCATCCCGGCGCCGCGCCCCCAAACGCCTCATCGACCGCCGCAGCCGCCGCCTGGGCCGCATCAGCCTGGTGACGACGCTCGTCGTCCTGGCCATCGTCATCCTGGTCAACGTGGTCCTGGAAACGGTAGTCGGTAACCGCCTGAGCTGGGACCTGACCCAGAACCGCCTGATGTCCATCGGTGAGAAGACCCAGGAACTGCTGGGGCGTCTGGAAGAGGATGTGTACATCAGCTATCTGGGCCGCGAGGAAGATCTGCTGAACCACAATACGCTTTCCTTTGTGCCCCAGCTGCTGACGGACTACGTCAACCGCAGCGGCGGCCACATCAAGGTCGAGTATGCCGATCCGGTTGCCGACCCGACCGTCATCAGCCGCCTGGACCCGCAGTCGCTGCACCAGCTGACAGAGCGCCAGTTTGTTGTCCAGAACCGTGAAAACGGGCGCATGCGCGTGCTGACACAGCAGGATCTGGTTGCCACCCAGCTCAATCAGCAGACACTGCAGACGGTGATGAAGGGCTATTCGGCCGAAAACGCCTTCTCCGGCGCCATCAATTACGTGACACTCGACATTGTGCCGACCGTCTACCGCCTGACCGGGCACGGTGAGCCGGAGCTTACAGGCGAATTTACCGTTCTCGGCGGCCTGATGGACGCCAATGGCTTTGACGTCAGCGACGTCAACCTCCTGACCATGGAGAAAGTGCCGGAGGATGCCGCCGTTCTCCTGATCCTGGCCCCGACCACGGATATCACCAGCCCCGAAGCCGACCGCATCATTGCCTGGGTGAAAACCGGCGGCAGCATCCTGGTCGCCCCGGGCGCCTTTACCGGGCTCGACTTCAGCAACCTGAACCGCGTGCTGCAGGAGTTCAACCTCGAACTGACCCGTGACCGCGTCCGTGAGGGGGACTCGTCGCTGCACCTGCCGAACTACCCGACATACATTCTGGCCAGAGCGCCGAAGAACGACATTACGACCGAAAGCGTCCCGGAAACCCTGATTTCAGAGGCCGCCGGAGTCAAGATCCTCCAGAATCCGGTCGACTGGATTACGACTTCGCAACTATTAAAAACCAGTGACAAGGCCGTGCTTGAAGAGGGCGGCAACCCCGCCAAAACCAGTCCCGAAGGTGTCCAGAACCTGGCTGTCATGAGCGACACGCAGGGCTACATGGACGGCACCAACGTCAAGCACAGCTCCCGGGCGGTCGTCTTCGGCTCGTCCTCCGTATTCAGTGACCAGACCTTCGGTGTCGTCGGCTTCCAGGCCTACAACTACATGCTGACCTATCTGTCGCTCGACTGGCTGAGTCAGGGGCAGACCGACGTCAACAAGCTGGTCATCCCGACCAAGCAGCTGGCCAGCTATAAGATCCAGCATTCCGGCTCCACGACGCCAATCTACGCCGCGGCCATCGGGACGGCGGTCGTCCTGCCGCTGCTGCTGCTGCTGGCGGCGATCATTGTCTACCGCCGCCGCAAGCACCTGTAATGGAGCCCGGAACTGATGAAAGCAAATCGCAAACTGATCGTCCTATCCGCCATTCTCCTGCTCCTGGTCGGCGTACTGGTCTTCTGGCGTTTCAGCGGGGCCGCTGAGACAGCCGGCACGAGCGCCACGAGCATCGGAGAAACGACGAAGAACCCGCTGGCGCTGGCGCGCGTCACGGCCGACAAACTGAAGCGCCTGGAAGTCCATAATGCCTCCGGTTCCTATGTCTTCGAGTCGGTAACGGTAGCCGGCGACAGCTCTGCTGCCGCCACCCACTTCATCCTCAAGGAGCCGGCCGGCCTGGATCAGGACCAGGACCGCGTCAGCACCCTGGCCCGCGCCCTGCTCAACGTGACCGCCACCCGGGTGGCGGTCGAAGAGGCAGAGGACCTGGCTGCCTACGGCCTGGCCGATCCCCAGACCAGCATCCGTTATGTGCTGAAAGAAGGCGACACAATTGAACTGCTGCTCGGCAACCCGCTGGCGGCGGATGAGAGCCAGATCTATGTCAGGACGCCCGACAGTGACCGGGTCTATTCGGTCACGGGCCTGGAAAACAAGATCAACTTTGACGCGACGGATTTCGTCTCCCTGGATCTCAAACCCTTCGAGCTGCTGGAGATCTCCGAACTGCGCATCCAGCGCGCGGCTGACCCGGCCGTGCTCGCCGCCCATGTGGAGACGCCGGAAGAACTCGGCGTGACCCCGACTCCGACGCCCGCCCCGGCGGCCGACGGCACGACAGCTGAGACCATGGATCCCCAGCAGGCGGCGGCCATGCAGACCTGGCGCATCGACAAGCCGGTGAGCTGGGTCGGCAACAACGACGACCTCAACAAGCTGGTGAGCGAGCTGGCCGGACTGACAGCCAGTGAGGTTCTTGCCCTGGAGATCGACGACCCGGCCGCCTATGGGCTGGACGAACCGGACTTCGCCTTCAGTATCGGACAGGCGAACAATCTGGTGACCATCTCCTTCGGCAATGTCTGCGGGGACAAGGAGCGCTATGTCAGCCTGAGCGACCGGCCGGGCCTCTACCGGGTCAGCACCACTGCGGTCACCATGCTGGAGCGCCCCTGGCTTAAGTTCTTTGAGACCTTCGCCATGATCAGGAACATCACTGAAATTGCCGAGGCAACCTTTGAGTCACCTGAAGGACGGCATGTCTGCACGATCTTCCATCCTTCGCCCGATGAAAAGAAGGCGGACGATACGCTGGTCGAGTCCTATACCCTGGACGGCCAGGATGCGACCGTGGTCGACTCGTCGAAGAAGTCCTATTTCCGCCTGCTCTATCAGGGCCTTATCGGCATCTTCATCAACGGCACGGATTATGAGGCCGAGCCGCAGCTGGAGCCGGAATTCACCATTACGATGACCGAGCGCGGGGAAAATCCCGAACACTGGTCGATCGAACTGGTGCCGCGGGATGAGACGACGCTCTATATTTTCCGCGACGGCGTCTACAGCGGCTTCTATGCGCTGCGGCTGAACGTCGACAACGAAACCACAAATATCGACAAGCTGGGCATTCTGCAGCGCTTCCAGCGCCTTGAGACGGCGATGGAAAAGCAGACGGACGGCGTCTATGACTTCCCGGCCGAAGACGAATCCGAGTAAGAGACCAAGGCCTGACAGGCGGCGGGGCGGGGTGGGCAGGGGGCCCATCCTCTTCCTCGCCGCCTTTGTTTTGCTGCTCTTTGTCGTTCTGCTGCTTTTGCGTTTCGGCAGCCAGGAGCCGCGGCCGGGGGCGGGGGAGCCCCTGACAGCCGAAGAGCGCGCCGCCGGCCGGCCGGCCGGTGAGCTCGTGCTGGAACTGGACAGCCTGGGCCTGGATGCGGGCAAGCTCTGGGTTCTCACGCCGGAGCAGCTGCTGTTTGCCGACGGCCAGCAGCTGCGCCTGCTGACGCCGGCGGGCCGCGTGATCGCGGAGACCGAGCTCTCCCTGCCGGAGGTGGATGTCTGTCTGGCCGGCGATCTGGCCCTGATTACCGGCTCCGGCGCCTACCGCTATGCTGTCTGGGACAGCATAGGCGAGCGCCTGCAGGGCCTGGTCGAAGATCCCATCGTCGGCTACAGCCTGAGTGACGAGGGCCGTGTGGCCCTGCTGATGGACAGCGCCGACAGCACCGGCCTGCTGCGCGTGATCGACCACGACGGCAGCCATCTTATTGACTGGACCGCGCGCGACGTCGTTGCGTCCGGCTATGTGATCCAGATGCTTTTTGACAGTTCCGACCGCTACCTGGATGCCCTGCTGATCAATACCGGCACCTCTGAGGCACAGGCGGTTGTCGGCCGCTTCAGCCTGGCGGATCAGGACCTGGGCCAGCGCCTGCTGAGCTATGAACCGCCGGGGGCAGGCGTGCTGGTCTGGGCCGGCCGCGCCCTGGACGGCAGTCTGCTTTGTGCTTCGCGCACCGAACTGCTGCTGGAAAAAGAGCGGCAGCTCGTCCCGATCTGGTCTCAGGCCGCCTTTGACGCCTTCGCCACGGCGGGGGATGTCGTCCATGCGGTCGCCCGCTCCAGTGTCGGGGGCCCACGCTGCTACTGGCGCATTTCCCTGGACGGCCAGGTGACGGAGGGCATCGCTCTTTCGGAGCAGGCGAAGGACCTCCAGGCGGCCGGGTCGCGGGCGATCATGACGGAGGGCACCGCGCTTCTGGACTTCGGCCGCGACGGCAGGAAGCTCGAGCGCCACGAACTCTACAGTGACATTCTTTCCACCCGCCTCTTCGCGGACGGCACGGTCTATGTGCTGACCGCCACCGAACTGCGCCGGATTGTGCTTGACTGATGCTGGAACGTGAACTGAAATTCTCTCTGCCGCCGCAGCTCGGCCCCGCTTCCCAGGAGGAGGCACGCCGCCTGCTTGAAGAGCTGGCCCGCCTTTGCCTGAACGTGCTGGAAGCTGCCGGCCCGGCGGATTGCCGCAGTGAGGACTATGACGCCCTCTATCTGGACAGCCCTGACGAGGAGCTCGGCAGGCGCTTCATCAGCCTGCGCCTGCGCCGGGAGGGCCGGCGGATCCGTCTCTGCCTGAAGGGGCCGTCGGAGCCTGATGCGCTCGGCAGTGGGCTGGGCGTCAGCCTGCGTCCGGAGGCGGAAAAGCACCTGGACAGCTGGCTGGATCCCGCCGAGCCGCGCGATCTGGAGCGCCTGCGGGAGGAGCTCGGGTCCTTTGACTTCGCTCCCTTTACGCCCGAACTGCCGCAGCTTTTGGCCCGGCTGCCGCTCGCGGCGCGGGGGCGCGCCCGCTTTACCCGCCACGAAGCCCGTTTCTCAAGCGGCAGCGGCTCCGCCTTTGCCCTGAGTCTGGACCTGGGTGAGCTCTCAGGCAGCAGGGCTTCTGAGAACATTGCGATTGTTGAACTTGAAGTCAGCCGGGAGGCGCCGGAGCCAGAAGTCACCGACCGTGAGCTGGAGGCTTTGGGGCAGAGCCTGAAACGCTTTGGCCTGATCCCCAGCCGTTTTGAAAAGGCCCGGGCGCTGGCCCGGCTGCGGCGCATCCCGCTGCTCATTCTGGGCGCCGGACCGGCGGGCGTCGCCGCCGCCCTGGCCGCCCGGGAGGCGGGGCTGGCCGGGCGCGATATCGTGCTGGTCGAGCGCAATCGCCGCATCGGCCGCAAGCTCCTGGCCACCGGCAACGGCCGCTGCAATTTCAGCAATCTGGATATCTGCCCGGACGCCTATGCCTCTCTGGTCGAGACAGAGGAGGCAAAGGCGCGCCGCGATCGTCTGACGGCGGTCTGGCCCTTCGCGCGTATCAAAGAAAAGCTCGACGACATGGGCTTTTCCTGCCATCTCGAGGAGGGACGGGTCTACCCGGCCTCCAGGCGGGCGGAGACCCTTGTCTCCTGGCTGGAGGAACTGCTGGCGGCGGCCGCGGTTGACCTGCGCTGTCAGCTGCGAGTGCTGGGCGTGGAGGCTCTGCCGCAGGGCGGCTTTATGGTGCGGGTTTCTGAAGGCGAAGCTCTGCTATGTGACCGCCTCATCATCGCCGGCGGCGGCCGTGCCGTCCCCGGCCTGGGCGCGGACGGCTCCGCCTCTGAGTGGGCGCGCGCGCTCGGCGAGAGCGTGACGGAGCTCTATCCCGGCCTGGTGCCGCTGACGACGGCGGACCGGGACCTGCAGCAGCTCGGGGGCCTGCGCCTGGACGCCGCGCTCAGCGCAGACGGAATCCGGGAACGGGGCGAACTGCTCTTTACCGACTACGGTCTGTCGGGGATTGTCGCCATGGAGCTGGCTTCTGCACTGGCGCCGCTGCCGGCCGCCGGGCTTGAGATCAGGCTCGATTTTTGCCCCGATCTGGACCAGGAGGCCGTCCGCGACCTGCTCTGGCGCCGCCGCGCCCGGCTGCCTCAGACGCCCGCTTCCCGCCTGTCCGCCGGTCTGGTCGACCTGAGACTGGGCCGGATTCTCTGGCAGCGTCTGGTCGCCGCCCGTCCGGAGCTCGGGGGCCGGGAGGCGGCCGGTGGGCCTCCTGCTGTTGCAGTGCCTGCCGGGCGGAAGGGCCGCCGGCGGCGCCCGTCTGCCGCCGCTGAGCCCTGTGACAGTGCGCTGCGGGTGGGGGAGCTTGACTTCAGGACGGTGACGGACTTTGCCGGTCTGCTCAAGGCCTGCCCGGTGACCGTGAACGGCACGCTGAGCGACGCTGAGGCGCAGCTGACCATCGGCGGCGTCCGGCTGGACCGGCTGGCGGAGACGGGCTTTGCCTCCATTCGAAATCCCGGCCTTTTCTTCTGTGGAGAAGTCCTTGATGTCCACGGCCGCTGCGGTGGCTACAACCTGCACTTTGCCTTCTGCAGCGGCCTGGAAGCCGGTATGGCGGCGGCGGTCGAAGCATGACGGAGGGGGTCCTGCCGGCGGCGGTGGAAGCGCTCAGGCGGCGGCTCTTTGAGCTGGCGACAGAGGCGGCCGCGGAGGCCGGGCTGTCCTGGTACTGGCTTCAGGCGCGCCCGGGCTCGGGCCCCTTTGACAGCGGTCTGCTCCTGGAACGCGGCGCTTTTCCCCGCCTGCTGGCGCCGCTGGAGGACCGCCTGACCGCTACGGCGGCGCGCCTCATCCTGCCGGGCTCGGAGCCTGGGGATCCCGACCCCCATCCGCGCCTGGTCCTGGACGGGACGACACTGGAGGAGCCGCAGCGCGCCACGCTTGACTGCCATCAGGGCATCTTCCTGCGCCTGCTGCTCGTCGATCCCCCGGCGCCCGGCGGAGCTGCCGCCCGCCTGGAACGCGGGGTGCTGGAGCTGCGGCTGCGGCGGGCGCAGGCCCGGATCTGGGCGCTGCTGCTGCCGTCGGACGACGTGGATACAGCGGCGGAGGGCGAGCGCGGTCGTGAACGGCTGGCGGCGGCGTTTGAGCGCCGTGGTACGATCTTTGCAAAACTCGAAAACACGACCGCCGCAGACCCGCTCCCCGCTCCTGCGGAGCTTGCCGCCGGCGGCTGGCTGCTGCTCGATGACCGCGGCCTGCCGCAGGATTTTCCCGCTGCCTGTCGCCTGGGCGACTCGTTCCTGCCCTGCCCGCCGGCCGACTACAGTGACTGGTGGTTTGACGAGCCGCCGCTGGATCTGCTACCGTAATAAGCTATGAGTCAAGAGACAAGCGGCTTTGATACGCTGGTCCGCAGCGACCCTGATGGTTTTTATCTGCCTGCCGGCTCCGTCTGGATGCGGGCGGTGCAGGCCCTGCAGAGGGAGATGCTGGCCGTGCTCGACCGGACGGCGCGGGAGGCGGACATCCAGTACTGCCTGATCTTCGGCACCCTGCTGGGCGCCCGGCGACACGGGGGCTTCATCCCCTGGGATGACGATATTGACGTTGGTGTCCTGCGCCGCGATTATGAGCGCCTGCTGGCCGCGCTGCGCCGGGATCTGGACCCCGAGCTCTATCTTGTCGAAGATGCGGGGGAGGACCTTTCCGTCCCGCGTCCCTATGCCAAAATCCGCTGCCGTCACACCCGCTTTCAGGAATTCGGTCTGCCGCCGCGTTCCGAGACGCCGGCGGACGGGAAGGACGGAATCTTTCTTGATATTTTTCCGCTTGACAATGTGCCCCGGGGGAAGTGGGGGCAGCGCCGGCAGCTGCTTCGTTTTCTTTTGACGCACTTCCCGCGGCGGGTCCGCTTTGAGGGTTATCGCTCGGAGCGGCGCCTGCTGCAGCTCGTTTATGAGCGGCTGGCCCGGCGCAGTCCCGGGCGGCTCTGGTCCGACTGCCTGCGGGCCATGACGGCCTGCCGTGATGAGGAGAGCGAGCTCGTGATCGCCTTCCCCTCCGCCCGTGCGGATCTGACCTCTTCCTATCTGCGGCGCCGCGGCCTCATGCCGTCTCGGGACCTGGAATTTGCCGGGCTCACCGTGCAGGGGCCGGCCGATGTCGAGGGGCAGCTGGAGTCGCTCTTCGGGGCCTGGCAGGAACTGCCGTCCCAGGCGTCGCGGCGCGGCCATCGACTGCGCTGTCTGCTGATTGACACCCGGGTCTGGGCAGCTGTGCTCGGGCCCGACATTCTGACGCCATGAGCAGGCGGGAGGGCTCCGGCACCGGGCTGGCCCGCCGGATGCTGATCTATTTCATCGGCAACATTGCGACCAAGCTCATTACCCTGCTGCTGTCACGCCTGCAGACCGGCCTCATCGAGCCCGTGAGCTTCGGCTCCTACGCACTGGCGACCTCGATTCTGCCGCAGCTTGTTTCGATCGCCTTCTTTGAGGTCTGGAGCGGCCTTTTGCGCTTCATGTTTGACGAGGAAGAAGGGGAGAAGCCCCGCGTCTTCGCCAATGCCCTGGCCCTGTCTCTGATCCTCAGCCCGCTCTTTCTCATCTCCCTGGCCCTGGTCCTTTACGTCAGCGACAGCACCCAGCTCTACGGCCCCCTCCTCCTGATGGGCATCGTCACCCTCTTTGATCTTCTCTATCAGTTTGCCAGCCGCGGCCTGGGCCTGAATCGCCTGTTTGCGGCGGTCGGCATCCTGTCGTCGCTGGTCCTGGGCCTGTCGCAGATCCTCTTCCTTACGGTCTTCCGCCTGGGCGGCATGGCCATGATCTGGTCGGCGGTGCTGGCGGCGGCTCTCTCCGTGGTCGTCTACGAGAGTCGAACCGGCCTGCTGCGCGGCCTGCGCCGCTCCCATGTTTCAGCTGCCCGTGTCCGCCAGCTGGCGCGCTTCTGCCTGCCGCTGGCCGTCAATGCCACCGCCTTTTTCGCCCTGTCCAAGTTCAACGAGTTCTATATCTCCCGTGTAGCCGGCGAGATCGCCCTGAGCCGCCTGACGGCGGCCAACCGCATGGGCATGTTTGTCAACCTCTTTATCACCGTCTTTTCGCTGGCCTGGCAGGAGACGGCCTTCGCCCTCAGCCGGGAGGAGGAGCGCGGTGAAATGTATGGCCGGACCCTGCGCCGCTACATCCGTGTGCTCGGCGGTGCCCTGCTCTGCCTGTTGCCGCTGACACGCCATGTCTTTCACCTGCTTGTCGACCGCCGCCATTACGGTGCCGAGACCAGTGCGCTGGTGCCGGCGGCCCTGCTGGCGATCGCCCTGTCGGCGGTCGCCAACTTCATGGGTCATCTCTTCAGCGCCGAGAAGAGAACGGAGCAGCTCTTCTACTCGACGCTGCTGGGAGCCGTGGTCAATGTCGCTGCCATGCTCGTGCTCTATCCGCTGATCGGTCTGCAGGCGGCCAGTGTGGCGCTGGCCATCGGTTTTCTGGCCAACTTCGCCTACCGCCTGATCCTGATCCAGTCTTCCGTACGGGTTCAGCCGGGGTGGCGGGACCTTATCTTTATCGTTCTTATTTATGGGCTCCTGACACTGCTTTTCTATCACCGGACAGGGACGGTCGACAGCTTCGTCGCCGTCGCTCTGGGGGGCGGGGCCGCGCTGTTTCTGCTGCGCCGGGAAATCCGGGAACTGTGGCAGTTTGTTGGGCGCCGGCTGAGAAGCGGGCCGCCGGGAGGACACCATGCTGAATAATCTCATCCTGATGCCGTGGCTGCTGGCCATTGCCGCCGCCTGGCTGCGCCGCCGTCCGGACTGGGCGGTTGGAATGGCGGGTTTTTACTGCCTGGCAGCGCCGAGCCTGGTTCTGCCTTCGGGACGGGCAATCAATCCGACCTATCCGCTGACACTGCTCCTGCTGGTACTGGTGCTGCTGGACGGCGAAGGGCGGGGAAGATGGCGGGAGCGCTTTTCCCCCAGGGCGCCGCTTGGCGGCTATGTTGCCATGATGGCGGTCGTGGCGCTCTGTTACGGCGCGGGCTTTGCATTCAATGGAAATGAAGGCTGGAAAGCGTTCTTCTCCATCATGGTGGGCTATGCCAATGTCTGGCTGCTGCTTTTGTTGCTGGCCCTGCTGCTGCTGCGGCTGCCGGCGGCGCGCCAGCTGGAGACGATGCTGGGCCTGACGGTGGCGCTGGTGGTGACCGGCCTGGTGTTTTCTGTGCTGCAGCGTGGGTTTTATCAGATCGGCTGGCCGCTGACCTGGCAGCTCTACCAGACGGACAGCCATCAGGCGCCGCTTCTGGCCATGCAGGAGGAGGGTGTCTTTTCACGCAGCTTCGGCCCCTTCTATTCGCCGACCATTTTTGGCACCAGTCTGCTTTTGAGTATCGGCGTGCTGGCGGCCATCATCATCCGACCGACCGTGTCCGACCCGGTGCCGGTGCGCAGACAGCGGCTTCTTGCCCTGCCTCTGCTGGGACTTTCCATCAGTCTGGGCATCTTCGCCTTTGCCAAATCCGTCATCATCGGCGTGCCGTTCATGCTGCTGTACAGCCTGCTGCTGCTGCCGCCCCTGCTGGTGCTGCGGCGGCGCCTGGATGGGGGCACCGGTGCTGGCAAGCTGAGGCTTGACGGTGACTTCAGAGCCGCCTGGCGCCGCTCTGTCAGCGAGCTTGCCCGGCCGCTGGCGGTCATGGCGGTTGTCGCCTTTTTTGCCTACTTTATCACCTGGTTTCTGATTCCTTCGTGGCAGCCCGGGGCGCGCGCCTACTACTACGGTTTTCTGATCAATCCGTTTGGGTCGCTCGAAACGCGCTACGGCCTGCCGACCGATATGATCAACATCGATCGCCCTCCGCGTGACGGCGGCATTTTGATTTCGGCGCTGCTGCAGTTTTTTGAGCATCCGGTTTTTGGTGTCGGACCGCTCGCTGTGGCGGGCGAGTTTCTTGGCGACAGCCAGATCAACAAAGTTCTGCACAACGGTGGGATTGTCGCCGCTCTGGCCTATGTTGTGTTCTATGCCCGCCTTTACTGGCTGGGCCTGGGTTCGAAAGACCGCGTTATCGTGATTCTGACTCCGCTGGTTCTGCTTGGCTGTCTGGCGACGCCGCTGCTGGATACGCGGCAGAGTGTGCCGGTGCTGGCGCTGCTGCTCGCCCGTGGCGTGGGCGTCTGGGAGCAGGGCTGCGGCGGCAGTGCGGCGGTGGCGGGCGGCGGCGGGACTGCAACTGGTGGCGGTGCTGCTGAGACCGTGGCAGAAGACTGAACTCTCTGGGGATTGCTGAGGCCGTGGCAGGAAACTGGGCTCTCTGGGGACTGTGTTTCTGATCAGGGGCAATCTACGCTTTACATTGGCTCGACACAGTTCTTTGGCTGTTGTTTTTATCTACGACTATGAACGGCGTCGTTGGCCCTTGGATAGTACAGTTGTCCGAGGATGTCAGTGTAGAGATTTAGGGGAACGCGGTACTTTGTTAAGAGGGTAATTTCCATGCCTGAGGCATATTTCCAGGCAGCATTTCCGCACTCCAAAACAAATCTGCTGACATCAAGCTTCGACGTTTATCAGAAACTGGTTGCGAGTGCCTCGGCTTCGGCAGACTCTGAAAAGGCTGTGCAGTATTACATATTAGAATATTAGAAGTTGTTAGCAGACGCCCGCATGAGAGTTAGTCAGAAACTGTGAAAAGGAGAGGGCGACTGGGCTCCCCAAATTGACACACGGAGCCTTGGAAAATGACAAAACTTTGCTGTGTCAGTAAACGCTGACACAACTCCAAAACTTGGCCATTTGGATGGGGAAATGGACAA